>CAZXWS010000001.1:0-16641 GCA_964644605.1 uncultured Gammaproteobacteria bacterium
CTGGTAATCCCAAACAAACAGGACATACATTTGTGTTAGGTTTTTTGCCAAAATAATCCGCTGAGCACTGACAAAACATCTTGCTCTTTGTCTTCAGCTCAACATGTATTTCTAATCCGATTACAGGTTTATAATTTGCCATAATTCTTTTAATAATTACAAATTACGAATGACGAATTACGAATAAAAATCATTCAATTTTTAACTGTATTTTTAGTGTCTTTTGAATAGAACCAATAATTTTTATAATTTCGTTTAAATCTATTATTAAATCGTGATAGACATCCTCCGATAAATAGTTAGTATCTTTTAATAAATTTAGCCAATATGCTGTTTCTCTTGCTTCTTTGTACGCTATAGATATCTTAAAAAAGAAATCTTTCTTTGTTTGTCCTCCCTGGGATTCTTCAATTAAAGCTCCTATTGCCGTCCCACTTCGTAGTACTTGTTTGGCTAGCACGTACTCTTTTTTATCATTAACTAAATATTTATACGTTCTAATTATTTTTATGGCGAAAGCATAACTTTTATTCTTTATAATGCTTTCTTTCACATTTATTAATTCAATTTAATTAATTTCGTATATTTATCTCTCTCCACTATCACTCGTTACTCGTAATTCGTCACTCATAACTTATTGCCACTACTCGTAATTCGTCATTCGTAACTCGTCACTCTTATTTATACTTTTGCATGCCTCGTTGAATGATCCCATAAAAATCCGTTTCTGTTTGAAATTGGTGTGCTAAATTCAATATATTTTTTTCATCAAAATAATTACCCATTATTTGCATTCCAATTGGCAAATTATTTTTACTTAATCCCACAGGAATATTTATCGCTGGTATTCCGCTTACCGCCGCCGGTTCATTCAATACATCCATAATTTCTCCAAAAAATGAGTACTTTTCAAACTCCCCAAGTGGTATAGCTGGTGTTGGTGTAGTTGGAGAAACTATAAAATCAACTTCCTTAAACACGCGTTTAAAATCATCAATAATTAAAGTCCTTACTTTTTGCGCGCGTTTATAGTAGGCATCATAATACCCGTGTGCAAGTGTATAGGTACCAAGCATCATGCGCTTTTTTGCTTCTTTTCCAAATGCAGATCTGTCATTTCCATACCGTATACCATCATATCGAGCAAGGTTTGATGATACTTCTGCGCGTTGAATAATGGTATAAACTGAGATTGCATACTTTGGCGATATAAGATGTACTTTTTTTACAGTGTGCCCCATTTTTTCAAAAAGTTTAATGGCGTTTTCAACTTTTTCTTTAACCTCAGTGTCTACATTTTCAAAATACTCATCTGTAATTCCAATGGTGTATTTTTTACCTTCTTTTAAATATGAAAGATAATCATCAACTGGTTTTGGTGAAGTTGTAGCATCGTATTTATCCTTACCAGCAATAATCCCCAACAGATAAGCAGCATCCTCCACAGTTGTTGTCATGGGTCCTGGACAGTCTAGGGATGAGCCCATGGCCACTACGCCATAGCGTGACACTCGTCCATATGTTGGTTTTAATCCAACAACCCCTGTCCAACTGGCCGGTTGTCGAATTGATCCAGCAGTTTCCGAACCAATGGCAGCTGGCGCCAGATATGCTGCAACACTAACCGCCGATCCGCCACTTGAGCCACCAGGTGATCGGGTAACATCCCACGGGTTTTTCGTCGGACCATAATCAGAAGTTTCTGTGGAAGAACAATGAGCCCATGCAACCATAGTTGTTTTCCCTAAAATAGAAGCACCAGCATTTTGCAATCGAGTCACAACAGTCGCAGAGTACGGCGCGATAAAATTGTCTAAAACTTTTGCCGATGCGGTAGTACGTAGCCCTTTTGCTAAAAAATTATCTTTAAACGCAATCGGTAAGTTATTTGTTTTACTTTCTTCATTAATCGTTATATAAGCATTTAACTCTTCATTGTATTTTTTGCTCCGTCCTAAAAAATAAGCGTGTAACTCTTCAAAAGTTACCTCTTTTTTCTCGACTAGTTTCTTTAATTCTAATAATGATTTTCCTAGTATACTCATATTAAATACGTATAAACGTCCCACGTTTTTGCCATTCGTATCGTTAATTCGTATAACGTTATACGTCCGACCATACGAGCCGCGAAACCGTTAAACTTTTCACTTCTCATTCCATGATCCTTTTCACCACGAAATACCCATCCTTGCTTTTTGATGAATTTTGAACTGCTTCTTCTGTACTCAAACTCCGCTCGTTTTTTTCTCCATCATCAAAAAAAACATCACGCAAACTTGTTGTCTGGCTTGTTGGTATTACTTTTTCTGTATCAAGTTCATGTAAGTTTTCAATGTAGTCAATAGTTTCACCCAATTGTTTTTTATACTGTTCTATTTCCTGTTCGCTGAGAGACAAACTGGCTAGTGTGCCTAAATGGAGTATATCTTCCTTCGTAAGATTTTTTGTCATAGATCGTATTGTACTAAATCCTTTGCTAACCTATCAACCATAAATCTATGCGCTTGCCATTCTAATGTATCGTCTAAAGATTCGAGTGTAACTGATTCCTGATAGGCAACTTCAAGAGTTTTTTGTATGATCCAGTCAGCTATATGAGGATTTTTTGGAAGCAAAGGCCCATGAAAATAACACCCTATCGCATTTTTATAAACTACTCCCTCTGTCCCATCTTCACCGTTATTGCCGTATCCTTTTATTACTTTTGCAAACGGTTTTACTTCTTCGCCTAAATACGTCCTTCCGCCATGATTTTCAAAACCAACAATATATTTTTGTTCGGCAGAGTTGTGGCGGCTAACGGTTTCGCTGCTCGAAACGTCACTAGAAACTTTTGACGAACTTCGATACGAGCTGCGTAACCCTTTTCCATCTAACGATTCCCAATTAACTTCCGCGACAATATTGCCAATGCATCGATTAGCTCCTTTCCCAGGATGTTTCGATACCATATCAAATACTCCGACTCCATCTATACGTTGCCCTTCTGCTGGTTCATAGTACTTACCCATGAGCTGGGGGGATCCGCACACAAAAAGTGCTGGTGTACCAATTTCAATTTTGTCCTTAATTACATCTTTTTTATCTTTCAAATCTCTCATTACAATTTCCTGCTGTCGATCTTGTGATCCACCACCAAAAATCATAGATATTCTTTTAAAGTCGCTTTCAGTTGTGTTTTGATCAATAGGTACTACTTCGAACTCAATCCCTCTCCACTCACAGCGTTTACGCATACAAATAATATTCCCCCTATCTCCATACGTGCTCATCAGCTCCGGATATAACCAACCCACAACTAATTTTAAATTTTCAATTTTCAATTTTAAATTAAATCTAAATTTTTAATTTTTACTTGAACTAATTATTATTTTTGAAAAAATGAGCGTCAATTCCTGCGATTCCTTCCACAACTTCCTGCAATCTTCTGCACTTCTTTCATTGGCTTTAGCGAGTAATCGCAACCAGTACTGAGTTTCACGTGCTTCTTTTTTACTTATACATATTTTATTCTTAAAATCCTTTTTACTCGATGCACCGTTCGCTTCGAAATAATTGGCTCCGATTGATGTCGCTGCCCTTAATAATTGATCAATAATTGGTACCGTTATTATATTTTTATTTATACTCCGGCACAAAACTATAATGTCTTCAGCAAATTTTGAAGTTCGTTCTTCGAGATCATAGGTTCCTTTATTCATTCGATTTTTAAATTTTATTTAAAATTTAAAACTTAAAATTTAAAATTAAAGTAAACGTCTCCCAACTACTAGTTGTCGAACTTCCAGCATCGCCGAGTATGTGCACAGAATAACCACAGTACCACCTTCGGGTGTTGCACTCACCACTTTTTCTATCGCGTTTTCTAATACCTCATCTGTTTCTATCTTCTCAAATCCCCCATACTTCATCCGGAGCGCCATGTCATACACTCTGTCCCCTGAAACAAAAACCTTTTCTGTAAATTTTCGTATTTCCTCCAACTCTACATCCCAGATCCAAGAAATATCTGTCCCATCAGGAATACGGTCATTAAGTACAAGAAGTATATTGCCACCATTCTTTTCTATTATCTCTTGTGCCACTGAAACAGACTGATTAAATCCCGCAGGATTTTTCGATAACTGAATAGTAATAGTGCGGCCTTTGTATTCAAGCTGCTCTTGTCTTCCAAATGCCGGTTTAAATTCTTTTAAGTATTTCGTAATATCATCAATCTCAATCCCAAACACAATTGTGAGCAGTAACACTGCGGCTGTAATGTTATAAATGTTATATATACCGTGTAATGAACTAGATAAAATATCATCGGAATACGTAATCACTCGTGGTCTTCGAAATCCGCACGCTTCACAGTGATAATTACCTAAGTGCGAATAAGACATCTCACTATATATCAACCGCTGACCACACTGTGGACAATATGTTGAATCTACATCGTGTGGAATATCTTTCGGCGTAAGATGCTTATGATTAATTCCAAAAAAATGAGTCGTCGCTTTTATATCTTTTCCTAAAAATGCAATTTGTGGATCATCCCCATTGAGCATGAGTGATGTTGTTGATGGCAACTGCTGAATACTTTCTTTCCACTTATCTGCGATTATATTCACCTCTCCATATCTATCCAACTGATCACGGAATAAATTAAGCAAAACAATTGCCCTTGGCTGCATTTGTTTTAGTACTAACGGCAATGAGTTTTCATCAACCTCAAATATTCCGATTGCACCTCCGAAGTGCAACAGAGCTTCCTGACGGACTAAAGTAGAAGCAACGCCATTCAATAGATTCGCCCCTTCATTATTTTGGAAAACTTTATGCCCGTTTTTTTCTAAAATAAAACGAATTAACTTAGAAGTTGTTGTCTTGCCATTTGTTCCTGCAATCAGAATGATTTTTGTAGAAGAATCTTTCAATACTTCTTTTATAAACTGTGGATTTAAACGAAGTGCTATTTCTCCAGGCCACGTCGATCCCGATCCTAAACCAAATGTTTTTATGACACGGCTCACAACTTCTGCGATAACAACAATAATTTTATTTTTTATACTCACAATTATTTTTTTCTGATTCTGGCCGCAAATAAAACTACAGTTTTATCAGAAAGTTCCTCCTAAACAATTATATCACTATACATTTTTCGAATTAATACGTATTTGCTATAGAAAAATTTGACTGCGATTTACTATAATTCAGAAATACATTATTTATTGAGACTTAGATTATGAAAGTAGTTTTAATTGATGGTGTTACTTTAAGTGGAAAAACATTGCTTGCTACAGAATTAGTAAAAAATTTTTCTCACTTGAAAGTAGCACATATAGATGAAAGTAGCACATTTTTACCATTTTTAGATAATAGAACAGAAAATGTAGCATATGACTCCTTGCTGAGCTTAGTTAATAAAATGAAAGAGCTAAGCGATAATAAGTATGATTTAGTTTTTGTCGAGAGATTTCACCTTTCACATGCTGTACGGTTGGGGCTGGGTGCTGACTTTATAAAAAAAATCGAAAGTCTTTTTACTGATTTTGAAGTTGCAACCATATTGCTTAGTTACGATATATCTTTAGCAAATGAACGAGTAGAAGAAAGCTATCAACATAGAAAGCCAAGTTGGAAAACATATTTACAAAAACAAGTGCCTGATGGTAACTTCAGAGAATATTACGGAAAACAAGTATTAAATTATCATAAATTATTAACTTATTCTACTTTACCCACACTCTGTATTGATTCTACTCATATCGTAAAAGCTACAAAAAAAATTCTTGATCAAAGTATTCGTGCATTTATGCCTTATCCGTTAACTGCTGCAGGATCACTTATTTTTGATGCACAAAATAAATTATTCCTTATGCAATCGTCTGGAAAATATGGGAGTGAATGGATTGTTCCCGGCGGAAAAGTAGCATATCACGAAAATGTTGTTGATGCGTTAAAACGAGAAATATTTGAAGAAACCAATATAAAACTTGACGCAATAGATTTTATCGGATATCGCGATTATTTTACCGATACTAAACATTTTATTTTCTTGGAATTTAGCGCATTTGCTCTCAATCCTGGTGAAGTACGAATTAATGAAGAAGCAAAGAGCTTCGGTTGGTTTACAAAAGAGGAACTAAAAACATTACAAATTGCAGCACCTACACAAGAATTGATCCAACAATACTATGATAGAACTAAACTTTGATTCGTATTTCATCAAATGGACTGAAAGTTACGATAAAATGGAGCTCTATTCACGTTTATTAGAGTGGCAAAGTGATATTTTTATTTCGTTTGATCCTGGGATTGTTGGCTTTAATTCAATCGATAATTTACAGCTCCTTTACTCTTCATCCGAAACCATAAACAATACTGAATTAATATCCGTAAGACCTTTAGATCATACGATGGGTGAATCACTCGATGAATACGTTATGCAGAAACTGCCAATTCAAATAATTAAAGATATTTTAGTGTATGGAGGAAAAATAAGGATTATGAATATTTATCCTGCGCATTTTGAAAAAGTTTCGAACTTCCTGGAGTTAAATAATTTTACTAAAATCGAATTTGAACATAATCCTATACCGAAAAAATATAATTTTATGAGACCCGATTATTACATAAACAACGAGAAAACTGAGTTGCTTGTGCTTGTTACTCCTGGAAAAGACTATTTAGTTCATTATGCTTCTCTCATAAATCACGCAGTCGCCTTTTATACCACTAACCCTCAAAAGCATATCGAAGTAACACGTTTTCCTTTCGTCGAATACTCACTCCCTTTTTGGACTCACCTTGGAAGAAAATTTATTTCGCCAGATGAAGTTGTTGTTATAGGCTATGTGAATGAATTACTTACATACATGGAAACTCAAAATCATACAGTTATTTATTCATATGAAAATGAGTATTATTCTGTAAATAAAGTAAAAATCGGCAATAAAGTTATTTCACTTTTAGGTGTAAAGTTCAGTTTTTGGGGAAATATTGCTGCGCGCATCGCCTATCACTGTAGCTTACTTGGTATAAGTGAACTGATATATTTTGGAAAACTAGGAACATTAGAAGACAGCAGTAAAATTTACTCAAAAATTTACTCTCCTTCACGTTTTTGCATCTTTTATCATGAAAAATTGCTTGCCTTAATTGATCACCTTCCAAACGGGATACATGAACTTCAACCAGAGCTTGACACCGGAACACACGTATCAGTACCTTCTATTCTTGAGGAGGATTATATTCAAAGAGAGATCATCGGAGGTTTAGATATAACAAGCATAGATAATGAAATATCCCAAGTAGCCTATGCAATTGCAAAGTTCAATCAAAATTACCATCGTAACGTAAAATATAGTTGTCTTCATTTTGCTACTGATTACTTACGCCAGCTTGATAAAAGAAATGTAGAAACTCCGCATGATTTAAGCAATAACCGTAGCAGTACGGCTGTTCAAAAAAAACAGGCTATGATAGCTAATATTGCAAAAATTCTTTATTCATATTTCCAAAAAGCCTATGTTTAATATCGGTGTTATTGGCATAAGTGATCATACACAAGAAAATATTTTGCCTGCACTTAAAACAATCCAACATGCAAAAATTGTTGGGATAGCTTCTACAAATGAAACAAAACTAAGTGAAATAGGAAGCGGATATGACATTCCTATTTTAGAAAAAAATTGGCGAAGTATAATCCATAATGAAAAAATTCGTTATATAGTTGTTGCTTCTAACCCTTCATTTCATGAGCAAGTCATAGAAGAATGTATAAAAGTTGATAAACCAGTTTTTGTAGATAAACCACCCGCAACTTCATCCGCTAAGTTACAGGAACTCATAAATTTAAATCACGTTAATACACCAATTTTTGTTGGATATAGTTTTCGGCATGCGGATCCCTATCAGAAATTTATAGAAACTTCAGAAAAAATAAGCCCGATCAGACAATTCAAGGCAACATATATTACAAATAAACCTGTTGCACCATTGTGGCACTATGACGATGTCTTAACTTCATATTTATACTCTGTTGGAATACACCCAATTGAAATGGCAACAGCTATGTTTGGCGAAATAAAGTCAATTTACACATCTATCAATCATATCGCTAATAACGACAGTATATTTTCGCTGTTAATCGATATCGAATTTACAACAGGTCAAAAAGCACAAATCGAGTGTGGAAATTATTCGAATAGATTAGTAATGGAATATGAAATTGTTGGTGAAAATGGTTTTTGGGGTAGTCTAAGAGATTGGTATAAATTTGAGTTTGTACTCCCAAAAGAAACACATATAGTAAGCAACAAGGAAGTAATATCTTATCAATATCCACCCGCGAGAGGTGGCTACTATCGAACAGGGTATGCGGCGGAGTTAGAAAAATTCTTACTTTCTTCCGAAGAAAATAACAAAACAGATTGTGATCTAGTTCACTCAATTCCTGTATATGCAGTAATCGATGCTGTGCTTAAAGATAACGCATAATATACACATATCTCTTCGTATTTTGTTACAATCAGAGAATGCCTATCATCACCGTCAATCATCTTGTAAAAAATTTCCAAGCTTACAAAAAAGATCCTGGACTTTTCGGTTCGGTAAAATCATTATTGCATCGACAACATTACAAAGTACCTGCTGTGAAAGATGTTTCGTTCAGTATTAATGAAGGCGAATTTGTTGGTTTTATAGGTTCAAATGGCGCAGGTAAAACAACTACTTTAAAAATGTTATCAGGCCTCATTCATCCTTCAGAAGGAAAGGTACAAGTCATCGGATATAAACCCTTTGAACGAAAAATAGAATTTCTCACACAAATATCATTAGTCATGGGACAAAAAAATCAGCTTTGGTGGGACCTTCCGGCAAGCGAATCATTTCTGCTAAATAAAGAAATTTATGAGATCCCCGATTTACAATTCAAACAGACTCTTTCTTCGCTTACCGAATTGCTTGACGTTGGTGAGATACTTAATGTGCAAGTGAGAAAACTTTCACTAGGACAACGAATGAAATGCGAATTAATTGCGGCGCTTCTGCACTCACCTAAAGTACTCTTCCTTGATGAACCAACCATTGGTTTAGACGTTGTAATGCAACAAAATTTACGCGACTTTATTAAACAATATAATAAAAAATATAACGCCACTATCATATTGACAAGCCATTATATGCAGGATGTAAAGGAACTTTGTGATCGCATAATTGTTATTGACCACGGGCAGATTCTGTATGATGGTAAGCTCGAAAGTATCATTAAACAATTCGCTTCACACAAAATCCTGTCCATAATTCTTTCAAAAGAAATTGATAAAAAAGAGCTTGAAAAACTTGGAACTATAAAAGAGTATGAGTATCCACGTGTTAAGCTTGAAGTGCCTCTCGACAAATCAAACCATACTGCCGCTCACATTCTCAATACGTTTCCCGTAAAAGACTTAAATATCGAAGAACCTGATATTGAAAATATTATCCGCTTAGTTTTTACCCAGTAATATGAGATATTGGAGAATTTTATTGCTCAACATGCAGCGTGTCTTTGAACACCGCTCACGATCATTCGTGTGGTTTCTCATGTCCTTGTTCAACCCAGTTTTACTCCTCCTATTCTGGAAGGGCTCTGCAACAAAAATTAATTATGGCTATATTTTTTCTTATTACTTATTATTAATGATCGCCGGTTCATTACTAATCTCACATATTGAAGAGGAAGTTGCTTTCTATGATATCAAAGAAGGACGTCTCTCCAGTTATTTGCTGAAACCATTTTCCTATTACTGGCTGCGCCTATTGGGTGAAATGCCATACAGGATGTTGCAAGGAGTTTACGGCGTTATTGTGTTTGGTGGTATTATTATTTTCACTCACTCGTATAACCTCGTAACTACTGATGTTATAAAATTGTTTTTAAGTTTATGGATTATTACATTAGCCTGGTTTCTCTCGTTTACGCTTCAATTAACAATAGGTTATATTGCGTTTTGGGTTAAAGATATAACAGGGCTTTTCGGCTCTGTTGATATTCTGCGGATTGTGTTTGGAGGTTTTGTCATGCCTATTGCTATGCTACCACCGGTTTTTAAAACTGCTTCGTACATACTCCCTTTCGCATACAGCACATATTTTCCGGTTATCTCGATGCAAGGTCAGTTAAGTTATTCCTCCCAAATCTTGGTCATAGGTATACAGTTGTTTTGGCTGGGAGTATTGCTAAAACTGAGCAGTTTTATGTGGAAAAAAGGAATTTATAAATTTTCCGGAGTCGGACAATGAGATATTTAAGAATTTATAAACAGATATTGAGTCTGAATATGACTGCGCTCATGATATATAGGGCAAACTTTTATAATAGCCTCGTAGCGAGTTTTATCTGGGGTTCATTTCATATTATCAATATGCTAATTTTGAGCAACGCTACAAAAAGTATTTATGGTTGGTCACGGAGTGAACTTTTACTTTTGACTGCCACATATAGTATCTCCTTTGGATTATTCTCAATGTTATTCAGTCGAAATTTCTCTCGTCTATCAATACTTATTGATAACGGCTCTTTAGATGGTCTGCTCATTAAGCCTTTGGATTCGCAATTTTTAGTAAGTGTTGGTCAGGTTAATTACACTGCACTTGTACGATCAGTATTAGGAATAATTCTCCTTGCATATCTCGTGAATACAATACATTTTTCCTTTAATTTCTTACAGATTTTTATTTATATACTACTTATACTTTGCGGCATTGTACTGACCTACTGTATCTGGCTTATGGTTTCCACACTACTTATCTGGCTACCTCGTTTATCAAATCTGATTGACCTTCTTCATTTTTTATCAGGAACTGGCCGCTACCCAACAGAAATGTTTAGTCAGTATCGTGTGCTCTCAGTCTTATTCTTTCCGCTAACAATTGCGATTACAATTCCTGCTAAGTCACTACTGCAGCGAGCTTTTGTTGGTGATTATGTCTGGCTCATTGTAGTAACAGGTTTATTCTTCATGTTAACGCGCGCCTTCTGGTTGTTTGCCCTACGCTCATATACCAGCGCTAATAGTTAATAATTTCAAACTATAATGTCAAATGGGAGGCTAGAGTTTTGAGATTTGAGCTTTGAGTTTTGAGATTCCTACATGCTTTTGAGTATTTTGATTCTTTCTTCTATTGGAGGATGAGTACTGAAGAGATTCGCTACCCAACTTGTTACATTGCCTTGTTTCAGTGGATTATAAATAAATAAATGCGCAGTAGAAGGCGGTATCTGTTCCTTGGGCCCCTTATATGCAGCTATTTTTTCAAGAGCGCGAGCGAGTCCCGCAGGATAACGAGTCAATAATGCTCCTGATGCATCTGCAAGGAATTCACGCTTCCGCGAAACTGCAAGCTGGATTAATGTCGCGATAATCGGTGATAAAACCAATGCGACGATAAATAGAACAAACATTATAGGATTTCGTTCTTCGCGATCATCATCTCTGCTTCGCAAACCTCCCCACCACATACTTCTCAGTATCCAATCCGTCACAAATGCAATTGTTCCCACTAACACAGCCACCATCGACGATAACAAAATATCATAATTTTTTACGTGCGATAATTCATGCGCTATTACACCTTCAAGCTCTGCTCGATTCATCATTTGCAACAATCCGGTAGTTGCAACAACAACTGCGTGTTTTGGATCACGGCCAGTAGCAAATGCATTTGGGGCAGGATCATCAAGCACATAGAGTTTAGGCATAGGCAATCCATCTGCTATCGCAAGATTCTCAGCCACTGTATAAAAATCAAAGAATTCTTCGCGTGAAGCGGGCCGCGCTCCCGTGCTAAACAGTACTACTTTATCAGAATAAAAATAGCTTCCAATTGATGATGCCAATGAAATAATAATACCCAGTACAAGATACAGTGCAGCATTATCAGTAAATTTACCTATCAGAAAGAATAAGCCAGTTATAAGGAAGATAAATATCGCAATAATTAAGTACGTTCTGTTTTTATTTGCAGATATTTCGTTATAAATTGTCATACCATCATCAGAATTTTACATCCACTTTCTTTCTATCCTCGTCTGCAGCAGTGAAAAATTCGAATGGTTTGAAACCAAACATATTAGCTATGATGCTGCTCGGAAAAGTAGCAACTTTTGTATTAAAGTCCGTGACATTTGAGTTATAAAACTGTCGAGAATACGCTACTTTATCTTCGGTATCAGTCAGTTCTTGCTGAAGTTGAATAAAGTTATTGCTCGCTTTTAATTCTGGATAATTTTCAGCCACTGCGAATAATGTTTTTAAGGCACCAGTCAGCTGATTATTTGCTTCGGCTTTATCAGCTGGAGACTGAGCAGAAAGGAGTGCTGATCGAGCAGCTGTCACATTTTCAAATACTTCTTTTTCATGTTTTGCATATCCTTTTACTGACTCAACTAAGTTGGGAATAAGGTCAGCTCTTCGTTTCAGTTGGACATCAATACCGGAAAGAGCTTCCTGTATCCGTGTTTTTAAAACCACAAACCCGTTATAAGTAGCAATAAAATAAACTGCGAGTAGTATTACTACCCCAATCACAATAAGTGTAGGAGACATATTTTTATGAATTAATAATTTTTAATTAAACTAATTTCTAATTAATCTAAATAAAATCTAATAAATAAGTTGGTACTTATTTAGAAATTAGAATAATTAGATCAATTAGTAATTTAGTGTAATCCACTCTCTCACTTCCTCATACGATCCTGTATTTATTATATCACTTTTTTCACACCAGCCGCGTCGGGCTACTGATACACCGTATACCATCATAGGTAAAGCATCTACTGCATGAGCGTCTGTGTCAATGATATATCTCACTCCATATTTATGTCCTTCACGCACTAAATCGTCAGGAAGATCTAATCGCGGTGTAGCGGCATTTATTTCAAGCGCAATATTTTTTTCTTTAACATACTGAAATATGGAATCCCATTTTAAATCAATACCCTCTCGCTGATTAATTATTCTACCTGTGGGGTGTCCAAATAGTTTTACCTTTGGATACGATAATCCTTTTAACACCCGCGCTGTCATTTCATCACTAGGCATCCGGAATGAACTATGTATCGAAACCACAAGATAATCCACATATTCAATTGCTTTTTCGGGTAATGCAAGTTCACCACTCGGCTGTATATCTACTTCTAACCCGATAAAATAGGGGATTTTTACTTTCTTTTTTGAAAAGGTTTCATCGATATATTCTTTTCTTTGTTTCATAATACTCACAATCTCATTTTCACTCAGACTCGACTTCGGGTTATGATCGGCAAAACCAATATACCTGTATCCGAGCTTCATGGCTTCATCCATCAGTTGTTCATAGCTGTGAGCACCCATATCGTGTGAAGGTTGTAAATCATACGAAGAATGGATATGAAAATCCCCCTTAATATCTTCTATAGCGACTAAATCTGGTAGTTTGTTCTTGAGAGCTAACTCTATTTCATTAGTACCTTCCCGAATTTCCGGAGGAACATACTGCAGTCCGAGAAAATTATAAAACCCTTCCTCTTTTTCGAATTCCAAAATTTTTTGCTTCTCGTTATCCGTCATTCTGGCAAGCGAAGCGCGTCCAGAATCAGATAATCGGCTCGATGAATCATTATTTTTGACTTCTTTTATCCCATATTCCGAAAGCGAGTACCCTTTCTTCAGCGCATACTCCCGCAATTTTATATTGTGTGCCTTACTACCCGTAAAATACTGTAGCATTGATCCATAATTTTCTTTTGTTTGCACACGCAAATCAACTCGTCTATTTCCCGCCACAAATATCGACGCCTTTCTATCTCCCATATTATCTACATGCACTGTGCCAGGAAACTTTACAAAATGTTTTAGTATGTCATTTGTTGCATCAATAGGCGCCTCAACCGCTATATCTACATCACCAATAGTAGAAACCATACGGCGAAGTGATCCTAAGGCATCGGCATGCCGGACTGTTTGTAACTGTTTTAAGTAAGACATTACTTCTTCTGCCAGTGAGGAAGCAAAAGGAAGCGGCATACGCTGAACAGTTTGCTCATTTTTCATAAACCGTTGTACAGCTTCTAAAATGTCCTGCTGCGATTTTTCTCCAAATGTTTCAAGTCCCGCAATTTTATTTTTTTCGGCAGCAACTACAAGATCTGCTAACACTGTTTCGTCATTCATCAGTTTTAAGTGATTGACTAGCTTGTATGCTTTTTTTGGACCGATCGACGGAACCTGCATGAGAACAAACACAGAAGAAGGAATATCTCTCAAAAGTTCATTAAAGTGTTTTGATTCACCCGTGCGAAAGTACTCATCCATATTTGAAGTGATTGATGAGCCAAAACCAGGAAGATCATCAAGCTTTCCGTCTTCCCAAATATCTTTTATTTCACGAGTAAGATGCTCCACTGTATCCGCAGCTTTTTCATACGCTATGATTTTAAAACGTATTCCAGGTTTATTCTCATTTTTAAGCAGTAATGCAGCCGCCAAATTTCGCAATAAATTCGCAATATATTTATTTTTAAACTGTTCGTTGTTCATAATGAATATTTACAAAAGTACTAAGTTCATAAAGTACTAAGTACTATGTAATTAAATCCAAATATCAAAATCCCAATTTCAAAACAATGTCAAAATCTAAAATCTAAAACGTATTTGGATTTTGGATTTGATTTGTCCCTAGTACTCGGGATTGAGCATTGATATTTGGATTTTTTTGTGTAGGGAACGGTTTGCTTGTCCCTCCATAGTCCCGCCATGGCGGGACCCGTTCCGTACATTTTATAAGTTACCACCCCCCGCCAGGGCGGGGAGAACAATGCAGCAATGAAACAGTGGAACAATGAATCAATTTATAACTCGTAATTCGTCACTCGTCACTCCTAACTTTTAACCTGTAATTCGTCATTCGTCACTCGTCATTCGTAATTAATACCCAATAACCAGTACCTAATATTTCCTAACTACTAAATACTAGATACTATCTACTATCTCTATATTGTAATTTTACATCAATCTGGTACAATAATAAAAGTTATTTGTAAGGGAATAACATTATGGCAGATCAAAAATCTCTTGATCTCGATTACCGCGAGTTATCACTGCTCACAATTAGAAAACAATACGATAATTTCTTGCTTGGAGTTATAGTATTTTTAGGCATAGCCTTTTTGTTTGTCCAGGTTCTTAAATTAAATAGACTTCTTTCCTTTAATCACATCGAAAAAAAAACCTCAATTCAAAAAATGGCTGAGGCCAAGTCTGATGTTTACACAGTAAAAGATGGTGATGCTCTTTGGCAAATTGCCCTGCAAAAATATGGAAATGGGAACATGATGCAGGAAATCATGAAAGCAAACAAGATCGTTGACCCAAACAGTATCACAGTTGGTCAAGTTCTCGTGCTTCCTTTACCCAATCCAACACTCATGGCGCAAACCGGAACACCTTCCCCAACCCCGCAAGGACAAATATCAGCCATTCAAACAAAACAAGTTACTATTACTGGTGATAAATATACTATTCAGGACGGTGATGGTATTTGGACCATAGCAGAACGCGCATATGGTGATGGGTCCATGTGGCAAAAAATTGTTCAAGCTAATAACTTAAAAGAGCCATACAATCTCGAAGTCGGCAAAACCCTCTCCATCCCTCGTTAACACCTCCGGAGTGTTCTGGAGCGTCCCAACCTTCCGACCAGACCTAACCTTACTTCATACAAGTTAAATAAACACATAAACTCAAATATCAAAGCTCAAACCCGAGTACTCGGGACAAATCAATATCAAAATCTAAAAGATATGTGGACTTTGGATTTGTCTGTATGGTAGGGATATATAGCGATAAAGACAGTTATAACAACATAAAATATCGTTATGTATCATATAATCCATCGACAGAATATATCAGGAAAACTACACTGTTCTTGTGATCTATACAACCTTCGCAAACAGAAAACATAATCGTTTGCCACATTTCAATTACAGTGATAGTGGATATTATTATGTGACCATCTGTACCCACAACAAGATTCCATTTTTTGGAAGAGTTGTAGATAGAAAAATGGTGAGGAATCAGTTTGGAGAAATAGTACAAAATCATTGGAATGATTTACCGAATCATTATAAAACATGTGTATTGGACGAATTCATTGTTATGCCCAATCATGTACATGGAGTTATTCATATCGATCGTAGTATTGTAGGGAACGGTTTCAAACCGTTCCCTACACATACATTATCTGAAATTATAAGAGGATTTAAAACATTCTCTTCAAAAAAAATACATGAAAACAAACTTACTTCATTTCAATGGCAAAAATCATTTTATGATCACATTATTCGCTCTGAAATTGAATTATTACATATTCAAAAATACATCCGCTACAACCCGCTCAAATGGGGTGAGGATGAATACTACAAACCGAATAATTTAATATAAGACTTTTTTATATTCTAATGATCTCAACCGCATGAAAAAATCATAGCATTATGAGTTCTCAAAGGAATCCGAACACTTAGGGTAAAATGTTCGGAATATGGGAAAAACAAAACTAGATAAAAAGGAGCGAGGGAAAATAGCTTGGATGTATGCTGAAGGGAAGAAAGTGCGTGAGATAGCGCGAGTATTA
>CAZXWS010000002.1:0-9408 GCA_964644605.1 uncultured Gammaproteobacteria bacterium
ATATTAATGTATCTGCAATATATATCTTGTGAAAACACTTAAATAAACTGTCTTTTGAAGTTGGAGTGTTTGTGTCAAACTGCACAACAATACCATCTTTATTGTAAATTTCTTCATACTTCACCTGCGACAAAGAATTTAAGAAATCGTTGCTTTTTACACCGTGGTCTTTTTCACAATCCCTCGGCATTTCCCATATTTTTAATTCAGCCCAAGCACTGTTGTTATAAGCTAAATCTAAACCGTCACATCTATACATAGTGCTCATATAATATTGTGGTTTGAAATCTTGAATTTGTTGTGTAGGAGTATAGAACTTAACCCCAAATTTTTTTTGTATATATTCAAGTTCAAACCTTGTAATGGGCGCAAAGTTCGATCTCAAAAAAGGAATTGTAAATAATTTTTTTTCTTTGCTAGGATTGTAAAGATTTACAAGACTAAAAAAAATAATATAAAAAATAAGCAAAATAATGTACTTTTTATTTCCGTTGAAAATTTTGGTTACAATTATGGGCAACAGTGGAATAATTAAAATTAGTAATGGGGGCGCATATGTAAAACCGCCAGCAATAGCTGCTAAACCAAGATCTAGGGGAACAAAAATCCGTAATACTGGAACTACAGTGTAGGGGATTAAAAGAAAAGAAAGTATAGTTGCTATTCCAAAAATAATTTTCGAGGAAATATTTCTTTTCATTCCTTGTCTATTATACAATACAGACGAATTCATAAAACGCTCGATAATAAATACAATATACAACCTCGGGAGTTTGAAGGATTGTTTTAACACTCTAATAATTATAGTTAAAAAAATCAGCTAAGAAGAGCACTTAATCAGTTAGAAAAATTTAGTGTCACTTAAAGTTCTTTTCCCAAATCAATAACCCAGTCTTTCATACAACGCTTTTGCTTTTGGATGTAAATTCGGGTTAACAGTTAAGCTCATTTTAAAATATCCGTTCTCTTTTACTATTCTTTCCGCTTATTTAATTAAAGTCGATCCAATCCCTTGATTACGTTTATCTTCAGATACGTACAGATCTATCCTATTAGGATAACCTGGGAACCTGATTCAGTAACAGATTTTTGTAGATTAATAAATACATGAGCAATATTTGATTATCTTCTTCAACTAACAAGTAAAGAGCTGTCCCTTTATCCATAGCATCTAATCTTTTTAACTGAGTGTCATAGGATTTTTAGAGATTCTTCAGTCTTGGTTTTTTTAACGCAGATAATTGAGGAATATCGTTGTTAGTAGCTATCCTGATGTTCATATAGAGAAGTGCTAGATACTTAACTCAGTATCTCTTTTTTTAATTTTTTAGCTTCATAAATAAAATATTTCTCACATTTTTCTTTATTAAAAACTCCTATAAATTGAGGATAATCTTTTAATTGTGTTATCTCTAGGAAACGTGCTCCCAACGTAAGAGGATCGACGTGCCAGTCAAATTTAAATTTTGCTTTCATTATTAAGTTTTCTATCGTAAATGAATATTTTTGTTTTATTGAATAAAGGTCTGTAAAATCTCGGCTTCGTGGTTTTTGGTAGATGGTAAATAATTTATTTACAGCGATATCGATTATACTGTCAATTTGAACACCATAGTGATTCTCTCTTTTTTCTAACCTTTGAAATGGATAATATGTAAATTCAGTTTTAAGTGTGTGAGAAGAAAATTCTAAAAAAATTAAATTTCTATTAAAACTTTTTTGTATATCAATATTTTTATATTTTAAATCACCCTGTATAGATTTTAGCCAAATTATTATTGATTCAATCTCAAACTCTTTTTCAGAAAAAAAATCGAGGTCTTCTGAGAAACGATATGGAATATAGAATTCACATAAGGCAGTCCCTCCTGAAAGATAGAAATTGGATGAAGAAGAGTTCTTACCAAAAAGAGTTAAAAATTTTTCCTGTGTAGAATCAAAAATCTTTGCCATTACAATTACTCTTGTAACAATAATTCTAAATATCTTTTTTTCTGCGGATCTATATGAAGACGCTTTAGATACTTTTTCAAATCGGAAGTGTTGATCTTCTCGCCATTTAAGCCATAGTTAATAAGCTGTTCTAATCGCCAAACAGTATACTTTTCTTTATCTTTGCTCAAACTATGTGTGTCTACTGACCAATTGTGCATCGTGCTCCCCCGCGAGGATTCGAACCTCGAACCTTGAAGTTAACAGCTTCCTGCTCTACCGTTGAGCTACAGGGGATAATCTATATTCTAGTTGCTAAAAATCTTCGACCAAAACCGGTTTTGAAATACTTTTCTCGCTTCTGTGCTTTAATCTCCGTTAAACAAGCTTCATAATAAATTAAATCTAATGGTCTTCTATCTTTCGTAGACTCCACTTCACCATTATTATGTTGCAAAATTCTATTTTTCAGATTACTAGTACTACCTATATACAATTTATTATCAAGCTTGCTTCTTAAAACATACGTATAATACACGATATTATTTTAAGCTTCCTGCTCCCCGCCCGCAACGCCTGAGCAAGCTCATGCTTGCGATGGCGGGCTGGGTACCGTTGAGCTACAGGGGATTGTCCGAATTGTAAAATTGCTAATATATCCTTGCCATCATCGATTACTGACGGGGCTACAGGAGATATTTATTTTAAAAGTTCGTAAATGTAAGGTATATCTTACCAAAAAAGCTGGTGATAATAAATAGGAAGTTCAGGAGAGATCAAGAAAAACGCTGTCGCTAGACCTGCCCGCCAGTGCCTTACGATAAAGGTACACGAAAATGTATAGGTGATCTTTACGAACCTGCCTAGGTAGGCGGGTGCTTCGTCCAGAATCTACGACTGGCCTCAGCATGACAGACAACAAATCATTACATCATAAAACAGTGGTGATGTTGGTCATTGAATATAAATAATTGTGGGAGTATGCTACTTTTATGAACAAACTATTATTAAAAGACGGATTGGGTTGGGGATTTGGGTTATGGTTAATTGGGTATATTTTGGGAATTGTTTTTTTTATGCTTGTCCCAAAAAACTTAATTGGCTGGACTATTATGCCGATAGGTATTGCGATGACTATATATATTTTGCTCAAACGTGTTAAAAAAAATAAATTTGATTATTATGTGAAGATTGCAGTGATATGGACAGTCATAGCTGTTGTATGTGATTATTTATTTTTAGTGAAAGTATTTAAGCCCGAAGATGGCTATTATAAACTTGATGTATATATCTACTATATCGTTACATTCATTCTCCCACTTATTGTAGGATGGCGAAGAAATATTGCAAAAAAATAATTTTATTTACCGTCTGCTGCGTCCTTCATTTTTTGAATATCTATTTTTTTCATTGAGAGCATAGCTTGCATAGCGCGCCCCACTCTTTCCGGATCTTTATCACCCAGCAATTCACCCAGCTGCTTTGGAATTATTTGCCATGATAACCCATATTTATCTTTTAACCACCCACACTGTTCGGCTTCTGGATGTGCGGATAATGCCTCCCAATACTTATCAACTTCCTCTTGCGTGTCACAACTCACCGCGAACGATACAGCTTCAGTAAATTTAAAAACAGGACCACCATTTAATGCAGTAAAATCCTGCCCATCTAATTGAAACGCTACAGTCATAGCTGAACCTTCAGGCCTGCCGGAAGCTTCTGCACCAGCTTTGTCATAGCGGGCAACACTCAGAATCTTTGAATTTGGAAATAAGGAAGTATAAAACTCAGCTGCTTCCTCAGCTTGGTTATCGAACCAAAGAAATGGTGTTATTTTTTGCATATTTAATTGTATCAAATATATGTAAACTTGACTATATGTACAAAACTATGTACAATAGATGCATGACAACAATTAATCACCTACCAATATCAGATGCACGATCGCGTTTACCTGAAATTGTCGAAAATGTCGATAAGTATTCAGAGCGTGTAATCATTACTGTAAACGGAAAACCAAAAGCTACATTAGTAAGTTTTGAAGAACTAGAGGCGTTGGAAGAAACGGCAAAAATAATGACAATTCCGAACATTGCAGAAGATATAAAAAAAAGCAAAGAACAAATAAAAAAAGGCAACTATATTTCTTTATCGGAATTAAAATAATTGTATGGAGGTTATACTATCTCACGACGCTGCGAAACAGTACGAAAAATTACCTTCTTCTGTAAAAACTAGAATTCGTAAAAAGCTCCAATTATTAGAAGAGTCTCCATCAGCTGGAAAGAAACTTATGGGACAACTGCAAGGAATTCGGTCTTTACGAGTATGGCCGTATAGAATCATTTATGAAATTAATGAAAGAAAAAAACGAGTAGAAGTACATAAAATAGCACACCGTCAGGGAGTTTATAAATAACAAATTGATATACTTTAAACGTATGAAAAAATCGAAACGGCCTACGTGGGATAAGTATTTTATGGCGATGGCTAAAGTGGCACGCACGCGATCAACATGCATTCGTTTAAAAGTGGGTGCAGTAATTGTGAAAGATAAACGAGTCATAGCCACTGGTTACAGCGACACACCACAAGGAGTCACAAACTGTGGAGAAGGTGGCTGTGACCGCTGCGATAAACGCGAAAAAGGAATTTATCAAGCAAATGAACAGAAAGATAAATGCATTTGTGTACACGCAGAACAAAATGTATTACTGCAGTCTGCATATCACGGCGTACCGACAAAAGACAGCACAGTGTACTCCACTGTTACACCCTGCAATAATTGTGCAAAAATGCTCATTAATGCAGGAGTCACACGGGTTGTGATCAGTGAAGATTATAGTGATGATGAAGGGGTGAAATTATTGCGAGTAGCTGGTGTTACGGTTGAGAAATGTAAATAACCACCTCGTCCCCCGAATTCTCGGGGTCCATTCCTCCTTATTAAGGAGGAATGCGACTAGAATGGCAGAGTGAGAGGTATATCTGTTGAGTCGCTATCTTCTTCTAAGTATTTTTTCCAGTTTACTTTAATATCCACTTTTCCTTTATCATCCAAATAACTAACCACACCATTTCTCACTCCGTACTCAAATAATTCTTTTGTGTACATCACGTCATCAGTGCAGTAATTTTTCAGCTCTTCAAACTTACCTTCTTTAAAATAATCGATTGCCATAAGTCCATGGCCTGACTTTTTTTTATTTAATGTCGCAGAAACTAAATCGTTGAGTGCTAAACGACGGCCAATTTTTTCACGTATATCATCGAGCATATCAAATACAGTAAAGTGCTCTATGTTACCAGGGTAGTAACCTTGAAGTACATTCATGTCGAAACTCTTTACGTTGTAACCGATAACATACGAGGTATTTTCTAAAATTGAAAATAATTTTCCTAAATCTTTTTCAAAAAAAGTTTTTGGCTGATTATCGGCATAGTCATATAAAACAGCAATGGATATACCAAGTTTTCGTGGATCATTAAAATCACGGAATGTATACTTGGTTTCAACATCGAGAATAACAGGTAAACGTTTCATATTAATTAAGTTTGGGACGTTTGTAGTCTTTGAAGATTTCCATTTCAAGAGTATGATTTACTTCTTCGGTATGCTCCCCTTTCAAATGAATATTATTTAATTGCTTTTGAAACTGTAAATGTAAATTCTCAACAATTTTAAAAAATATTTCGCGTTCTGATTCTGATAATTTTTCGTACTCTTTTTGAAAAAAATCATCCAGCTTTCCCAAACTCCACATAATTTCAATGAGGTTGGTGTTACGAAGGTTTAAAAAAGAAATATCCCCATAAATAGGCCGTACTTTAAAACCCATCATCCGTACCTCATCCCACATTGTGCCAAGCGGTGGTTTTTTACTTAGAATTTTATTTTGAAGAGTAGAAATCATATCTAGTACGTCATTCGATTTTTTTTTGGACATAGGTTATAATTATGGAATGATTAAAGCTAAAATACAAGAGGACCAAATGAAAGCAATTCACGAAAAAAATATGGATTTGCTTACCACGTTACGGTATATTTTAGCACAAATTAAGAATAAAGAGATCGAGAAACAGACAGAACTCAGTGATGAAGAAGTAGTGAATATACTCCGCAAACAAGTGAAGGAGCTTACTGAATCAATTGAGACCTTTAAAAAAGCTGGCCGTGAAGAATTGGTAAAACAAAACGAGGAACAGCGCGCAATTATGGCGGCATACCTTCCACAGGAAATATCCGATGATGAACTGAAAAAAGAATTACAAAATCTGATCGAACAGAATAAGGCTCTATACGAACAAAATCCAAAAGCTATGATGGGTATTGCAGTCAAAAACCTCAAAAAAAAAGCAAGCCCACAGCGCATTGTCCAACTCCTCCAGACGTTATAAACGAGAGTGCTATACTGAAACTATGAAGAAAGTACGTAGTGTATTTTTTATTATCGCTGCGTTATTTATTTTGTCTACATTAGTACGAAACATTTTTGATTATCGAACAAAGCTCCAGTTTTATGATAATTATAAAAAAGATTACGATGCACAAAAAAAAGAAAATTTATCACTCAAAACACAGATATTAAAAAAGAGCGATCAAGATGAGCTAGAAAAAACAATCCGCAATAAATTAAATCTTTTAAAAGAAAATGAAGTCGATGTCATTCTCCCAAAACCTACTCCCACAACTGTTATCATCACACCCACTCCTGTTCCCAACTGGGAACAATGGAAGAATGTATTGATGGGGAAAAACAATAATGGATTTTAGATTTATGATTTAAGAATTAAGAATTTACCAAGCTTGCTATTCTTCATTCATCTTTCCTAAATCATAAATCTATATATTTCATATTTAAACTAAATTCGTATGATATAATTTTGAAAGCAAACATGCGGGGTAGTGTACGGTTGCACAGGAGGCTAGTAGAAATGGGCCCCTTGATAAGTAATTATCCTGGAGAACTTGGCTATATCGGTGGACATCCTTTATAAGGACAATACCGAGGGAAGTCTAGTAAGTACTAGACCCCGTAGAGACTAAACGCCGAGCCCCCACATAAATTGGGGTGATGATATAGTCCTACCCTTTGAGTAATCAAAGAAGGTGCATAATCTCCTAGGCCGGGTTCGACTCCCGGCCCCGCAACAAGTATAATTTCTAATTGACCTAAATAATCTAATTTCTAAAAAAGCACCAATGACTCAACGTCGAAATGCCTAATAATTCTATTGTTAAGACATTCTGACATTTGGTAATTGGGATTTATTTAGAACAATTAGATATTAGTTCAATTAGAAATTATGCATGGTTTTCTTCTCTCAATAGTCATTCCTGTTTTTAATGAAGAAGGGAATATTGATGCACTTCTAAAACGCCTGCAACCTATCATTCAACCCTACAATCACGAAATTGTTTTTGTTAACGATGGCTCACGCGATCACACTGTAGATGATATAAAACATCATGCAAAAGAAGATAAAAGAATAAAATTAGTCAGTTTCTATCGTAACTTCGGACATCAAATGGCTTTAAGCGCAGGATATACCCATACACATGGAGACTGCGTTATCAGCATAGATGCTGACTTACAAGATCCTCCGGAAATTATTCCCGAAATGATTAAGAAATGGCAAGAAGGAGCTAAGGTTGTCTATGCAAAGAGAAAGAAACGAGAAGTAGATACTTTTTTCAAAAAACATACAGCGCAGATTTTTTATAAACTCATGAACTTCATGTCTGACGTACCAATACCAGAAGATGTCGGGGATTACCGTTTACTTGATAAAAGTGTTGTTGATTTCTTAAAGTCATTACCTGAAAAACCTGTGTTTTTACGTGGTTTAGTGGCTTGGGGTGGTTTCCCCGGAGCAACTGTTTACTTTGAACGTGAAAAACGTTACGCAGGAGAAACTCATTATCCCTTTAAAAAAATGTTAAACTTCGCGCTTGAAGGACTTACTTCATTTTCAACAAAACCTTTACGAATGGCAACATATTTAGGTTTTGTTTCTGCTTTTTTAGGATTCGCCGCTATTTTGTATGCATTAATTGGGAAATACATTCGTCCCCCATTCTTTCCACATGATTGGGTAACAGGATGGACTGCGCTATTTGTGGGAATTATGTTTATTGGAGGAATACAACTTCTCACAATTGGAATCATTGGCGAGTACATTGGGAAAATATATAAAGAGGTTCAAAAACGTCCTCATTTTCTCATTAAAGAAACCGTTAACATATAAAATAGTATCTTCGTTTATAATAAAAGCATGGACACGCTCCACATGTCCGCATAGATATGAAATATATCGGCATCATTTTAATCACAATTGGTATAGCCGTACTGTTATTCGTGGGATATAACTTCTTACAACAAAGTAATCAAATCATTTCTCCTATACCGGAGCCCAACGGAGTACGGGTGATTTATGTAACACCTACGAAATAAAATCAATGATTTAAGTTACGAGTTACGAATGACAAATTACGAGTAGTAAATTGATTCATTGTTGCACTGTTTCATTGCTACATTATTCGGGTGGTAACAAATAACTGTACTGAATGGTCGCGACTTGTCACTACATATACAAACAAATATATGGGTGTCGCACCGTAGCCGGGCACATCTACATATCTATTTCCCTAAATATTAGATACTATATACTAAATACTCTACTTACTACTTTCCTGTATCGGGAAGTATCTGGGGAGGATTTTCGAGTGGTGTTTTACTGCTAGTGTTTCCTTCAGATACAGTACTATCACTAGTTCCCGTGATATCTACTGTCGGAACCGCAGCACCTGTGGCTGGACTTGGAGTAGGTGTAATGCACGCTGGAGTGGAAGGATTTCCAACTGGCTTAAGAATGGGAGGTAATGTAATCGGACATGAAATCCCAAAACATATTGTCCTTGCAAAAATAACATTTTCCAAAGTCCACACGATCGACAGTACAACAACAATCATAATAATACCCACAATCGCTGCTTGAATTCTTTTCTGCGCGGCTTCAACATTCGCTTTATCTCCACCTGAGGTGACCCACATAAACGCACCCAACAGCAACATAAACAAAGCCGCTATTCCTGCCAACGCAAAAAATGCTTTAATGACAAAGGTTAGTAAATCACCTAAAGAAGGAATACGAAAACCGAGAGTTCGTTCATCAATTTTTACCGATCCGCACACTGCAGGTCCTGCTGTTAATGTTGGAACAGGGCTTATTTCAGCTGTCGGAGTTGGAGATTGAGATGGAGTTACCGTAGGTGTTGGACTTTGTATGGATGTTAATGTTGGCGTCATACTTGGTGTAACACTCGGAGTAGCACTGACTTGTGAAGTTAAAAAGAAGAAAAAAATAAATGCCAATATAAATCCCCTCATACATAATTATATCGCATTGTAAGAAGATAATCTACCTGATTAGGATTATGGTGTTGGAGTGGGGGCTTGGATTTCAAATTTA
>CAZXWS010000003.1:0-7741 GCA_964644605.1 uncultured Gammaproteobacteria bacterium
CTCAAAGGCATACGGATAAAATGGAAGGGACAAAGCTCTATGAGATTTGATAAAAGTTGGAAGAGACTGAATAAATGAAGTATGTACGTCAAAATTTCTGGCCCATAAAGCTCCTTTTTGATCAATATATGAAGTAAATAATGGCGCTTTGGGGAACAATTCGTGTAATGCTAATAGTACCCGTTCTACACCACCCCATTTATCTACCCAGTCATATACTATAGCCACTTTCTCAGCTACCATAGGCTAAACAGGCGATCCTGTGTATATTTCTAATATCTTTTTAGCCATACGCTCAAATGAATAGCGTTCTATAAGATTTCCATACTCAACATGCTGTTTTGTCTGCATAAAATTCTCTATCTTCGCTTTAATATCACCGACAGAGTACGGATTAAAACTTGTATACGTTTTTCCTAATAATTCTTTAAATACCGCAATATTTGACGCAACAACTGGACAGTTAAAATATACTGCTTCTAAAAGAGGCAATCCAAAACCTTCCGAGAGCGATGGATGTATCAGAGCTTGCGCATGGGAATAATAATATTTGAGATCTTCATTACTCGCATCGTTAACAATCTGAACTCTATCGCTACACTGAAGTTTATTTATATACTGTGAGACTCTATTTGAAAAATAATTGCGAGGACCGATTAAGAATAATTTTTTCTTTGTTTGAATTTGTGAGTACGCTTCGATTAGTCGCTCTAAGTTTTTATGAGGATAAAAATTACCAATGTAAATAAAAAAATCATTTTTTACATCTTTCTGTAACTCAGTATTTTCTGTTGCTTCTAGGAGTTCGTGGTTTACCCCTTCATATATCCGGACAATTTTTTCTTCAATTTGTTTCCCATATAGCTCCAACAGTTGGTCTTTCACTGCCTCTGTGGGTGTAATAATCAACTGAGATTTTTTAACCTGATTAGATAACGCATACTTAAAAGCTCTATGTTTGAGCTCATACACTACCTTATTTTTAGTGGAAGCTTTTCCTGTTTTTTGTTGGAGCAAAATAGTATCGTGAATAGTGGCTATAAAAGGTTTTTTATAAAATATTGGATGACTGAAATAAGTAAAATGCATTAAATCTAAATCATCTTTCAACAGATCATTTAAAAAATGAACTTGTTCTCTAAAGCTATGCCAGTGAGCAGTAACTTCTCTTTTTAAAAAATTATTCGTAGTAAATCGTACTTTAGAAGCATCTTTTTTTAGTATATAAACGTAAAACGTAAAATCCTGAGTGTTGCACTGTTGAAGGTAATACAATAAGTTTCGGATATATACTCCTACGCCGGTCTCAAAATAAAGTCTTGCATCAATTCCTATGCGCTTCATACCCTGCTTTTTTTTAAACGTATAAAAAAATACATAAGATGATTTATAAAGAATGGATATTCTTTTGCGTAGTGCTTACGGTAAAACTTTTCCATAGCATCATAAAAATACTGTTTAGTTTTTGTACGTACTTCGGTGTTATTTGTTTTAATACCGCTGGTATGCTTAAGATGTAGGATTTTGTATTTTGGATAGTACACGATACGGTATCCCATCTTTTTGATCCGATATGTCAGATCCACATCTTCCCCGTACATAAAAAAATTTTTATCATCAAATCCTCCTAATTTTTTTAATATACTTGATCTAGTTAAATAAAAAGCCCCAACAGGGAGATCTATTTCGTGTTCTTTATTCAGATCCATGTACGTTAAATGATATCCGCCAAATAACCTATTCAGTACTGGAACAGAGCCAAAAATCTTTTCCAGCTTAGCAAAGTAGGTAAACGAATTCCAAGGAGTGGGGAATCCACGGTGTGAAGCAGGATCAATGCTGCCATTCGGCAGTTCAACGCGAACAGTCAGTACTCCAACATCTTCATGGAAATCAAGGTACTGAATTAAATCTTCAAAATTTACATCAGATAGTAGTGTGTCTGAATTCAATAACAGAACATACTTCCCCTGTTCCAATGCTATGCCTTGATTATTCCCATGAGGATACCCAACATTCTCTTCATTCATTATGAGTATTAGCTCCGGGGAATCTACTGGTAAATTTTTTTTGAAGCGAGTAAGCATCTCAGCAGAATTATCCTTCGAAGCATTTTCCACGACAATCACTTCACACCGAAGTTTAGATAAACTTAAATTACTGTAGACAGATTTTAAACACGCTTCAGTAACATCCGCAGTATTAAACGAAAGAATAATGATCGAAAGATCCTTCATATAATAAGTATTATATAGAAGGTTTTAAAAAAGTATTAACGTTTTGGAGATTGCTTGGCTCTTCGTGACTTACCACCTGTACCAACCATTCGTCGTTCACGAGTTCGTGGATCGCGTGTTAACAAGCCTTTTGCTTTCAGTGTTGGTCTATACTCTTCGGTGTTCATCAAATTGAGAGCACGAGAAATACCATGAACTATAGCATCAAGTTGACCACTCTTTCCGCCTCCTGTTACGTGTATTGTGGTAACAAATCGATCGGTGTTTTTAGTAAGAGCATATGGTTCGAGACATCTTTTTTGATCAGCAAGACGGTTATATGCTTGCACTAACGGAAGATCATTAATTACTATATCTCCTTGATTCAGTTTTTTATCTTTTATCGTTGCTGTTTTATCTTTACCTGTTATATAAAGTCGTACACGTGCGACCGCTTCTTTTCTTCGTCCAACTGCTTCGTAAAACTGGATATCTTTTATTTTTTTTGGCATAGTATTACTCTATAATTTTAGTTAATTATATTATTGAACTTTTTCTTTATAAGGGTGTTCACTTCCTCTATAAATATAGAGACGAGTCATTCGTTTATCTCTTAGTTTATTTTTTGGCAACATACCAGAGACTGCATGTCTTACTATTTCTTCTGGTTTCTTTTGCAGTAATGTTTTGAAATTCAGCTCTTTTAATCCACCTGGATAACCTGAGTAATAGGTGTAAACTTTACTTTCTGACTTCGCACCCGTAACATTTACCTTTTCAGCATTAATGACCACTACATACTCACCACTATCTAAATGAGGTGTATATGTTGTTTTATTTTTACCTTGCAGTAAGTGTACTATTTTCGGTACAATTCTCCCTAACGGTTCTTTTGAAATATCGATTTCGTACCATTTACGCACAATTTCTTTTTCTTTAACTGGTTTAGTGCTGTGTGTTACGTGTGTCATAGAATTACTTTGTTAATTTACTTTCTGTTTTTGCTTTCCGTGTTCTTTTGGGAGCAACAGGTTTTTCGACAACTTCTGATTCGACTTTTTTTGCTGTCCACTCCACGACTACTGGATCTGTCCACTCTAAACGGGCTACCATAGTTGCATCTGAAGTTCGCTGATATAACTTTACAAGACGGGTATACCCTCCTGTTCTTTCTTTTAATTTTGGTCCTGCTTGCTCATACAGTGTCTCCACCATTTTTTTCTTGGGGAGATAGCGCATAATAAAATTTCTATTTGACTCAGTATTTGCAGTCAATTTATACGCCAGTCTTTCAATAAGAGGTTTTAACGCCTTTATTTTTGTCTCAGTGGTCACAATTTTACCATGGCTGAAAAAATTATATGCTAATTTTTTCATAAGCATTTCGTTTGCGTCTTGACCGTTTTTGAATTTAATTTTATTTACTGCGTGTCGCATAAGTATAAGTTCAATCTATTATTCTAAAGTTATATTCATTTTCTTCAACTCGTCATCAATCAGATCAATGGATTTACGACCAACACCTTTGAGAACCATTAATCGCTTTCTTCCTGTTTTCAGCAAGTCAGCTACTGTTTCAATATTTTCTCTGAGTAAAGCGTTAATAACTCGCGAAGGAAGATTTAGCTCATCAATAATAATGTCATCCAGTTTTGATGGAGCTTCATCAGTTTTTGCTTCTGCTGTAGATGCTGTACCTTCTTCACTTGCTGCGACTGCAGAACCAGCGGGTGAAACGTATGCAAAATGTGCAGCTAACATTTCAGTTGATTTTTTCAAAGCATCTTCTGGGTGGATAGTTCCGTCTGTCCAGATTTCAAGGATTAATCGTTCATAATCTGCTTTTCGACCTACTCGTGCCTCTTCTACTTTAAAGTTAACACGTTTGACAGGAGAAAATGAAGAATCGATAGCAACAAACCCAGTTTCTTTATTTTCTTTTTCTTCTGATGCTACAAAACCTATTCCTGTTTCAACAATTCCTTCAATTTCGAGTTTTGCTTTATCATCAGTAAGCTCTGCAATATAGAGATCTCCATTTACCACTTTTGCTTCCCCTTCAATATCTTTCCCATAGATTTTTTGGGCACCTTTTGCTGAGATATTGATTCTATACTGACCTTCTCCAGGAGTCTGGAAACGAAGTTGCTTGAGGTTCAAAAGTATATCTAAGACTGATTCCTTAACTCCTTTTAATGTAGAAAAATGGTGTGATGCTCCATCAACTCGAATTTGAGTAAGAGCAGCACCGGGCAACGAAGATAAAAGCGTTCTTCGTAAGGAGTGTCCCATGCTGTGTGCAAAACTAATTGGCAATGGCTCGATAACAAAATGGCCATAGTCCTGTGTCTCTTCTACTTTTTTAGTTGTAAATTGAGGCTCAATCATAGATATAAAAAATTTTTAAAAAGGTCAATTAGCGAGAATAATACTCAACTATTAACCGCAAATTTACATTTTTTTCAATTTCATCTGTATGAGGTAGATCGAGAACTTTTCCGGAAATAGCTTTTCGGTCAATCCATTGAGGAACAGTAGTATCTTTATTACTCAAACTTTTCTCAATAAATGGTATTTTGCTAGAGCTTTCAAGAGCAAATCCAATCACATCACCAATTCGTACACTGTATGATGGAATACCTACCACTTTATTATTCACTGTAATATGTTTATGACTTACTAGTTGACGACTTGCTGCACGTGTTGGTGCAAACCCTAATCTATAGACTACATTATCCAGACGATTTTCTAGTGACTGCGTTAAATGAGTAGCAGTGTTACCTTTTCGTTTTGCTGCTGCTATAAAATAATTTTTCAGTTGTTTTTCTGTTACACCGTACATATACCGTAATTTTTGTTTCTCTCGTAATTGAATTCCATGCTCAGATACTTTTCTTCTCCCTTTCACTCCGTGCTGACCAGGTAATACACCCATTTTTCTTAGTAGTTGTGCTTGAGCTTTTGAGCCTAGGGTTTTTAGACCTAAATCAGTTCCTTCTCTTCTTGAAATTCGATTTTTCGGACCAGTATATCTCATATGGTTAAATCTAAATTTAATTAAACACGGCGGATTTTAGGAGCACGTACTCCGTTGTGTGGCACCGGTGTTATATCAACAATTTTATTAATATCAATATCAGAACCTTTAATTGCCCGTAATGAAGCTTCTCTTCCCTGTCCGATACCCTTTACAAAAACACTTGCTGTTCTCAACCCAAAGTTTGCTATTGCTTTTTTAATCGTTGCTTCAGTTGTGACAGTACCTGCGTGCGGAGTGGATTTTCGTGTTCCAGCAAATCCAAACATGCCACATGACCCAACTACCAATGGATTGCCCTTTTCATCTGTTACAGTTACGATTGTATTATTAAAAGTCGCGGTGATATAAATTCTACCGTTTTCAACTGTTTTTGTTGTTTTTTTTGTTGCCATAATTTAGATAAATTAATCAGTATTATTTCTTAGCTGCTGAGGATCCGCCTGCTTTACCAGCCTCTAACTTTGCCCAAGCTTCTTTTTTCAGTGCTCCGACTGTCTTTCTCTTCCCTCGTTTAGTACGTGCATTTGAACGAGTTCGTTGTCCGCGGACTGGTAATCCTCTCACATGTCGTATACCTCTGTAACTACCAATATCTCGTAAACGTTTTAAATTATCTGAAATCTCTTCCCGTAAATCTCCTTCCACCTTATAATTTTTTTCTACTAACAGGGTGATATGTTTTAACTCATCTTCACTCAAATCTTTTACACGTTTATGAGCGTCAATATTAGTTTGTTTCAATATTTTCTCTGCTGTCGTCCACCCTAATCCATAAATAAGTGTTAACGCAAAATCTATTTTCTTATCATCCGGTAAAACTACTCCCATTAATCTGACCATATAAATAAAAACAAAATTTTAAAATCTGATTATCCTTGTCTCTGTTTATGCTTGGAATTTGTGCATACAACGTATAATCTTCCTTTTCTTTTTACGAGCTTACACTTCGGACAAATTTTTTTAATTGATACTTGTATTCGCATATTAAATTCTGTACACAATTCTGCCTCTATTTAGATCGTAAGGCGTTAACTCTATTCTTACTTTATCGCCAGGGAGTATTTTAATATAATTTTTTCTCATTTTCCCTGACAAATAACACAGAATCACTTTATCTGAGTTGAAAAGCTTAACATGAAAAAGAGTATTAGGCAAATTCTCTAATACCTCACCCTCAACTACTATTACTGATTCATCTTTCATAAACTGTATATTTTAACATATTTTTACGTTAATATTACGGTATTTTTATCCGTAATTGCAACTGAACGCTCAAAACAAGCCGAAAGGCTTTTATCCCTGGTTATAATCGACCAGTCATCGCCTTTCTCATACGTGATTTTCTCTGTTCCCATTGAATAAATAATTTCAATAGCAATAACCAACCCAGGCTTTATTTTATATGTTTTCTCTACGGGTCGATCTACAAATCCTAAAACATATGGTTCTTCGTGTAAATCTTTACCAACTCCATGACCTGTAAGTTCTTTTAAAATAAAATACCCATTGCCGTATATTTCCTTTTGAATTACCTCTGAAATTTCTCCCAAAAAATGTCCTGCTTGAGCTTTTTGGATGGCCTTTTCAAGAGTCTGTCTCCCAATTTCAAGAAATTTCTCTTTTTTAGGATCTTTTTCTCCGACAAGTACTGTAATAGCATAATCAGTATGATACCCCTGATAATACATGCCAATATCAAGAGTCACCATATCTCCTGCGTTAATGACTCGCGCAGATGGAGGCGTATGTACTACTTGTTCATTAATTGGTATGCAGATGGACCAAAAAAAACCAGGAACTTTTTTAAATGACGGCGTACCACCCTGTTTTATTATTAAATCTTCTGCTAATTTATCAATGTACTCTGTTTTTGTACCTTCTTTGATCTCCGGCACCAACTGATCGACTACGTTTATCAACCGTTTACCTCCTTCAGCCATAATCTTAATTTCTTCCGGAGTCTTTAACTTTATCATAAAAAGTAAATCTGCTGATACAGTTTCTCTAATTTGTCATGCAAATCTTCAAGCGTTGTATTATTTGTAATAATAAAGTCAGCAAAAGCGATAGTGGGCCCCATATTAATTCCAATTAACTCGTTTATATCTCGCTCTTCACCAAACATCTTCGATCGATACTTACGCCGCGCACTTCGTTCATAGCGCAGATGTTTATCTGCAAAAACAGCTATTATTAAAATATGTACTTTGGGAAACTTTTTCTTTAGATAAACATACTCCTCCCAAGAACGCATTCCTTCAACAATAATGATCGGATTTTTATCCAATTCCTCGTGTATTTTTTTCTCATTTAACACAGCTAACGCTTCCATTCCATATTTTTCCCTCACTTCCTGACGAATCCGTTTATGGACTTCTTCAGTATGTTTTAAATGATGCTCATCGATATAATCGTTCATCATTTTACTGAAAGAAATCAATGGAATGCCTTTACTTGCAAAGTACTGTGCAGCTTCCGATTTACC
>CAZXWS010000004.1:0-11364 GCA_964644605.1 uncultured Gammaproteobacteria bacterium
AGGAAACGCACATTTACAAGACGGTATAGGTTTAAAAACGGTGATGCGTCACCATATAGGAGATAATCCAACTTTCTCTCCTGCATGGTTACGCGTCACATCAATCGTTCAAGAAGCCAGCGGAGAGCTGGCAATATATAAGGAGAAAGACTCATGCTCACTCCCCCTGGTTTCTTCTACGGAATTCTTATCCTCATCGCGATGTTGATTGCGGGTCTGGTGGTCGCTGCCTTCGGGTGGCGCATCGCCCGCGGTGTGTTCAACTTCGCGTACAATGTGTCGCACGGCGTCAACACAGGCGTCCCTGCAGGTAGTCCATGGAGGATTGGACAGTGGATTTTCCTGGCCATTCTCGAGGGCCTGGTGCTCCTGTTCGTGTTGAACGCAGGGATGGCAATTGCGTCACACACACCAGGTTCTATCATCTCATCTGGATGGAACCTGGGTCAGAGGGCCACTATCGCCGTGTCCACTTTGGGTGGTGACCCCACCCTTCTGGTGGACCCGGCTCCGCTGCCCGGCCCCGCCGCGAGCGCCAAGCTCAGTGGTGATACGCGCATCCACAACACCCTCAAGCGAATGAGTGTCAACATGGTCGACCCGAACGGGAAGGCCATAAAGGGCACCGAATGGGTGTTCGAAGCGGATCAGGGCGAGACCTTGATCCAGAATAACTCGGTGGTTATCCCTGAACATCAAGGCCGATACGTTTCCATCAGCAACCCCATTGGCAGCGGGGTAATTATCCACGTGAAATACCGTGGAGCTGATGGTAAAGTCTACTCGGCGGATATCCACGAGAACGAACACTGCAATTCGATCATTTCAGCGGAGATTCCGCTGGACTGGAACCCCTAGCATGTGTTCACCCAGCCCTTGGCGCAGGGCTGGAACAAACCTATACTGTCAAGAACTGCCCCTCGCGCTGACAAAGCGCGAGGGGGTCTTGCTTTTTTCCAGTACAGTAAGTAATGGAAAGGATCATGACTTCAAAAAAAACAACTTCATTACTGGATATAATCACTATTTAAATATAAAGAATTGCTTCGGAGAGAAATACCAACCATTTTTTTCTTAAGGAGTTCTTTAGACCAGCACAAGGAGAAAATGATGAACTGGGTCCGAACTCGGTTGGCGACACTGCGAAGATGGTTTCAAGGTAAGGAATTGCTCCTGATCGAGACCTTCTTCATGCTAAAGCCAGCGATCTATATGATTGTTAAGGCCGTGTTGGTGAAGCTTGGCCTCTGGAGTGTAGCTACAGCCATGGGTGCATCTATCCTGGCTCTACTTCACTCTCTCGGAGCACTGGGATGCCTATTGCTTACCGGCTGCGGTTGTCTAATCATGTTGTTTGCCGCAGCGGCAGGAGCACTTATCATGTATCTCATGCTCCATGACATCTTCACCACTCTGCTCCGTCTTATGACCTAAGACGGAGCATCACCTTTTCTCTGAAAATAAGCGTATAATTATAGTATGAAAGAATTGGGTTCCACACTCCGGAATCGCTTCGATCAATTTCAAGGATTTATTCATGATGCTCATGATACTCTTCAGGAAAAAGCTGAATTAGCAGGATCCTACATACAGCAAAGTGTTGGTGTATTAGGGCAAACCCTTGCTAATGATCATACGCGCGATTTTCTGGCACAAGCAGCAGGTGGTATATTAGCTGAATACCCTACACTTTCTGATATTGTTATTACTGCTCATGATGAACTTACTCACTTACCTCCTCATTCCTCAGTAATTACACAATTTATTCGAGATACTGTTCCAGATACGAATGAGATCTGGGGAATTGAAAATAATGGAAGGCTTATTGATGCGGTTACATTGCAAGGAATCAGCCCGATTTCACGGGCATTACTCGGATTAAGTGCTTTTTTTGATGATCAGACCCATGTATTTGCGCAAGATTTCGGTACAAAAACAGTGCAAATTCTCCAATCTGCATAATACTATTGAGTCTCTTCATAAAATTTGGTATACTATAGGTCATATTTCTCACGCACCTTTGCATATCAGGAAATTCAGTTCCCTAATTAAGAGATAAACATATATCTTTTGATTCGGGAGCTGATAACCAAGGAAGGAGTAATACATGCCTCCGTTTTCTTATCGCGATCTCTTGCAATACGCGGCATGGGCTCTTGAGGTGTTCTCGCACTTCATGAAGACACCACCGCCACCAAGCACAGGTGGAAGTAGTGCTCCAAGCACCGCTGCCCCACCCACACCCGCACCAAAGCCGCCACCCGAACCTCCGGAGCATCACGTCGTGAGGAACGGGCTGATTGCGACCCTTTTGGGTTGTGCGATACTACTGAGCTGCTGTGTTCTTGTTTCTTGCATATTCGGTGGTTGGATTGTAAACACCGTGAAAGAGAGAACGCAGACAGTACAACCAGCAGGACAAGGAGGGACAGGTGGGCAAGGGCAAGCGCCTGTGCCACCTCAGGAAACCCCAACGCCAGCGCCTACTAGCACCCCCTCTCCCACTGATATTTTGCGGCAGTGGGGATACAGTGTGCAATTTGGCGGAAATTGCGCCGTGGAGCGCCCAATAGGGACTCCGGCTACAATACGGGTCACAAAAGGAAGTGACCTAGGCTTGTGTGAAGTACTGTTCAACGGTGGTCCCCATCAGGTAGTCGCGATGTATCAGAATGACACCAATGACTACCTGCGCGCCGATGGGCAGCGATATAACATCAAAAGCGCGACTTTTCGCGCACCGTGATGCAGGCCCGGACAAGGAGGTCCGGGCATTCCCTTTAATGAGTAATTAGTTACTGGTTAGAGGAAATAATTCTCTCAGCCTAAAAATATCTCATAAAAATTTATTGAATACATTTGATCTATTATTTCTTCTTGAGAATTTACAAAAAAATGGTATACTATGGGTTGGTAATTAATCAGATCTGCGAAGTCATATTTGCTTGACTTTTTGCAGATCCATACCGTAAACAAAAAAAATTTGTTTACATGCTCTTTGAAAATGCTTGTACTTTTAATAACGGATTAGCACGGATTTACTTGTTAAATTTTCAGATTATTTTATCTAAAAATTTATTCGGGTCGGAAACGGAGAATGACGGAGATGTGAGTGGCTAGGAAAAGTGTGAGTAAAAATTAACATTGCTCATAGTTTTCCTAGTCACTCCCGAATCCGCGGCAGCGGGAGTTGACTGGAAGAAATTCCACCAACGTCTCGCTTTGGCCAGCGGGACGCACATTCCGAGTGCGCACAAGGAGGTACATACCATGCGCAAGCTTCCAGTCCTGATCGCCGCGCTGGCGATCCTGTTCGTGTTCATTGGTCTCTCGTCTTCCATCGCGTCGGCCTCCTGCACGGGCGTATGCCCGGGCATGGCCGACGACAACAGCACCCTGCAGCAGCAGTACAACAACGCCGTTCGTGGGGGCATCAACCCCGACGGCACGGTCGGCTGTGACGTCTGCCCCGGGCCCGCCGCGGCCCCGCAGACCGTCCAGCCCAAGCCCAATAGTCAGGGTGGCCCTCACGAGGCGCCTAACGGCATGGTCGTGCCGAAGAATACGCTCGGTGTGTACGAGGTAGTGGACTTCAATGACAAGAAGATCCACATCACCGCCCCGTACTTCATCGAGGCCTTCTACGTCGGCAACCAGTCCGGCAACAACGTGAACATCCACCGTGCAGCGTGGCTGGGCTATGACACAGAAGCTGATGCGATCAGCGGCGCCTGCTCGCAGGTTGCTGAGCGCGTGTCTCAGACCCAGAACGCCGATTGGGCGAAGGGCATGCAGGTACACACCTACGGCTTTAGCTGTGGCGATCAGAGCCAGGCAGGCTCTGCGCCTCAGGCTACGAACACTCCCGCGCCGCCCCCCGCTCCGAGCCAACCCGCCGTAAACGCTTCCTGCGGCGGCATCGTGAAGGCGTTCCGTGTCGGTCAAACCGTTCCGGGCGGCTGCTGGTATGTCCGCGAGATCGTCGACTACTCAGCCGAACAGATCCGTGTCGATGCCGTCTACCTGAACATGGACACAAAGATGTCCGTCATCAACGGCGTTCACTGGAACTACTGGGGTGGCTTTGCCTCTCCACTCACGGCCCAGCGTGACGCCTACAACCAGGCAGCGGAACGCCTCGAGTCTGCGAAGACCCGCGACTCATGGAACTACCGCTACTCGATCTGGCTGGGTGGGATGCAGATCGTCGGTGACATGCCCGACGACTACCCCACCACCAACTGAAAGGAAACACGGTACAAGCACCCCCGTTCCCACACGGGAACGGGGGCTTACCTAAGAGAAAGAAACCACTTCATTCTCTGAGATAAGCCCCTCTTTTTTTAATTTAATTTGACTCCTTTTAAGTCCTATAATATAATTACCTCAACCGATCACCCATCTAAGGAGGCTTCTATGAGAGCTCGCGTGCTGGCAGTATTGACTAGCTTGTTGCTGGGTTTCTTGCTGACATACCAACCCAACCTGTTCGATCTGAAACATGATCGACTAGACACACGACGTGCTACATTCGGCTGCCCCGAAAGGGGTTTCAAACAGGATGTGTATATGCATGCTTGTCTCGGATACGGTAATGCATTTGCCATCCTGCGAATTGCACCAACTCCGTATGGCGACTGGATGGTTCTTCTTCACCCGAACTACGATTGGTTCGAACAGGAGACGCTTCCCGAAGAAGGAAGAACGGTCAAAAGTGGTACACCCGTTGTGCTTGAAGAGTTTTCTGATGCACAGGGCTACCCAACCGACACCATCAAAGTACTTGTCCTCCCGGAGGACACGATGCCCACTGCCTCGGTTCATATCACTGAGTTCGATACTCTCGCTACTGCTCAAGAAGCAGTATGCTGGGTAGCGAAGGACCGGATGAACAAAGGCTTTTGGATTGTGGGCCAACCAGGCTGTTTTACAACCATCCGCAATGTCAGTTTCGAACCCCGGCTGCCCCAACGCAGCCGGGCCTTTCTTTAATAAATTACGCTCGTTTTATCTGGTAATTTCTGCTATAATATAAGTCTTATAATATGGCAGAATATAAAAATTCACATTCTTTAATAAGCTCACTACTAATTGCAGCGGCTATAGCAGCTATTGCTATTGTGTCTTTTATTCAATCGGAAAAATATATCAAAAATACTGCTATTGACGGCTGCTTACAGGCTGGTCGCCTTGAAACAAAAACAAACAAAAACGAAAATGTTACAATCCCTGAGAATTACTGGTATACCTTCTGCATGGAACAAAAAGGCTATAAAAAATAATTCTTTTCTAGCTTGACTTCCAGATCTGTATCAGGTATACTATAGGATTATGAATGTAAGGGATATAAACAAACTGAATTCACTGCTTGTAATTACCAGCTATCCAGATCCTGATGATAAAAATACTGGAGATCAACACTTCAATGCAGTTGGCTGGCATAGTCAAAAAACACTAAAAGGTATAGCTAACACTAATCCCGTGGTGGTATGTGCAGAAAAAAGAGATTCTTCTCAAGTTTTTTCACCCCACAAAAATCTTTATGTAAAGCGTATTTGGGAAAAATCAAATCCGTTTTCATTCATTAATCTCTTCTCATTTATCCTTCGCTTAAGTAATGTGAAAACTATACTCGTACAATTCGAGTTTAATGTGTTTGGTGGAATACTCCCTAATATTGCATTACTCATCATGCTCTTTCTATTAAAACTTACAGGAAGACGGATTATTTTCGAATTACATCAGGTAATTTTGGATATTAGCCAGCTTGAGAAACATATTAATATCAAAAATCCAATAAAGCAGCAATTTTTCGATCAATGCTTGCGTTTGTTTTATGTTCTACTCGGGCTCAGTACAACTGCAATTATCGTGTTTGAACAAGAATTAAAAAATCGCCTAAAACCGATGATTGCCGCACAAAAAATTAACGTATTACCGTTAGCGGTTGAAACAAAAGATTTGATTCCAAAAAACATAGCAAGAGAGCATTTAAACCTTAATAATAATGAATTTGTCCTTCTTGTGTTTGGATTTATAAATGGTTATAAAGGAATAGAATGGATTATCCCTACGCTCAGTTCACTCGATAGAAACAAATTTAAACTTATTATCGCGGGCGGTGAGAATCCTTATTTGAAAGACAAAGAATTCTATCAAAAGTTCTACAATTCTATTGTTGAGGAGGTAGAAAAAAATCCAAATGTCACCCTAACAGGATTTATACCAGAAAACGAAATAAAATATTACTTTCATGCTGCAGACCTTGTGCTGATGCCGTATACAGTTTTTATGTCAGCATCCGGTCCTTTCTCACTTACTCTTGGTTATGGAAAACCCATACTATTATCTGAAAAATTAATTGAATATACACAGTCAACTGATTTTAAAGCAGTTTTAGATCAAAGTGGGTTGACAACAAATGATCTCTATTTTTCCTTAAAAGACAAACAATCAGTTGTAAATTTAATTAACAAATATTGCACTGAGCCCATCGCGTTGCAGAAATTAGCTAATTTTTCAGTACAATTGTCTCAACTCAGAGATAGTAAAAATATTTTAAAAGAATATATTACGGTCTTATTTCCTCAAACCAAACCTGCGTTTATAAAAGCGTCCAGACCTTCATTTTTAAAAATTCCATAAAGTACCATGCGTATTAAAATTAATTGGTACATCGTAGTATTAGCTGGAATAGTGGGTCTTCTATTCCTAACCAATTACCAGTCAGGGACATACTTAAGCGGATGGGATAATCTGCAGACAGATCTCAATCCCCTACTTGGTGTCAAACGTGCGTTCTTTTCTGTTTGGGAAGAATACCAAAGTTTTGGATTAACTGCCGGTATGGGACATGCCGCTGATCTCCTGCGCGCAATTTATGTGTTATTGCTTAGTCTATTTATACCTCAAAATCTTATCCGGTATATTGAACACTACTCCTTTGTATTGATCGGAGCTCTCGGCATATTTAAATTACTAGAACAGACTGAATTAGCAGGAAAAAACAAAGGTTTCGCACTAATTGGAGCTGCATATTACATATTTAGCTTCTCAACTATCCAAATTCTTTTTTTACCTTTTGAAACATTCAGTATCTTTTTTGCCGCATTACCCTGGCAATTATGGATTTTTTTCAAAATAACTTCAAACGCTGACAAGTCAAAAAACAAGAGATATTATCTCCAATTTTTTGTCATCAACCTTTTATCTACGCCATATGCTGTATCGCAGCAATTGTTTCTTGTGTATTTACTTATCCTGGCATTACTTTGTATCACTCGTTATGTAAAAAATATACCTCGTGAAAAATGGATTAGTAATCACACTGTTCCTCACTTAAAACAATACTTTATGCTCTTTACAGTCATCATATTTATAAACCTATTTTGGCTGCTCCCCCAACTCTATTTTCTTAAAACAAATGGTAGTGTTGTAAGAGAATCAAAAATTAATCAATTAGCAACGGAAGATATATTCTACTCAAATCTTGAAAAAGGAAATATAAAAGATTTTGTTACCTTGCAAGGGTTCCTGTATGACCGCATGGATAAGCATAACAGTCCCCTTTTTCAAGTATGGAAAGATTATAGGAATCAATTTCCCAGCAATATGCTAGTTATTTTGACATCGATAATAACTTTTCTTGGCTTTTTTTATAAATCAAAATACCGTACGTACTTTTTCGTATTACTCAGTCTAGTTATGATTAGTCTACTCAATAACACGTTTCCTTTTAATCTACTTAATTGGTTTTTCCGTCTAAATCCGCTTATTAATCAAATTTTTAGGTCACCTTTTACTAAATTTGCCGTTCCATTATCTGTTGTGGCGAGTTATTTTTTTGCTTCTGGAGCTTGTTACTTATACGAACGGTTACCAAAGGTTAACCGTGAAAAGGTTTCTATTTCTGTAATAAATTTTGCTGCTATTTTTCTCCTATTTATTTTACTGTGTGCGTATCCATCTTTTAGCGGATACTATACCTCACCTGAAATGAAGGTGCGAATTCCTGATAAATATTTTTCGCTGATGAAATATTTTGAGACACAAGATAAAAATCAGAGGATAGCTCTTATGCCTGATTATACATTTTGGGGGTGGTTTTTCCATACATGGGGATATAATGGCTCAGGTTTTTTATGGTATGGCATAGAACAACCTATCATTTCGCGAACATTTGATGTATGGAGTTTTCAAAGTGAAAGTTACTTTTGGGAGATTAAAAATGCTATTGAAGCAGAAGATATAAAAAAAATTGATCAAGTGCTCCAAAAATATGATATATCGTATATTATTTTTGATCAAACTTTAACTCCAGTAGTATCAACAATAAAAGCTTTACAATACGACCGACTTGAAAAATTATTAGCCGATGATAAAAATCTTTCTTTGGTAAAGAGTTGGGACGGATTACGACTCTATAAAGTGCAACAACATTTCCCGACTAAAAATTATGTATCAGTAGCACAAAACCTTCCTACCATCGGGCCGGATGTTATTGTTACGCAACAAGACATTGCATATCAGGAAAAAGGCGTTTACCAAACTAAATCTGATACACAAATATATTATCCCTTTTTAGATTTGTTTTCGCAGACTGAGCTGCCACATAAAACCTGGTCTATTACAGAATATGATACAAATTTTGCAATTAGTGCAATAATACCTTTTAATCCCACTCAATACTCAGTTATAAAAAATGACAGTATTAAACCATTGGTAGTTTTTGAAACTGAAAATACTGTCAAAACTGCTATTTCAACACTTCGTACAGCTTTCACAAATAATTTATTCGCGGCAGCTTTTCCAAAAAACCTTGTTGAAACAGTTACACCTACCGCAACACAGGTTAATAATTGTGGTCAAGGTAACTCTCATAACGAGAGAGTACTGGGAAATACATTGAAAGTACAGGCAGATAACGGATTTATATCGTGTTTTTCATATAATTTTCCGACTCTTGCCCAAGATCAAGCTTACTTAGTAAAAATAAAAAACGAAAATTTAGATGGACGACGCTTATTTTTCTATATTACTGACAATACTAAGAAACAAAGTTATCTTGAAAAACGATTAAATTTAGATACTGAATATATCGTTATTCACCCTCGGTTTGAGCATGGTGTTGGATATACTTTTAACTTCTGGAATACCTCGTACAAAGGAATACCTTCAATTAATAAATTAAGTGAACTGGAAGTGTATACGATACCGTATGACCAACTAAAAACGCTTACTTTACTGAAAAAAAATACAAACACCGAGCCGGCGCAATTCGAAAGCAATTTTAATTCTGTTAAATTGAGTTACTATAAATACTTATATACCAATTCTTCAAATGATAAAAAGACAGTAATCTTAAATCAGTCGTTTAGCCAGGGATGGCACGCGTATGCAATCAATTGCTATAACAAATTTTTCTGTTTTGCGGGTCAAACCTTTCCATTTATATTCGGGCGAGAGATTAAAGATCATGTAAAAATCAACAACTGGGCAAACGGTTGGAATACAAACGATAAGAATATTATTCTACTTTTTTGGCCGCAATATCTGGAATATATTGGTTTTTTGATGCTGTTTATCGCTTTTTTGTATGTTTTGAAAAGAAAAAACACGGATAAGCTAGTGCAATAATCTAATCCTATAGTATTGACTTTTCCTCCATCAGTGTGTATAATGTATGTATAAACCCGCCAAGTAAGGCACGTATCACTCGTGATATTTGTGCCTGAAAAAAGCAGGAATCCTTGACAACTCGGCAAAAATACCACACATCATCCCTAGGAGGGAAAAGACCATGTTTACCAAGCTCCCGAAGTATGTCCTTCCTGTTCTGATCCTGACGTTGGCCCTGCTGGCCGCGACAGTCACGGCGTTCGCCGACGGTCCGGTGGGAAGCGTCACGGTCGAAAAGATGAGTGTCCTTCCCCAACCTGCAGAAGGTGCTACACCGGTGCTGGAGAACGCCGGTCACATATCCGGCGGTCGCCCAGACAAGAGCCCAACTCGCTTTCCTCCGTATCTGCCCATGGCGGTAATAGTGGAGAAAGCGCGCGAAGGTGTGAAGCTCCATGCGCAGTTTGAGCGTAGCGCGTGGGTGGAACAGTTGCTCATCGTCCAACCCGACCTGGGTGGCTACGTACTGAGTTTCTCGAACCCCCGTGAACTGACTGAGGAGATGTACTTCGCGGTACGAATCCCTCAGGATAACATGCTGTTCATGAACAGCACGGGAACGACTGCTTCAGGGGCAGCCGTCTCTGCCCTTATCATGCAGGAGATTCCGGGTCTCAAGTACGGAGAGCCTACCTATGTAGGCTTTCTTGTGCGAGAAGACCTGGGTCGCCGGGTGCGCATTTGGAGTCGCATGGTCTGGCCGGTTGAGATTCAGCTAGCCGGACAGAGTGGGCGCATAATGTACGACCCCGTGGAGCACGGCATCACCGGAGACCGCAATATATGGTTCGCGGTCAAGGCTGCCATGGGTACATACAGGCTCAACTGCAGCGAACAGTGCCAGCTCCATGTTGCCCCGCTAGATGGAGAGATCGGCGCCGATTACCTGATCCAGGGTGAGGTCGTACTTCTCCCCAACCTGAAGTACCGCGTCGAAAGCACCAACGACCATCCCAGAAGCCAATCCTGGGCTATGATCCCGATCCGCTAGGATCTCAATCCGACCTCTGCCGAGGGGTCAAGGTCTATCGACCGGGTGGCACACAGCCACCCGGTCCTGACTTTTATTTTCAATGTATAATTGAGACTAAAAGTAAGATTTTTAATCTGATAGAAATAACCTATAAAAATATAACTTTACTTGATATAATTATTTGAACGAAAACAAATTACACTTTCTACTTTACTTACTGAATTGTGTTACAATATAACAATATGTCAACTCTCTCGTATCTCCAGATACGAAACCCTAAGGACGACGAAACGCCCATTGAAGCGACTACCCAAATTTTTTCGGCACTACTGCCGTCTCACTTTCCTTTATGGCGCCGCGCTTTTTATAAACCGCGTGTGTATGCCTTTGAAATATTTCTGATAAACCAGACAATTTATTTTTATGTCACGAGTCCCCAGGAAAATGAACAGCTTATTCACAGTTTAATTTCATCATCATACCCGAAGTCGCTCATCAAAAAAACTACTGATCCGCTCGATATCATCATGAAAAATAAATATCTGAATTTCGGTGAGATGCGACTTAATTCTTCATATTACTTACCCATTAAAACGTATACTGAGTTTAAGATCGACCCACTTTCTGCACTTATTGGATATCTAGCCAAACAAGATCAACGTTTGAGTATGGGTATTCAGATACTGATTACCCCAGCATCATTCCCATGGCAA
>CAZXWS010000005.1:0-25416 GCA_964644605.1 uncultured Gammaproteobacteria bacterium
TAATTCAGTAAAAATTTTAGTGAACAAAGAGCTTCAAACAGAACGTCTCATACTTGATACGCGAGGGGAAGTAAAGAAAGTACGGCTTGAGTTTACAAAAAATAACGGATTTATTCCGTGGTTTCATCCACAAAGCTTCACTATAAAGGATATTTCATTTTATCAGTGGGATTTATCTAACTCACCGCCGCATGCTCCTTAAGAGTTGGGAATATGCGTTTTAATTCTTTCACTAATGAGAGTCTTGCTTGTGCTGTTGCATATTTGACTAGTTTTTTATAACTAGTTATTAACTCTTCATCTTTTAGCGTAGGAATATTTTTTGTTTCAAATATTAAGTTGTGTGAAGTTTTCATAAGAGATTCATGCTCGGTAAAAAGTTGTTCATTGAGTTTTTCTCCAGGTCTGATTCCTGTAATCTCGATATTTATATCTTTACCTATTTCAAGCCCAGATAAAGTGATCATTGTTTTTGCTAAATCCATAATTTTCATTGGTTCTCCCATGTCTAAAACATGGATTTCTCCCCCCTTTCCCAAAGTCGCTGCATGAAGAATCAGCTGTACAGCCTCCGGGATTGTCATAAAATATCTAGTCATGTCGGGGTGTGTAACTGTAACTGGTCCGCCTGCTGCTATTTGTTTTTTAAATAATGGAACGACACTTCCATAACTGCCAAGTACATTACCAAATCTTACTGCACTATACCTCGTTTTAAATTTATTTTGATAGTGCATTATTAATGCTTCTCCATAAGCTTTCGAAGCACCCATAATACCTAAGGGGTGTACTGCTTTATCAGTAGAAATAAAAATAAATTTTTTTACATCATACTTTCCAGCTAATGATGCTACATTATTAGTGCCCACAATATTATTTTTTATTGCTTCCTCAGGATTTAAATTCATGATATGTACATGTTTATAGGCAGCAGCATGAAACACGACATCTGGTTTAAATTTTTTGTAAGTCCATTCGAGTTTATTAACGTCTTGGACGTTGCCAATTATGTAATTTTTTTCCAAATGTGACTTTGATTTAAGTTCCTGTTCCAAATCAAAAAGTCCGGTTTCCCATGAATCAAAGGCTATTAGTCTTTTTATAGAAAATTCACTGACTTGACGCATCAGTTCGCTTCCAATTGAACCAGCGGCACCAGTAATAAGAATCTTTTTATTTTTAAGAAATGTTTCGAATATAGCCTGGTCCGACTTTATGATAGGTCTCCCGACTAAATCTTCTATCGCAACAGGTCGTACCAAGTTGAGTGAGACCTTATTTTGTATAATTTCAAGCATTTTAGGAATGATTCGACATTCCACTCCAGTTTTATTACAGCGAGCGACTATAGAACGGATAACGCTACCATGTACAGAAGGAAATGCAATAAAAACGAGATTAATCTTATGTTGATCGATATATTTTTCTAGATCTTGAGTAGGTCCAATCACCCGAACGTCTTTAATTATTTTTTTATGTTTCCGTTTATCATCATCAACAAATCCAATGATTTGAAAATCTTGTGTATGGTGTTTTGTCAACTCGCGAAGTAGTTGTTTACCTCCATTTCCTGCTCCGATTATAAGTACACGTTTGTTTACCACGCTGACATAATACAGAAAACTTATTTAACTTTCAAGCATCCTATTTATTAAAATATTTGACCGGTTTTGCTGGATTTCCTGCAGCGAAACAATTGGCAGGAATATCTTTTGTTACCACACTTCCCGCTCCAATCACTGAGTTATCCCCTATCGTAACCCCTCCGAGTATCGTACAGCGCGAAGTAATCCAAACATTTTTACCAATGTATACCGGTTTTGCAATAACTCGATCGAAATTAGTACGATCATGTTCAGAAGTTATAACCATATTCTCGAATGAAAAACGTGAATTTTTACCAATATATACAGGAGCATAATCAAGTATGAACGTATTGTTTAGTACAACATCTTGTTCTGCGTATATATTGCCGTAAAAGCACATAAAACCAGGAATAATTTCAATTTCCTCTCCAGCTTTTTTAAATTGATTTTTAATATATTTTTGAATAAGAGGTAACAGCAGAGGCCAACGTAGAAACATTAACCCGACCATAAACTTATTTTTGGGAGGGATACCGTGTTCAAAAATTATTTCTTTTTTAGTGTTCATACATTATTTCAAATGGAATGAGTGAATTTCTGTTACTTCTTGAGGTAACATCTTCCAACTGCCATTTCCTAACCACAAATTCTTTATAGTTAATGAGCCGAGATCAATATCGTTATATTTATTAGCAAAGTGAATTAATTTTTCTCCATTTTGAGGTGTTATCAAGCGCATAAAAGTGGAGTGAGCAATATTAATTTTGAATGGTTCACTAAACAAAAGATGTTTTTTTATAAATTCTGAACGAACACGTTCACGGTAGAAATTTATGTCAATTGTTGGATACCCATATAATACTAATCCATTACGCAAGGCGATAAGCCCGCGATATTGGATAGAAAATGATGGCATTGTACTAAGAACTGAGTGTAATACTTCTATATATTCCTCAATCATGCCTGTGCTTATTTCTTTAATGAGAGGGCCAACACTCACAATTTGCATAAATGTAAAGTGTAAGAGTCCGTGATTCTTGGTTGAATTCAGAGTGGGTTGGTATACGAGCTCTGTAGGGAACGCTTGAGTAGCATCTTGTAACATCTCATTAAAGTGAGGGGAAATATCAAATACTGAGTCACTAAAAATAGCAAGTCCGATTCGGGTATCTTTTTCATTCGAAGCAAGCAGAGGATCACAATTTGTACCCTGCGTGAGTATTAGTGTTTCATTCCGCTCTCTCATTTCCTCATAGATTGGTTTATAAATTTTGTGTGTATCTTTCATAAAAGTACTGAGTTGATAGAATATCCAGAATCTTTGTTTTTGTCGATAAGAAATATCTCATTATTTGGTATGTTCTTGTTGCCAGCATCACTATCTGATGCCTTGTTAAAAAATTTATATACACAGCGCATAACTCCAATATGCGCTATTATCACTATGTTCTTGTCATTGGCTTGATGGAGTAAATCATTTAATAGTGTTTCGATTCGTTGGTATAGTTGTTTGTAACTTTCACCCTTTTTATCTTTATATATTCCCGGATGGACAAAATTAAATCTATCCCTCATCTTTACTTCCCATAGCGGATTTTTTTTTAAGTCCTCTTTTTTTTGTTCTTCCCACTCTCCATAACATATTTCTGTTAGTTCTGGTAGTACTGTATATACGGACTCTATTCCGTTGCACGCAATTTCATATGTCTGTCGTACTCGCCCAAGTGGGCTGATGTAAAAAGAAAGCGAAGCATACTGTTTTTTTAGGTGGTTATTTAGCTCTTCTGCCTGGCTGATTCCTTTTGGCGTAAGGGCGGAGTCACATATGCCTTGCATTCGATCTTCAAGGTTATAGATTGTCTCGCCATGTCGGGCAAAAATAAGCATATAATAGTATACAATCATTTTATGGCGATACAAATAATCACTCATAGAGGACTGGAACCAAGCCGCCAAAATTTTTATAGTGAAAGCACGATGGAAGCGTTTGCTAATCACTTGCAGCGTGGATTTAGCATTGAATTTGATGTTCGGTTTCTACGAGATGGAAATATTGTAATAGTTCATGATGCTACTTTAGCAAGAATTACAAAAGGACAGGACACACGGAAATTTGAGGAATTAACACTCGAAGATGTACGTAAAGTGCAACTTTCTAGAGGCAGAATTGGGACATTTGATGAATTAATGAACTTAATACGGAAAAGTAGTTCAGCAATGAACTCCCTGCACTTTAAAGGTATCTTACAAACTTCAGAAAATATATCAAAGTTGCTTGAGTATTTAAAAAAACATGAAGATCTGCTGGGGCGCATACTCATCTTTGATATAACTGAAGATACTGCGCGAAAAATGCTTGATACAATCCCTTCATTATATTTGTATCCATCTGTGTCGCACGCCTATGATATTGAGCGCTATAACAGTGTTGTAGCCGGTACACTAATGACAATTGAGGATGCTGCAAAAGGCGCAAAAGAATGCTTATACAGAGGGGTATGGCTTGATGAATGGGACTTAACGGGTCCTGAAGGAACTACAAAGACATTAAATAATATGGAAACGTTCACTGCTCTACGTGAAGCGGGTCTAAAAATTGCATTAGTGACTCCAGAACTGCACACAACCTCGCCTGGATTACTGGGAGGCGAAGTACATCAGGATGCTGTTAATAAAAAAAGATTATTTGAACGTATAGTTGAGATAATTGCGCTTAAACCAGATGCGATTTGTACAGATTATCCTGAAGAAGTACTACAGTTATAAAATATCACCTTTATAATATCGTTCGAAGTGCTGCACATCTTCGGGTGTGCCCAAACTCCACATTTGGGTAACACTCAGAGCTTTGATTTTTTTACCGGCTTGAATAAGTTCGTTGTATACAGGACATACATAATACTCGCCTCCGACCATTAATTGCTTTGAGATCATTTGGTCAGCTGCCCAAACAAAATCTTTTCCCTTTTTAAAATAATACAGTCCTATCGTTGCTTTATTTGAAATTACTTCCTTTTCGGCAGTTTTGATTATAAAGTCTTTGTCATTCGTTTCGACATAACTCCATTTTGGATTAGTTGCTGGAAAGATTGGTATTAGACCATCGATAGAATCTGGAAGATTTTTTAATTCTTGCTTTAAGGAAGATACGAAGAATTGATCGTAGTTATAGATGATAAGCTCTTCGTTGTTATCAATATGACTACGCACAAGCAAAACAGTTTTTGCGGCTCCCTCAGGAATAAAGTCAACAATGTCTATATGCACATCTGTACCGACTGTTTTTCTAATTTCTTCATCGAGATGATATTCGTCCCTATGTTGTTTGAGAATAATAAAAATACAGTCTTTTTTGAGATTCAGAAAGCTAATTGATTCCAATGCCCATTCAAACATATATTTATTCCTTATTCGTATGAGAGGTTTGGGAACTGTATAGCCAGCCTGAACAAATTTCGATCCCCTTCCAAGCATTGGTACCACTATCTTCATAAAACAAAATGAGTACTTTTAATAAAATATTCTAAGTCATCGGGAGTGCCTAAACCGTATACATATTTGGGGACAACTAACTTAATCTTCATTCCTTTCTCGATTAATTTGTTATAGACAGGAGCAACATAAAATTCATTATTGGTTAATTCGTTATTTTTAATCATTTCCTCAATACCCTGTATAAAGTCTTTACCTCTTCTGAAATAATATGCTCCGATATTTGCCCATTCAGAGACGGGCTGTTTTTCCGCCACAAGATCAACATACCCATCTTTATTTACTCGAGAGAAGCTCCATTTTGGATCATTAGAATGAAATACTGGAATAATTCCATCAATATCAGCATAGGTTTGGATTCCTGTCATTACTGCATTCCCATCAATAAAATGATCTGAATCGGAAATAAGAAGACTTTCCTCGTTGTTAATATAATCTTTTGCCAGTAGCACTGTCTCTGCTGCGCCGCGAGTAACTTCCGGTATAAAAACGATATTGACATCGGCACCATAAATTATTTGTAGCTCTTTACTTATTCCAAACTCTTTTTCATGCTCTTCAAGTGCTACGAAGACAATATCTTTACCAGTAACTACATGATATTTTGAACGTTTTTGATTTTTGTGCAGGACAAATGGCAGTGAACCGGTTGCCCAACGCACCATGGGATATCCTTTGACATTGATGAATGGTTTCGGTTTTAAGTATTCGGGGTTCAAGTGAGCCACTTTTTTGAATCTGCTACCTCGACCAGCTATTGGAATAACTATTTTCATAAATTTTCTAAAATATGTTTTTCAGTATCTTCCAGTTCTTTTAATAATATCCTTCGCTCGTCCATTAACTTTCTATTTTGCTCATATACCTTCTTAAATAAGGAAAAATATTTTTTATAAAAGGCATGATTTTCAGAGTGCGGCATATACCTTTGAGCAATTGTAACAAATTTAGAAGAATGTTTTAGTGATTTGATTACACCTGTAGCTTTGAGTATGATAAAATGAGCACCGAGTGCGGTCGTCTCTGTTTCGTCTATTACGAGTACTGGTTTTCCCGTAATATCAGCCCGTATTTTGCACGCAATTTTATTTCGTGTCAAACCACCAGACATATGGATCTGTTTTACCTTCACACCAACTGTCTCTATAGTATCGATAATATCTTTTACCATAAATCCAGATGCTTCAAAAATACTACGTAACATATCACTGCGTTTATGGAAGCGTTCTAATCCAAAAAATATGCCTCTGGTTACAGAATCAAAAAAAGGTAATCGTTCACCAATAATATACGGACTAAATATAATGCCCCTTGCTCCTGCGGGTGATGCCTCTGCTTCGTCCTCCATGATTTTATATACATACTTTTCAGGGTAACTATCACCATAAAACATATCTTTTGACCATTCGAGTAGTCCACCATCGATATTGTTCGAACCACCGACTATATGATATGAATGAAGTTTTTGTAGCAGAATTCCGTTTTTGGATACCAGCCCGTTTCGTTTTGTAAGCGCTCTTACAGACGAAACAGTTCCACACACATTACACGTATCTCCCTCGTCGGCTACGCCGGAACCTAAAAATGCGCAAATTGCGTCATAGGTAGAGACAACCACTTTAACTTGATTTTTTAAACCTAATTGATGAGAAAGCGATTTAGATATAAATCCCACTACTGTGCCTGGCTCGACGACTTGAGGAAGTTGAGCATCATTTAATGACGCATATTTTAATAAATTTTTAGGATATCTATTCGTTGAACTATCGTAATAAAATTTTTCTGCATTGAGAGTATCGGTAATTACTTTGCCGGTAAATCTATGTACAAAAAAATCATTAATGCTCATAAAATAAGCAGCCTTCGAAAAAATTTTTGGCTGATGTTGCTTTAACCACAGTATCTTTGGAAACATGTAGCTTGGCACAGCTAGATTGTTTGGATTTTTAAAAATATCAGCCAAGGAAGGTTCATGTGCTAAAATCTCTGCTTGTTTGGCCGCTCGTTTATCCGAAACCATAAATGAGTTTACAAGAGGTTTGCCTGAGTCATCAGTTACAACAAGACAGGCCGCGGAAGAAGTAAATGTAATCGCATCAAGTTTATTTACATACTCTTTATTCTTATCCAGAACTTCGTTTAGAAGTTGTATCGTTAATTGCCACCATTCATTAGGGTTCTGTTCCACTTTATCCCCTTCAATAATGGTCTGCACTGGATACCAGCTTTTTTCAAGCACAGAGCCACTCGAATCGAAAATAATTAATCTAATGCTGCGTAGACCGAGATTAAATACACCGTAATATTTTGTATCTTTCGTTGATTTCACCATATACTCTTTATCGCATTTGTAAAAACTATATCCCAATCAAATTTTTGTATATAGTTTATAGCATTCTTGCGATAATCTTGCAATGTTTTAGATTTTCTTAAGAGAGAAATTACTGAACTAGCAACTACTTTTGCATTATAGTCAATAATTAGGCCGCATTTGTTTTTTTCGATTTCATGTGCATTATACGGTAAATCAGTAAGAAGAATGGGCAAACCGGCAGACAGATAATCTTTTAACTTAGTGGGATCTGCATAGTACGTAAATGTATCTAATTTTTTGTCATACATCGCAATCGCCAACGCACTATCAGACATTACTGCATCTAACTTTTCCCGGTCTTTAACCCATCCAGTCATTGTAACGTAGTTATCAATTTTTAATTTTTTAATTTTTATTTTTAATTTACTTTCATACTCCCCTCCCCCAACTATAAGAAAATGAAAGTCACGAATGGATTTGATAATAGTTGGGATGGCTTCAAGTACGATTTGTACACCTTGTTTTTCAAGTAAGTGGCCGATAAAAAGAAGTTGATGCTTCTTTATTTTCTCGAATGGTAAGCGTTTAATCCTGTCAAACCAAATGCCTATTGGGACTACCTTTTGTTTTTTGTACACTGACTTTTTAAGACCTCTCACTTTCTCTCTTCCTTCTGCTATACGTGGTGAGACGTTCCACGTTTCATCTGCATTGCTGAGACACAGTTTATCTAGCCAATGATAGAAATCATTCAGATACTTGTTGGAAAAGCGTTCAGGTACATAATCAATCGTATAATAAACTAATTTTTTAATTCTTCGCATTTTTTTCAGCAATACTCCAGCACATGCATTGAGGGGATCTACACCAATATAGAGGTCATACTGTGTTTTTTTACTCAGCACCCAATATAAAGTAAGTAAAAACTCAATAGCATAATTGAATATAGAAATTCTAGTACGTAACGTTGATGCCGCATTGTATGTAGGAACACCGTTTTGATTAATTTCCTGGTAAGATTTTGATTCGTCTGTTTTCAATGGATGCCCGATAAATAAAAGTTCCTTTATATTTTTATTAATTAAATATTCGCGGAGGGCTTGAGGAGCACCGTAGACTAAATAGTGTGTCGCAATGACTATTTTTTTATTCGAAATGTCCATACTTAATTATTTCTTCAAGTATCCTATCACCATTATATGCGAAGTCCCATTCGGGGTAATGTGACTTAAATTTGGAAACGTCTGATATATACCAAATATGATCTCCACTCCTATTTTGGTCACTGTATTCATATACTGCTTTTTTACCAGTCATAGATTCAATTTTTTTAATTGCTTCAATCATTGATATATTCGAATGGCGAGATCCTCCCATGTTATACGCTTCACCTGATCGTGGTTTCTGATACACGTGATAAAAAGCATTAACTAAGTCGTGTGAATGAATATTATCTCTCACTTGTTTCCCCTTGTAACCGAAAATGGTGTATTTCTTTCCGGTCATAATACACTTCACTAAATAAGCGAGGAAGCCATGGAGCTGTGTGCTTGAGTGGGCAGGGCCGGTGAGACATCCACCGCGGAACACTGAGGTATGCAAACCAAAATATTTTCCATATTCCTGCACCATAATATCTGCTGATACTTTTGAAGCACCGAAGATACTATGTTTGGAATTATCAATACTCATCGTTTCGTCAATCCCGTTTGCATAGTGATGATTCTTAGGTATTTCGTAACGAGTTTCTTGTTCAATAAGCGGGAGTGTATTCGGAGTATCTCCATATACTTTATTTGTTGACGTAAAAATGAAAACAGCGTGTGGCGAATATTTACGGAAATTTTCAAGCATAACAAGAGTACCGTTGGCGTTGACACTAAAATCAGTGAATGGCTCTTTGGCTGCCCAGTCATGGGAGGGCTGCGCCGCAGTATGAATAATGAGGTCGAATTTATGCTTTTGAAAGATTTCTTCTACCTTGTTATTATCACGAATATCGATCTGGAAGTGTTTATATTGCTTTTTATATTTTTTTTCTAGCTGATTTTTGTTCCATTCAGTACTTGCTTCAGGGCCAAAAAAATATGCTCTCATGTTGTTATCTATACCATATATCTCAAAATCTTTTTCAGCAAAAAATTTTACAGATTCAGATCCTATAAGACCTGCTGAACCGGTTATAAGTGCTTTTTTCATAATTATCGACTCAATTTAACTTGTAAGTATTTGTAGCCTACTAAACATCGTAACGCAATCATGCCTAAAGTCAAGATGGGGTGCGTTAGTAGTTTTTTCCATTTGCCATTTTCGGTGAATACACCAATTAAACGATATCGTATACCGAGCTGTTTTCTTATATCTGTATCATTGCTCCCCCATTTGTTAACATATGTTTTAAAACTTTTTGCATAATAACCTTTTTTTTCAATATATTTTTTTAAATTAAATGCAGCTTCGTTATGGAAGATTGGTTCAGAAATAATCTCTGTTTTTCCTAAATTACGAATTTTTTTATCAAAGTCCCAATCCTCAGGGCCTGACATGCTAACATCAAACCCATTTATCTTTTCAAAATCTTCTTTACGTACCATCCGCACACAGTCTATTACTGTGGCGTTATAAAAACTTCGCTCAAAACGTCGGACACGTGACCAGTAACCCGATCCTAGTACAATTTCCGGCATATATAAACCTTTCAACTGTTTGCTTTTCTCAAATTTTTTAACGGACTCCTTCAATATATTTGGCGTCAAAATCATATCAGCATCTAAGTACATGTAGTATGTCCCGTGACTTTTTTCAGCGCCAAAGTTTCGTTGAGCAGAACGCTCCGGACCTGCATTAAATACGTGTGTAGTAAATTGTTTTGCAAACTGTTTTGTTTTATCAGTAGAGTTATTATCAACAACAATTATTTCAATTTTATTTTGTGGAAAGTTTTGATTTTTTATAGATTGCAAACAGGCAGTGATATTTTTTTCTTCATTTTTAGTCGTGATTGTTATTGATACAAGTGGAGACATTGGTATTTATTATAAAGTATTCTTTAAAATCTTAAGCTCTTTTTCCGCAATTTCCTGCCAGCTATATTGTTTTGCGGTTTCTTGTAACAATGGGACTTTCTTTTGTATCGCTTTGGGATTATTGAGATAATAGCCGATTTGTGCAGATGCAGAGTCAGTATCCCCTACAGGGTACTTATCAATTACTTTTGAAAATATTTTGAATGCCGGCAAATCATAACAAATTACCGGTAATCCAGCATATAATGCTTCGCATAGGGCTATCCCCCATCCTTCTTCATAACTTGGAAGCAGAAATACTTTGCTCGACTTTACTGTTTTAAAAAGTTTTTTTCCACTTAAGGGGCCGGCAAAAATTATGTTGTCTTGTAGCTTGTAACGTGTGACGTTTTTCACGAGATCTTTGTACATTTTTTTATCGCTATATCCGCCGATGATTATCAGTTTTGCCAACGGATTTTTTTTAATAACTTTTAACCAGATTTTTGGGAGATCAAATATTCCTTTACTTATGCGCAATCCCCCGACAAAACACGCATCATATATTTTTTTTTGAGATGGCACAGAGTCTATAAGACCAGTATCAATACCATTGTGAACGTATTGAATTTTTTTTCGAAATTGGTTACTAAACAACGAAGCAATATGTTTCCCTTCAGGTGTTTCATAGAGCAGTAGTGCGTCAGTAAAGAATGTAATAAGGCGTAAACTGAGTTGCTGTGAAGCAAATAATAGTATGTTAGTAATAAGATTTCCTTTTCGCTTCCATGGAACTTGAATGTAATGATGTATCATACTTAACATCTTTTTTTTATGCAGAACTTTATAAAAAATTGCTGGAAGAATATCAAAAAAATTATCTGAAGTAGCCACGACAATATCATAGCTTTTCCGTGGATATAACTGTATCATTCCCGCGACTGTTGCATATAGGTACGACAATACTCTTCCGAATACATAGTCGTTGATACGTTTTGGCCACCAGCGCGGGCGTCTTGTAATGTAATAAGTCGCACTCAATTTTTCGTGGCCATAAAATATGGAATATCCTGTTTCTGTAGTCAAAATAGACATCTGCGCTGCGTTTTTTTTAGGATTATGTCGGATGATCTCAATAAACCGTTTATCACCTCCACCTATGCCCGGATTATTCGCAAATCCCAGACCATTGATTACAAATAATACTTTCATTAATGTCTTTTTAATTCTCTTTGTATCTTAATTTATTAATGATAGTCATACTCATCAGGAGGTTCCAAAAAAGCTGCACAGTATCATACAAAATGTAATATGTGGTTATTAATTTACAGGAAAGTGTGCTACATTTTAGGCTACTTGTTTGTAGATAATACTTCTCATATTGAGGCCATATTGTAGACCAAGAAAACGAAAATGCTTTCTTTAATCCTTTTGCACGTAGCTCTTTAAGCAAAGTTTTATCATGCAGAGTGTCAGCAATTGTTTTTGCAAGCAGTTTTGAATCTTTGGCTTTTATAAGTATTCCATCATTCCCAACTATTTCAGGATTTGAACCTCGATCAGTAGTTATTACTGGCAGTCCACAAGCCATTGCTTCAATAAATACAATTCCAAACCCTTCATAGAGGGTTGGCAATATAAATAAATCGGACATAGCATAGTACAGTGGTAGTTCTTTACCCATATTCGGCAGAGATCCCAATAATCGAATACAATTATCTAGTTTCAATTTTTGAATGAGACTTTCGAGATGATTTTTTTCAATTCCATCACCTATGACTAACAGTTCAATATTCTTTTCTTCAAATTTATGAATCAGTAAATTCATTGCTTTAATAAGTGTTTCAATATTTTTGCGAGGGTCAAGCCTACAAACTGTGAGTAAAATTTTTTTATTTTCTAACTTAAGCTGCCTTCGTAATGTTAAAGTATTTAGGTCAGGTTTAAAGTGTGTTAAGTCAAAGCCTTTTGGAATAACTTTAGCACTATAACCAAATTTTTTTGATTGCTGATTCATGAAATGCGAAAGATGTGTAACGCCATTGGCTCTTTTTCCTTCAATTAACTCAAGGGATGTATCACCAGCTAGTATCAGGATGTATGGTATACCAAAAAAAAGTTTGATAAATCTTGCTAAATATGCTTCAAGTGAGAAATGCACTGAAATTATGTCGAAACGCTGTTTATCAATAAAGTAAAGTTTTAAAAAAGCGAGAAAACACTTAGTTATAAATAATGCAGCATTGATGGGACCAAATAATGAATATGTGTAATATCCTTGAGGAGAATTAATCCAAACCCTTTGAATATTTTGAGGCAAATAATCTAAAGCAGAGCCCTTTGTTGTCATAATGCTCACCTTATGTTTATGGGCACTAAATTGTGACATAAGATCTTTTATATAGGTTTCCCCACCCCCTTCATTGTAACCTACCCATCTATTAATACAAAGTATGCGTAATTTATGAGTGTTTGTATTTTTCATATTGCGTAAGAATAATTTCAGCACATTTTTGAGCTGCTTTCCCATCACCATAGGGATTTTGAGTATTTTGATAATCCCATTTACTCTTGATTTGTATAAATCGCTTGAGTATCTCGTTTTCATCAGTTCCAACCAAGAAACCTTTCCCCGAACTAATAGTTAGAGGGCGTTCCGTTGTGGTGCGTGTTACTAGAACAGGTATCCCAAGCGAGGGTGCCTCTTCTTGTAATCCTCCTGAATCTGTAATTATAAGTTTCGATTTTGCCATTAAGTGTGCGAACGGGAAATATGAAAGCGGTTCCGTAATATACATAGAAGGTGTTGACTGAAATATGGTATGGGCGAGCGAGCGCACAGCTGGATTATAATGAACAGGCAAAATCCCTATATAATCGGGGTGCATTCGTAATATATTTTTTATAGCAAGAAATATTTCCGTATGATTCTTGCCAAAGTTTTCTCTCCGATGTTGGGTGACAAGAATAATTTTTTTATTTCTGTCAGATTTTTTAATAATTTTTGCTAAATATCGTTCAATGGGATATGGTTTCTTTAAGGCGGTCAATAGTGTATCGATAACAGTGTTTCCTGTAATATAAACTAAATCTTTCTTAACATTTTCTTTTAAGAGATTATTGTACTCAATTGAGCTTGGACATAGGTGTAAAGATGCAAGCGGGGTCATAATTTTACGAAAAATTTCTTCAGGAAAAGGAGAATATTTGCTATGTGATCGCATACCCGCCTCAATATGAACAAAGGGAATTTTATTTAAAAAGCTGCCTAATGCAGTTACCAAGCCAGTTGTGGTGTCCCCTACCCCGATTGCAACGTCTGTACTTTTCTCTTTAAAGTAGTTTGAAATTGCTTGTATCCCGAAACTTACAGTTGATTCGAGGGTAGGAGCTTGTTGCAGAAATGCTAAATTAGCATGTGGCTTAATCTTAAATTCTTTTTCAATTGGCTCGAGCAATTGTTTATGTTGTCCAGTTGAAACTACGGTACAATCAATGTCGTTGCTGTGGTTATTTTGTAGCACCCGTATTAAGGGGATTAGTTTTATAAACTCTGGTCGAGTTCCGTAAAAAAGTGTAATTTTGCGTTTGTTAAGCATATAGTAGACTTTTATAGCTATATCTTTTTAGCTGCTTTGATAATTAATGTTTTACCGAATGTTGGAAAGATTTCAGCTAGTATTTTTGATTTAAAGAATGCCTTGTTATCAAAATTTATGCTGTCGGAGGTAAAATGCATAATTGAAAAATCATTCTCATATAATAGATTCTTTAAAGATTTAAAAGTGAAATATCTTATATGTCCGGCATCATATCGGCGCGCCGTAACTTCAATAAGCGGGTTGATACCTAAAAGTAACATGATTCGTCTCGCGAGTGACGCGATATTCGGTGTAGATAAAATCAATGTACCATTCTTTTTTAACACTTTGTAAATATTATTTAAAAATAAATCTGTATCAAATATATGTTCAATAATTTCTCCTGCTACGACACTATCAAAATGTTCTTCCATCCCTTTGCTCCAATTCGTATTAAGGTCCAAATCAAATACAGATAATCCTTTTTTTTGTGATTTTTCTAATGCTTTACTTGCAATGTCAATACCAAACACAGTATTGTTATTTCTTTTTATTTTCTGCATAAGAAACCCATCACCACAACCAAGATCAAGGATTTTCTTGTGACTGCCTACTAATGTGAGAATTTTTTGAATCCTGATTTCATCAGCAGGATTCATAACAAATTTTTTCGCATACCTTACACTATTAAAGTGTTTATTCATCTCGATTGAAATAAACTATTAAAAATCCTTTAATACCCTCAAGTTGTTTTAAGTTGCGGCTACGTACTGAGGCATATACCCAGTAAAAAATAAAAGTAACAATATTTAAACAGGCTCCTATGTATCCTTTGATTGAATGAGGTCGTAAATATAGCTTATAAAAAAGGGCTGTATCTTTTCCGATAATCATTGGATCTCTAGAAGGACCAATCTGCACTTTATGATGTACTACCATTTTTGGCTCAAATATAATACGAAAACCTAGTTTTTTTATGCGTAAAAAAAGATCACCATCCGCGTGATTAAAAGTAAATCTTTCATCAAAACCCTTGAGTTTCATGAGTATACTTCTTCTTATTATCATGCTAGTTGTAGTAGCAAGATCAATATCTGTACTTTTAATTTTTTGGGAAGTTGATAGACTGGCCCCTAAACTATATGCGCCACTCTCAAACATCATACCTGGGTTTAATATTTTATTATCAAAGATAAAATATAAAAATGGGCTTGTAACAGTTTTGATGATCCAGTTCTTTTGGGTTGCAAGGTATAACCGATGCATTTCACTAGCTGGATAGGTTGTAGATATTACAGGACCTGTAACAATTGCTGCCTGTCTGGAATTTGATAACGAAGTTACCCCCTGCCTCAACCAGTTCTTATCAGCAACAGTATCATCAGCAATATAGCCTAAATATTCTGAATTAATTGCTCGCCAACCGATATTAAAAAGTGTTGATAATCGTTTACTCTGAGAATGAAGTAATAATACCTGCTGTTTCAGCTGTATCTTATCAACAATAGATTGAACTTCTTTTAGATTTTTGCTATTTTCGATAATACAAACTGAGAAATTTGTGTATGTTTGTCTCTTGAGTGAACTGAGGACATCTCGCAAATCTTGCAGTCTGCTCGGTCGTGGATAGGTGTTCAATATTACAGCAACTTTAGTCATAATTACTTTAGTGATTCATATATTTTGAATGTATCTTTTGCAACATTCTCCCAAGTTCTTAATTGGAACTTTCTTTTCATACCTTGTTCTAAAGTATGGTAAAGTCGATTATCCGTAATTAAAAGCTCAATCTTTTTTTGTAAGTCATTGGTGTCTGTGGGCTTGCAAAGCAGTCCTTCTTGTTTATCAGCAATCTCTTCTTTTAAGGATCCAATGGAGGTGGCAATGACTGGCTTATGATACATAATCGCAAACGATAGCGGTAGACTTGAAGAGATGGAATATGTATATGGCAAAACGAGACAGTAACAGTTTTGGTATAGATAATGAATTTGTTTTTCATTCAGAAACGCAGTAAATATTATTTTTTTGTTGAGTCTGTATTTTTTTACACGTTGTTTTAACTCGTTAATATATGTATTTTGATAATCAAGCGTACCACCCGCTAATATGAGCAAAAAATTTGGGAATTTTTTTTCTAGTTTAGCATACGCATCAATAAGGTACTCGAGTCCTTTTCTTTTTAAAAGAAAACCGAAAAATAAAATAATTTTTTGGGGTTTTTTTATTTTTAAGTGAGTTTCATCAAAAACATCAGGCGCAATTACAGTATGGGGTTTTTCTACACCTATTGGCACTACGACTATTTTTTTCCCATTAAGTTTATAATCAGCGATTAAAGTTTTCTTGATATAGTTGGTATGTACGATAATTTTGGATGAAAAAAGAGAGCTAGCCATGTACAAGTAACGAAACGCTGTTTTTGCGGCTAGAAGTGTAAGTTTGTTTTCAGGATATGAAAATGTCCTTAAAAATTGGTAGTCGATTTCAGTTAGCTTCGGGGCTGCATGGAATGTAATGATAACTTTCTTACGGAATAAAAATAATACTAAGACAAGAAATGGGAATATAATAGCCGTTAATGGTTTTCCATACATATTCATTTCTTGTTGAAGATGAACGATTCTAATATGATCAGCAACTACTTGTTTTATAATCAGAAAAGGATAAAAAATGCCCTTTTTCCACACTATGTGTATATTAGTAATACCACCGATTGATTTGGTATTTAATTTATCATCATCCACATACAATAATAGTTGAAGCTTTTTGGGATAAAGTTTTTGCAGATTAGTAGTTAAGTATCGTGTGTAATGTGTCTCTGGCTGAATAGTAGATACAAGTGCGACTTTTATCATTAAAGCACATTATAATCCAAAATAAAATGAATTGATTATTATTACATGTTATCTATGATACGATAAATTCTATATGTTGAAAAAATATATGAACACTCCTCATTTATTCCCAGTTCTTAGTGGGCCACTAAGATTTAGATGGTTATATTGGGCTCCTCGGCACGGATTCAAAAAGATTTTAGGAGTATATGAAAAAGTCATGGCAAATAGAATGACTCACTTAATTAAACCTGGACATATATGTATTGATATTGGTGCGCATATTGGGTATTTCAGCTTGCTAATGGGAATAAAAACAAGAGAGCATGGACTTGTAATTGCCATTGATCCAATTAAATGTAATGTACTAGGAATTAAAAAAGCTTTCTTAAAAAACAAACTAAAAAAACCAATAGTTTTCGCTTATGGGGCTAGTGATAGATCAGGCATTGTTGAGGCAGAGGTGTACACTGACTCAGATATGGTGCATTTCAAAGATGCAGCACTTATAACTGATGCGCCGAGCCATACGACTAAGCTATTACAGCTGACTACAATTGATACACTGGTTTCACAAATGAACCTTCGTTCTGTAAACTTTATTAAAATAGATGTAGAGGGTTACGAAGAAAAGGTTATTTTAGGTTCGAAAAATAGTATTCGTAAATGGCATCCAACCTTGATAGTGGAGATACATACGCATGAATTAGGAGTAAAAGTGTTTTATCTGCTCAAGAAATTTGGTTATACTGTTTACAATATAGATGAAATAGAAATAAAAGAAAGCGCTAAACTTATAAACTATAATTTGCAGTATTTTTTATTAGCGAAATATCATGAAACTTAACGGATTACAAAAACAATATATAAAGAAAAATATTCACCAGTATTCACTGCCTAATATAGCCGAAAGACTAAATGTATCCGAAAATGAAATTAAAGAGTATCTTAAGGAGAAGTGGGGAAATGAGAGATATCAACGTTTTTTTGATAAAGATACAAGTAAGAACACAAAAGTAAAATTGTTGGGGAATACAGGGTCAATAATAAACGGGATAAAAGAGTTTAATTTTAAAAAATGGATTGTAGATAATGCACCCTATATAACTGCTTTAGTATTTATTACATTTATAGTTTTTGCCAATGGATTAGCAAATGATTTTATTTCTGACGATTGGGGTGCTATTAGCAGAAATCCTGATTTAAATAACTTTGGTTTTGTAGTGGATCACCCTTTTACCATACTTCGTCCTCTCATGTATTTTGTAACATATAAACTTTTTGGTTTAGTTTCATGGCCGTACCGATTGCCCAATGTATTGTTTCATATTGCAGCTGTTATAACGCTATTTTGGCTACTGACTTTGATGAGCAATAAAATAGTAGCCTTTTTGACAAGCATTCTTTTTGCAGTCCATCCAATTACTACCGAAGCGGTGACGTGGATATCTGGCGGCATATATGTTATGTACGGATACTTTATTCTTCTTAGTTTGGTGGGTTATTTACTCGCCATGAAAGATAAAAAATATCTGTATATTTCTATGATTTCTTATATGGCAGCGGTATCTAGTTCTGAAAAGGCACTGGCATTCTTTCCCTTGCTTATTCTTTTTGAGTTTACTTTTTTTGATTTAAAAAAGAATTGGCGTAAGCTTCTACCGTATTTAATTGTCTCGCTAATCTGGGGTAGTATGTTTGGCCTGCGGATATCTGGTCGTCAACAATCATTGGTAAGTGCGAATTATCAAACACCTGGACTGGATAATCCCTTTGTTCAAATTCCAAGCGCTATTAGCTCATACATTCAACTACTATTTTGGCCTGATGCATTAACTCTGTATCATACTGAACTCAGTTTTGGATTCCTTGAATTTTCTATACGTCTTATAACTACTTTGATTTTTTTTGGTTTGATTCTATATTCATACAGAAAAAATAAATTTATCTTTTTTTGGTTGTCTTTTTTCGTTATTACACTATCACCTACCCTTACGCCGCTAAAAATAGCCTGGACGGTGGCTGAGAGATATGTATATATAGGCTCAATAGGAATTTTTTTCGTAATTGCCTATTGTGTTTATAAATTAAGTCAACAAAAAAAATTAAAAGTTATGACGTACTCAGTTTTTATATTTCTCATACTTGCCTTAATGATTCGAACTGTGCTGAGAAATATGGATTGGCATGATCAAGATAGTTTATGGGTAGCGACTGCCAAATATTCGCCATCTAGTTATTTTAATCATAATAATCTGGGAGACATGTATGAACGGCACGGAAATTTACCAATGGCAGAAAAAGAGTTTCAAACAGCTATTGAGCTAAATCCACTCTATGCTGATGCCTGGCATAATTTAGGAAATGTATATCGCGAGTGGAATAAACCTGACTTGGCACTTAAATCATATGAGAGAGCACTTCAAATAAATCCGAATATTTGGCAGTCTTACCAAAACATAGCTGCAGTTTTATATTCGCAGAAACAACTTGATAAAGCAGAAATGTTTATGAAAAAAGCCATTCAGTTGAATCCTAATGAGTCAGCAATCTACTCCAATCTTGCCATCATTTATATTGGTGAAAAGAAATATGATGATGCGAAACAAATGTGTATGAAGGCTCTTCAGATTAATCCCCAGAACGAAACGGCTAAAAATTTACTAATACAGTTAACAAAATAACCTATTACTTGAAGCAATACAAAATTAGACTTTCGTTATTCTGGTAAGCTCAAACTTGTTTGAGCGCATCCGTAATCTTTGGACAATTAATAATGTCTAATTATACCTGGATTGAGTATTTAGTATACCGTAGCTAATATCTAAGGAATAACAAACAATTTTTCTAGATACTGAATACTATTTTAGAAATTAGATCAAGTAGGTCAACTAATTAATTAGTATGCTATATTAATAGGTCTGGGCGGAAGGTTGTAATGCTCCATTACACTCCGGAGGTGAGAATTTATAAATTGACGGCACTGTCGGCAAGACGGATTGCTTCTTTTTCAGCATCAACTGAAGTTTTCGGCGTTATAAAATGTTTTCCAAGTTTTGCAAACGCATTCTTCCAGAATAGAGGTGATGTGTAATTCACTTTCTCTTGATTTGGATCGAAATCCAGTAAATGACCAATTAATTTTTTACCCATATAAAATAGATACATAAAGTCGTGTGGACTGCGGATACCAAGTACTTTTCTCATAATATATTGGGGTGTCATGAAAGCTGAGTATAAGTCTTGCTCAAGCTCATAGATTTTCTCAATCGGAAATGGGGTCTTCATAACTGCCTGTCTCATGTCGAATTTGTCATAATCATCAGTGATAAGCCAGCCTTTTTCTTTACATTCTTTAAATAGCGGAGTACCTGGGTACGGAATAACGATTGTAGCTTGCATTGTTTCGTAATAGCCTTTTTTAAAAGCATATTTAGCGATCGCAATCGTTCGTTGCGCGTCTTCATAGCTTTCCCATGGATACCCTAACATGATTGTGATATGAGGATCAAGCCCTGCTTTTCTTGCCATTCGTGGCCCATTTATTGCATCCACTTCTTTAGTACCTTTATCGAGTCTATCCAGTGTTTTTTGATTTCCTGATTCCATGCCATAGAGTATAAAACGGAATCCGGCTTTTCCCATCATATTGTAGTATTCTTGATTGATCGCGTTAAAACGCATATTACAGCCGTACTTTACTTTTTTGTTATATCCGCTTTCGATCATAAGTTCACAAAAGCGTTTTAACTTAGGTCCAATAAATAATGTCCCTGCATCGTCAAAAATTTCTTTCACTCCATACTTATCGACAACATGTTTTACCTCAGCAAATAAACGTTCTGGTGAGAAACTTCGATAGGAGCCAAGTGGATTGATAGTATGATCCCAGACGCAGAAAGTGCATCGATTCCACCAGCAGTCTCTCCCAGAATACATGTATGTTCCCGGTGTGTATTTATAATTACCGTTTTCGTATGCATATAGTTTCCATTTTGTAAGATCCCGGTCAACAAATGGAAGATCATCGAGTTTGTGTTTCAACGATGGAGCTCCACTATTGTATATTTTTTCACCTGATGGTAAAGTGGTATATCCTTTCGGTTCTGCTTTTATCTTTTTATCTTTTTCCCGCCAGTATACTCCCCCTTCTAGTTCTTCACCTTTATGAATATGATTGAGTAAGTTCACAACAACAAAGTCATAATCGCCACCTGTTATTGCATAATCAACTTTGCTGTGTTCAAAGAGCTCGTTTGGTAAATATGTAACATGATCCCCTACCCAAATAAGTTTTAGTTTGGGAAATCGTTTTTTTATATCGTTAATTTGTTTCCAATGAGTTTTAATTACCGGAGATTTAGTTTCAACCAACAGATATTCAGGATTAACTCGTTTTATATCTTTCATCCATTGTTCATATGTTTTACGTTCAGCAATACCATCCATCCAGTACACTTTATAACCATAATGTTGAAGATTAGATGCGGCATAAGCTGGAACCATGGGATAAATATACGTCGGAGCATTAAAGAATTGAAATTGCCTATTTTGCGAAAGGAGTGCAACACCTTTTTTTGATTCGATTGGAGGATATCCGACCACGATTTTAACAAGAGGTTTTTTGATTTTTCTTGTTGCCATAGTACGGTACAGTATGACAAAATAAGCCTATAAAGTCAATCGATAAAAACATTGCAATCTCATTGTGAGTTTACGGATTATCACGGATCAAAACGCTATTTTAACCTAAGAAGAAACTTTCAAAGTCACGCTTGACGCTAACGGATTTCCGCGGAAAAGAAAAAAGCAAAAATTATAAGTGCTGAGTTTATAAAGTACTGAGTACTTAATACTTTAAGAACTTTATAAACTAATGTATTTTTATTTTGGATAGACTTTTTTTCCTTTTACGTAGACTTCGATCGCAATTACAGGACATGACTGGGCAGCAGCAACAATTTTTTCGAGCCGATCCCATTCGCCATTTTTTATTACTGCAAGATTTTCTTCGTCAAGGTCAAAGGTGCTTGGTGCATACACTACGCATGTCGCTGCACCAATGCAGGTTGATCTCATTATTTTTATTTCAATATCATCGTGTTTTTCTGTTTGAATATTATCAGGGTACATAAGGGTTAATAGGTTTGATTATAAATTATGGGATGAGATATGTAAATATATATCACATGTAGAGACGCGATTAATCGCGTCTCTACGAAATTATTGGTATATATTTTGGCGCGAACGTGCGGTGGTATACCCTTTTATAAACATTAAGCCATAATAAAAATGTGTTAAAAATAAAACTATTATTGCTCCTCCTGCTATTCTCAGGCTGCGGGTTTTTGCGGCTGATTTTAAAAATAAATACACTTCAAATAGCAAGTATAAAGAAAAAGGAATATTCAAGAATATAAGTAAATTAAAAATACCGCGATGACGTGTCACTGCATAGCTCAACCATAGTAAAACAAGAAAGATAAGATATAAAACAAAAAATGTAGGAATTAAATAACTGAGGCGTTTTGAATTTTTGTCACCATGAGCATAAAACGCGCCTCTATGAAAACCGTAACTCCCGTGTTGTTTAAGATACCCATGTAAGCTATTCCTTCTGTGATGGTAGATAATGACTTGCGGATCATAATATATTTGTTCCTCGATTTTATATACGAGATCTTCACATAATTTGCTGTCTTCTCCAGGCCAGTACTTGCTGTTGAATCCACCCAGTTTGTGAAATATGTCTTTTTTTATTAAGAAATTCATGGAAGGAAAGTCATCGACATATCGAGGTTTTTTAGGAGTAAACCTATATGAATAACCACCAGCTCCTATAAATGTATTCAGTACTTGATCAAAAATTTTTTCCCAGTGGTTGACAGATTGTGGCAGAATACCTGGCCCGGCAACTGCCACTGATTTTTGTTTTTGAAAACTTTTGACAGCTTTCTGAAGCCATTCTAAGCTGGGATATGCATCATCATCAATAAAGGCGAGTATGTCACCATTTGCTTCACGCGCGCCAATATCGCGTTTTTCTGCTGGTCGAGTTACAGTACCAGTCGGAATAATGCGGAGCCATTTATATTGTTTAAGTAAGGCAATATCATACGGTGTATGTTCATTTGGCAAGACGATTACTTCGTAGTTTTTGTATGTTTGTTTATCCAAGGCTGGGAGATTCTCAAAAATAACATAGTAATTTATTTCCAAAACAGGAATTATGACCGAAATCATTTGAGATTGTTTCATCGGGTTGTTTGGAATTTAAAACCTTTTGGAAGGTAGAATTTTTTATGTGGTTTTTTATAATATCGAAGAATATATGCTCTATAAAAGATTGCGAGCGTGTCAATGAATATTCCTCTAATTGCAGAGAGTGTAGCGGCACTACTAATATCGGCTATAAGATAGTCAAGACGAATTGGCGCTTCGAAAATACGTTTGTATCCTAATTGTTTTGCGACAACAAGTATTTCCAGATCTCCTGCAAAACGTTTTTCTACCAATCTTGGTAAAATTTTCTCAAGTACACTTTTTTTAAATATTTTAATACCAGCTTGTGTATCTCTTACTTTAATGCCGAATAATAACTTCACAAAATAATAGTAGGCATAACTTAAAATCATTCTAGTAAATGCATAATTGACATAGGAGGCTGGATGACGTTTAGATCCAACAATTATATCCGCTTCATACCATTCCATATGTTCCAAAAGCATCGATATGCTATTGGGGTTTATTTCCATCCCTGAGTCCATAAACATTACATAGTCTCCTTTTGCTTGGTTCATTCCTAAACGTATTGCAAAACTTTTTCCTTGGTTGTGACGATAGGCTATACAGTTAACTTTTGGTATTTTGGCTTCTTTTAATTTTTCGAATGATTGGTCAATCATCCCATCAATTACTGGAATTATTTCGTAATCGTACCGAATATTATCTAAAACTTCTTTTATTGTTTTAATATTTTTAACGATAATCTTCTCTTGTCGGTATACCGGGATTATGAGGCTAACGAAGTGTTGGGAATTTTTTGTCATAGTGTGGTGTTTTAATATGTGATGACTATCCCGTAAATTGTATAGTAGTATATTAGCCGCCGTTTATGAAGATGTCAACGTATGTAAAACGCATCATTTTAGCTCACGAATTAAACTGCCCGTGTAAAAAATAGCAAGTAGTGCTGCAAACGAAATATTGAGTGTGAGCATCTGTGTTAACTGCGGACGTACAATAAATAGAGTTGCAATATATATAGGAATGATTAAGGCGATAATTAATGCATACTTGTTTTTTTGTGCTAAGTGATATTGGTTTATAAAAAAGATAAGTTGATAAAGCAGACCAAAGACACCTGCTTGTGTAAGAAACGGAATAACAGGTGCGAATTTAGCTCCAAAAAAAATATTTATGAGAATATTGCCAAAATAAGTATACGCGAGTAAGATCATAACACCTGAAAGTGCTAATACACATAATGAACCAAGAAGAGTTTTTTTATGATGTTTTTGCTGGTCCTTGCTTGCAAAAAAAATAAAACTTAATGATATCAAAGGGCCGCCTACATAAAATGTTATTTTTGCGAATAGTGACCACGAACTATATAAGCCAGCTTCATATCCAGTTAAAAATTTTTTCGCATACATTATATCAGCGTTGTTAAAGAGGTATAACGCTACTAAGGATATAGTCGTTATCCATACAGTTTGGTTTGAAAAAATATGTAGTAGACGCCGTTCGAGCAGTGGAACTTCTCCCTCTCCTCTATCTTTTTCAATCAAAATTTTTTTACTTACCACATACTTAAATACAAGCGATACGAATATAAAAATAAGTATAGTTGTTAACCCATCAATTTTTATCATAACTGCGAGGGCGCCGAGTAGTTTTATAATCGTTGTAAATGTGGCGATGAGTGCAAAAGGAATGAATAATCGATTTCCTTGAAAGATAGCGTCATAAATGCCAGCAAGAATCGTGAGAAAAAGCAACGGTATCAGTGAATATCCAGCTACTGAAGATAAATTTGTTAAGCGAGGAACAAACGGTATAGGAATTAAAACGAATATAAATAAATACCAGTAACGCATGATAACAGTGTTTATGTATTTCTCTAACTGTAAACTTACGGTGTACCGTTTTCACCACTGCTTCCTATCTTTTGGATAATAAGCGTAGTAATGACGGACATAGGCACTGTGAGAACGACGAGGTAAGAAAAAAGTGCTGTTAAATCACCAAATCCTTGAGGTCCGAGTGATCGAGCTATAATAATGTTGAATAAATAATTCAAAAAACTACCAAAGAAATTAGCGATGGTAAGAATTATTCCGCCCCGAATAAAGCGATTTGTAAAAAATTTTTTAAATACTTTTTTCATAATAATCTCGATTATGGTATTTTGTCAGTTTCAATAGGAATTGTATATAATAACTAAATGAAAAAAAAGATACTTCTTCATAACATGACTTTCAAAGGTATTCACGTCGTTCCTGGAGTAATCAATTATGATCAGAGAGGTATAGTTTTTGCTGATAAAGGCGATATTGTCATTACTAATAACACTTTTGATAGAGATTATTTACAGTATCT
>CAZXWS010000006.1:0-11207 GCA_964644605.1 uncultured Gammaproteobacteria bacterium
ACTTACATCTGACGCCTATATAGCCAGTGGTCTACTGGCGGACTAATAGGGATTTCTTATCTTGAGGTATGCTTCGCACTTGAGATGCATTCAGTGCTTATCAAATAGGAATATAGCTACTCGGCAATGCCCTTTTAGGACAACCGATACACCAGGGATTCCTTCTTCCTGGTCCTCTCGTACTGAGGAAGAGCCCCCTCAAAAATCCAAACGCATACACAGGATAGAGTCCGAACTGTCTCACGACGTTCTGAACCCAGCTCGCGTACCACTTTAATGGGCGAACAGCCCAACCCTTGGGACCTACTACAGCCCCAGGATGTGATGAGCCGACATCGAGGTGCCGAACCACGCCGTCTATGAGGACTATCGGGCGTGACTAGCCTGTTATCCCCGAGGTAGCTTTTATCCGTTAAGCCCGTCCCGAAAATCACATCGGGATCGAGGATCACTTACACCTGCTTTCGCATCTGCTAGGATGGTCGTCCTCACAGTTAAGCTGGCTTATGCGTATGCACTTACATTCCGATTTCCATCCGGAATAAGCCAACCTTAGTGCTCCTCCGTTACTTTTTTGGAGGAAACCGCCCCAGTTAAACTGACCATCAAGCACTGTCTCAACTTGCGTCGATAAGGTGAAAAAGAATCAAAGAGAGGTGTTTCATTGTCGGGCAAGCCCTCCCTCCTACGCTCAACAGTTGATTCCCTTTCACCAATGCCTAATTTCAGTAAAGCTCTCGGGGTCTTTTTGTCCATGTGTAGGTAGGCCGCATCTTCACAGCCATTTCAAATTCGTCGGGCATTAGTTCAAGACAGTTGTCAACTCGTTGTACCTTTCATGCAGGCCGGAACTTACCCGGCAAGGGGCTACGCTACCTTAGAACTCTCAGGGTTAGAGCTGTCGTTCACTGGAGCTTGCACCAGAGCCTGGTCCTTAATTGCTTAAAGACTTCAACCCCAGCGATTAACTTACCAGTACCGGACAGGTCTCAGCTCCTATACTTCTCTTTTTGAGATTTGCAGGAACCTGTGTTTTTGCTAAACAGTCGGTTGACAAACATTTGTTGCATCCCGCCAAAGACGGGAAGAGCATATCGCGAACTTACGCTCAGCTTTTTTGCCGAGTTCCTTGAACTAACCTTACCCGTATACCTTGGTCTACTCGACCAGCTCACCTGTGTCGGTTTGCGGTACGGATTGATAATAAACTCCTGTAACAGTTTTTCCCGGAAACTTACGTCACCAAACTTTCAGTCTTGCGACCAATTGTATTCATAACTCATCCCGATTGCTCGGGATTTGTCATTTAAACTCCCATATAGGAAGCTTCGGTTAGCAAACTTCGTCACTGTTACAGTAATAACGCGTATTACCAAGTAGTCGAATATTAACGCCTTGTACATCGGTCGATACTATACGCATCGCCCTTAGATCCGACTAACCCTCAGCCGATTGACGTTGCTGAGGAAACCTTGAGCATTCGGTATTCCGAGTTCTCATCGGAAGATTCACTACTAATGTCAGCATTCTCGCTTCCTGCCGCTCCACCATACCTTACAGTACAGCTTCACTGCAACAGGAACGCTCCTCTACCACACTCATGCGCAGCACAAGCGTTACTAGGTATTGGTTATTAGTTATTAAGGAAAATTCCAAATAACAAATAACTATTCACTAATAACGTTGGTGCTGCACACAAGTATCTTTGTCTTCGGTAGATTTTTTAGCTCCGATCACTTTTGGCGCCATATCTCCACCCCGCCCGAAGGCGGAGTATTCAGGTGAGCTGTTACGCACTCTTTAAAGGGTGGCTGCTTCTGAGCCAACCTCCCTGCTGTGTTGGAAATATAACGGCCTTTACCACTTAAAAATCATTTAGGAACCTTAGACAAAAGTGCGGGTTGTTTCCCTTTTGACCATATCCGCTTATCCGGACAGGTCTGACTCCTCAGAAGTACTTTGTGTATTCGGAGTTTGGTTGATCCCAACGACATTGCTGCCGCGGGGACCATCCAGTAGCTCTACCCCACAAAGGTTAACTGAAGGCTATACCTAAATATATTTCGAGGAGAACCAGCTATTTCCAGATTCGATAGGCATATAACCTCTAACCACAAGTCATCCCATGTCATTTCACCGACAACGGGTTCGAGCCTTCCCCCGATTTTCATCGGGGTTCACCCTGCTCATGGTTAGCTCATCTGGTTTCGGGTTATCCCCATAGCACAAACGCCCTATTCAGACTTGCTTTCGCTGTGCCTCCCCCCGAGTGACCGGGGTTAAGCTAACGCGCTATAGGAATACTCGCTGACTCATTCTTCAATAGGCACGACATTACTCGTACGCAGCACAAGCGTTACTAGGTATTGGTTATTAGTTATTGGGAAAATTCCAAATAACAAGTAACTATTCACTAATAACGCTTGTGCTACGCACAAGCTCTGTCTGTTTGTTAGCCAATGGTTTCAGGTTCTATTTCACTCCCCTTACGGGGGACTTTTCACCTTTCCCTCACGGTACTAGTTCACTATCGGTCAGTTTGAGTATTTAGCCTTGGATCGTGACCGACCCAGCTTCCCACAAGGTTTGCCGTGCCTCGTGGTACTTGGGATACTACTAGTCTCAATGTTTATTTTATTTACAGGGCTGTCACCTTCTATGGCTGTACTTTCCAGAACATTCTTTTATAAACAATGAGTCCATATTGTAGTCCCGCATAGCCCCCGATTGCTCGGGGCTTTAGGCTGTTCCGCTTTCGCTCGCCGCTACTTACGGAATCTCATATGATTTCTTTTCCTCCGGGTACTTAGATGTTTCAGTTCCCCAGGTTCCCCATCCGTGCTTCACACGGAAATCCGAAATATTAAACTCGAAATACGAAACAAAAACGAAACTCAAATTTTTTAAATTTCATATTAATCAGAAATTTATATTTGAAGTTGTTTAGGATTTCGTATTTCGATATTCGAATTTACGAGTGATACACGGATTCTCCTCGCTTTCACGAGTACGCATTGCTCCATTCGGAAACCAACGATTAGTAGCGCCTGTTGGAGGGCTCATCGTTGTTATCGCGCTCGTACACGCGTCCTTCTTCGGCTCAAACTGCCAAGGCATCCGCCAATGGCTTTAGTTTTCCCATCTCTTCCGTTAGTCATCCCGCTTCTGGCGGGATACTCTTACGTTCTTACTTTTGTTCTTGATGCTTTTTACCTAATGTTAAAAAAAGACTCAATCGCGAATTATCAAAGAGCTACTGCATATAGACTGTAAACAGCAAAATGCTCAATTTGTATTGAGCAGTTACTGTCTAAAATCTATATAAGTGGTGGACCTGACCGGGCTTGAACCGGTGACCTTCGCATTGCAAATGCGATGTTCTAGCCAACTGAACTACAGGCCCTTAAAAAAATCAAAACCAAGAATTCAAAGTTCAAAAGGCGGCGACCTGTCTTTGGTCCACATTACATCTAATAAAAGTGCATAAATCAAGACAGATTATTATTCTATCCTAATTTATAGGTAAGTCAATAGTAATTTATTACCCCAAAATAGTTTTGAGATCACTGTTTTCGAGGCTGTTAGGAGAGCAAGTAGTAGTTGCTTCCAATGATGCACTCAAGAAAGATGACTATTATTTGTCATTACTTAAATAATACCAAACTACCATAGTTCTGTCAACCTTAACTGATGGCTGTTACTATATCAATCAATATACTCTTGCATTCTGTAAAGAAATTCGATTAATATGTAAGTATATGATCAAAAAAAATATTGTGTGGTTTGAAGAGGTGCATAAAGATGATGTAGGACTAGTGGGCGGAAAAGGAGCAAATCTGGGTGAAATGACCAATGCTCACCTGCCTATCCCCTATGGATTTGTTGTTACTTCAAATGCATATTTTACGTTTGTTAAAGAATCTCGGCTTGATGCAAAAATAAAAGCTATTTTACAAAATGTTAATTACGATAACGGCCATGAACTCCAACAAGTATCAGAACAAATCCAGCATCTTATACTTACCGCGGAAATGCCTGAAAAAATCGGCAAAGAAATAATGGATTATTACCAAGGTCTCCCACTTAAAGAAGAAAAATATTTTAAAAAAGACATTTCCATTCTCGCTCAGGCTAAAACTCATTTAAAAACAGCGTATAAACCACCATTAGTAGCAGTTCGTTCATCCGCAACAGCGGAAGATTTACCAAATGCTTCTTTTGCCGGACAACAGGAGACTTATCTGAATGTGCAAGGAGAACATAATTTACTACGTAAAGTAAAAGAGTGCTGGGCTTCATTATTTAATGCACGTGCCATTTACTACCGCCATGAGCAAGGTTTCGATCATTTTAAGGTAGGTCTCGCTGCTGTAGTACAGCGCATGGTGGAATCAGAAAAATCAGGTATTGCATTTAGCATAGACCCTGTAACAAACGATAAATCAAAAATTGTAATCGAAGCCATTTTTGGGTTAGGTGAATACATCGTACAGGGTAAAGTAACACCAGATCATTACGAAGTTGACAAACGATCTTTCATAATACTGAAACGTGAAACTAAATACCAGAATTTAAAATACATAAAAGCAGGAACATCAAATAAAGAAGTGAAGCTCTCCAAAGTCGAAGGCTCACAACCAAAACTCAGCGATATTGAAATAGAAAAAGTGGCAACACTTGTAAAGGATATCGAAAATCATTACTTCTTTCCGCAGGATATAGAGTGGGCAATTGAAAATGAGCGCGTATTTATCGTCCAGTCCCGACCGATTACAACGATAAAAGAAATGTCAGAAAAAGTAGGGATAGGTCGTGACCTGTCCGTATCATCACATGAAATTATTGTGACAGGCTCCCCCGCTTCCCCTGGCATCGGTGTCGGTCCTGCAAAGATAATCCACTCCCCCAAAGAAATAGATAAAGTAAAAAAAGGTGACATATTAGTGGCGCCCCAAACAAATCCAGACTATGTGCCGGCAATGCGCCGCGCAGCTGGCATCGTGACAGAAAAAGGTGGTCGCACTTCACATGCAGCCATTGTTTCCCGAGAACTAGGGATACCTGCGGTAGTGGGTGCAGAAGCTGCGACAAAAAAAATAAAAATGGAAGATGTTATTTCTGTAAATGGCCAGACAGGTGAGATATTTAAAGGGAGTATTTTATCAAAAAAAACTACAACTCCCGAGGTTAAGAATTCAAAAACCTCGGGAGTTGAAAAACATCTTAAAACCTTAACAAAGGTTTATGTAAATCTCGCTGAACCTGAAAACGCAGAAAAAGTATCAAAACTGGATGTGGATGGCATTGGTTTATTAAGAGCTGAGTTCATGATTGCCGAAATTGGGGTTCATCCAAAAGAATTTATACGTGAACACAAGTCAAAACTATTTGTTCGCCGATTAACAAATGATTTACTGAAGTTTGTAAAACCATTTTCCCCGAGACAGATTGTGTATAGAGCGACTGACTTTAAAACAAATGAATATCGTCATCTTGCGGGTGGTAAACAGTACGAACCTCACGAAGAGAATCCCATGATTGGTTTCCGCGGAGCATCACGCTATATAGCATGGCCTGAAGTCTTCAACTTAGAATTAGAAGCCATAAAAAATATCTGGGAAATGGGATATCAAAACCTGCATCTTATGATTCCATTTGTCAGAACACCATGGGAATTAATAAAGATAAAAAGTATCATCCAAGAATTTGGTCTCCTTGACCTTCCCGGCTTTAAATTATGGATCATGGTTGAAGTGCCCGCATGCGCTCTCATGCTTGAAGAATTTATAAAAGTTGGTTTCGATGGTGTCTCTATTGGCACCAACGACCTTACCATGATGCTGCTTGGAGTTGATCGCGATAATGAAGAAATAAATTATATTTACGATGAAAGAAACCCTGTAGTGGTAAAAACACTGGAATACATTGTAAACACCTGCCGTGAACATGGAATTACGTGTTCAATTTGTGGACAAGCTGCGTCTGATTATCCAGAACTAGTGGAAAAACTTGTACGGGCCGGTATTACAAGTGTATCAATCAGTCCCGATGCTGTTGACCGCACGCGTGAACTCATATACTCGATCGAAAAGAAGCTGTATAAGAAGAAATGATTGGAAATTTCTAATTGACCTGATTTCTAATTAACCTAACAATTGGTGCTTATTTAGAAATTAGGTTAATTAGACCAATTAGAAATTAATATAATAATTTGGCAAAAATCAAATCCATCCGTGCGTATGAAATTATCGATTCCCACGGATTCCCTACCATTGAAGGTCGACTTACTCTCGATGATAACCGTAGCGTTATTACTTCTATTCCCACGGGTTCTTCTATAGGGAAATATGAGGCTGTGGAGCTTCGTGATGAAGATGAAAAACGTTTCGAGGGCTTAGGTGTAACAAAAGCAGTTTCCTATATCAACGAGTTGATTGCGCCAAAACTTGTGGGAGTTTCGCCCCAAAAACAGCAAGAAGTTGATTACTGGCTTATCAAAGCTGACGGCTCGAATAATAAATCACGACTCGGAGCAAATACTATACTCACTGTTTCACAGCTTTTTCTCGCGGCAGGAGCCCTTGATGCAGGACTGCCTTTATTTATGTACGTAAATAAGTTATACCAAAATCTCTCTAAAAAATCTTTGCCTATAGAACGCATACCCACTCCAATTTTCAATATCATAAACGGTGGTAAACACGCAAATAACAATCTAGATTTTCAGGAGTTTCAAGTAATCCCTTCTTCTGCTCTAACATTTTCTCAAGCATATCAGCGCGGCATAGAAATTTATCATGAACTAAAACGAGTTCTTATTTATCGGAATGCGAATATTTCACTTGGTGAAGAGGGTGGCTTTACCCCTAATTTTTCAACCAACATCGACGCGCTTGAAGCACTACTTGAGACTTTAAACAGAAAAAATTTAAAGCTCGGTCTCGATATCTTTTTGGGTACAGATATGGCAGCAACTTCATTTTATAAGGATGGCAAGTATGTCATTAAGGATAAAATGCATCCAGTGGGCTTAGATGAATATTTTAAATTTATTGCTGATATTATTGAGCGTTACTCACTGTTGATCGTAGAAGATCCCATTCAGGAAGATGACTGGGAAAGCTGGAAAAAATTAAATCAGGATATTTCAAAAGAAATTTATCTTGCAGGAGATGATTTAATAGCTACCAACCGCGGCCGTCTCGAAAAAGCGATGAAAGAAAAAGCTTGCACTACAGTAGTTATAAAACCAAATCAAATTGGCACAATTACAGAAACACTCGAAGTTATTAATCTGGCGCAACATAATAGCTTTAATTACATCATATCGCAGCGGGCTGGTGAAACTAACGACACATTAATTGCTGATCTTGCCGTGGGTGTACAAGCAGACTTCGTAAAATTTGGCGCCCCTTCTCGAGGTGAGCGCGTAGCCAAATACAACCGCCTCTGGCAAATAGAGAGAGAAGAACTTGTTAAGAAGTAAGAGACAAGGCTTTCCCCTAGATACTGCGTACTAAATACTATATACTATTCTCATGATTGGCAAAATAAAAGGGACATTACAGGAAATTGATGGCAATATTGGACTCATAGAAACATCCGGAGGCATTTCATATCAAGTATACCTTACTTCAAAACTCATAACTCATTCTCAACTGCCAACAGCAGTCGAGATTTATACATATTTGCAGGTACGTGAGGATGCCTTAGTGCTATTCGGATTTGAAACAAAAAAAGAATACGATATGTATTCATTGCTGCTATCTGTGTCAGGTGTCGGTCCAAAAACTGCTTTTTCTGTTATTTCAGTTGTAAGTGTTGATGATTTGTTAGAAGCCATAAAAGACAATAATATAGATTACTTCAAAAAAGTTCCCGGCTTAGGTACAAAAACAGCAATGAAAATAATCTTGGAACTTTCACAAAAACTGAAAGAAGAGTTCAAAATGGAAAAAATGTACCTTTCGGATGATGATAAAACAGTGGTTGACGCTCTCGTCTCACTTGGATTTAAGTCCCAAGAAGCAAAAACGATACTGCAAAAAATTCCAAAAAATCTCTCAGTTGAAGAGCGTATTCGTGAAGGCATTAAATTGGCGACGAGTAAAAAAGAAAGTTCATCTGTTAAAAGATGATTTTCTTAACGACATATGAAAGACATTCAAGGAGGATATAAGAATGTCCGACTAAAAAATTACGATTACACAACTGGATGGTTTTTTGTCACAAATAAATCAGATTTTGGTAAACATTACTTCATAGGAAATATTTATCAACTACTAAGGAGAGAATTGATTGAGCTCATTAAATTAACAGATGGGGTGGGACTAGATTTTGTGCAAATTATGCCCAACCATATTCATGTAATTTTAATATTTGATAATTCTGAAATTACATTACCCACTTTCTGGAGAAAATATAAAGCGCTTACAACATTTAAAGCTCACAAAATTGGATTTAAAAATAAAACACTCTGGCAATCTAATTATTTTGAACACATCATAAGAAGTGAATATGCTTTAAATGCAATTCGAAGGTATATTCAAAAAAATCCTTATGAGATAAACCTTCCCCTTCATGAGTTATATGAAGAAGTGAAAATCAGTGTGCGATAAATCGCACCACTACATGTTGAGTAATTAGTAAAATGAATTGTTAGCCTTTGTTTGTTACAAAAAAAGTATGTGTGGTGGTGTGATTTATCACACCTTTAATAACCATATAGAGTTCTTATAAGATATAATTATTACATGTCAGAAAATACGAATATTGATAGTACCAACCTCCGTCCTCAGACACTACAAGACTACATCGGACAAGAAAATATAAAAAAAACCTTGCAAGTTTTTATTGAAGCAGTAAATAAACGAGGTCAACCATCAGAACATATATTATTTTATGGTCCACCCGGAATTGGCAAAACCACTCTTGCTCATATTATTGCTAATGAGCTTCACGGCGAAATTAAAATAACATCTGGTGCTGCTATTTCTAAAAGCGGCGATTTAGCTGCTATTCTCACAAATCTAAGTGACAATGACGTACTTTTTATTGACGAAATCCATCGTATGCCCAAGCCGGTTGAAGAAATGTTATATCCTGTAATGGAAGATTACTCACTCGATATCATTATTGGCAAGGGACCTTCAGCGCGCACTGTTCGTCTTCCTGTTCCGAAGATCACCATTGTGGGCGCAACCACTAAATTAGCTCTCTTATCTGCTCCTCTGCGAGATCGATTTGGGCTTTTATTGCGTTTGGATTACTATACCGAAAATGAGATGAAAGATATCATACTTCGATCAAGTAAACTGCTCAATATTCCGATCACGCAAAAAGCAGCATCTCAAATATCTCGACGCGCTCGAAAGACTCCACGTATAGCCAATAGAATTTTAAAACGTGCACGAGATCTTGTAGAAGTGAATAAACACTCAGAAGTAAATGAAAATGTTTTGAGTGATTTGTTTAAATTATTGGAAATCGATGAAGTGGGATTAACTAAAATGGACGAACAGTATTTACGAGTGATTGGCGAAAAGTTCCATAATAGTCCGGTTGGTATTGAAACTATCTCTTCAGCTCTATCTGAAGATAGACAAACCGTAGAAGATTTTATTGAACCATATTTACTGCAGTTAGGTTATATTAAAAAAACTCCTCGTGGTCGGGTTATTACTTCCCTTGCAGCAAAGCATTTAGGTATCAAAGTCGCATCTACTGACGTAGAACAACAACAGCTTGTCTGATATAATAAAAATCGTTTAATAGTAGAAGTATTGCCGTGGTGGTGGAATGGCACACACGCAGGACTTAAAATCCTGTACCAGCAATGGTGTGAGGGTTCGACTCCCTCCCGCGGCACTCCAGCCGACTTAGCTCAGCGGTAGAGCAGCTGTTTTGTAAACAGCAGGTCGTCGGTTCAAATCCGACAGTCGGCTCCTGCTTGGTCCCGTAGCTCAATTGGATAGAGCAACTCCCTTCTAAGGAGTAGGTTCGCCGTTCGATTCGGCGCGAGGTCACATATATACTATCTAAACGAGAGTTTGCTGTTCGATATCTTCTTTTGGTTGTTTAATTTTAAGGTGTTTAAATCCAAGTGGCGTTACCACTCTTCCGCGCGGAGTTTTTTTAATAAAGCCAAGCTGCAATAAATAGGGTTCAATAAATTCTTCGATTGTCTGCACGTCTTCGGAAAGTGATGATGCAATCGTATTTACTCCAAGTGGTGCATTTTGGAATTTCTGCGCAATAAGCCTCAAATATTGTTCATCCATCTTAGTGAGACCTGCTTCATCAATTTCAAGAAGGGAAAATAATTTTTGGAGTACCGCCTCATCAATTTGTTTATGCTTATCAACTTCTACCATATCTCGCGCTCGTTTTAAAATTCGGTTAGCGAGTCGTGGGGTTTTGCGAGATCTTATTGCGATCAGTTGGGCGGCCTGATCTGTGATCGGAATGTTGAGAAGAGCACTCGAGCGTTTGATAATCTCAGTCATTTCCTCATCTGTATAGTAATCAAGACGCATCAGAAGACCAAAACGGTCTCTGAGTGGAGCAGAAAGAAGAGCAAGTTTGGTTGTCGCTCCTACGATTGTAATCTTAGGAACTGGCAATCGTACGGTGCGAGCAGAAGGGCCTTTACCAATGATAATATCAAGGGCATACTCTTCCATGACAGGATAGAGCATTTCTTCAATTTGTTTCGGCATGCGGTGAATTTCATCGATAAATAAAACATCGTTATCTTTTAAATTAGTGAGAATTGCCGCAAGATCTCCACCCTTAGAAATAGCTGCGCCGGAAGATATTTTCAGTTCGCCTTGGAGTTCGTTCGCGATAATATAGGCGAGAGTTGTTTTACCAATACCCGGTGGGCCATAAAATAAAATATGCTCGGTAGCTTGCCCTCTTTTTTTGACCGCATCAATAAATAAAGACAATGTTTTTTTGACATTTGCCTGGCCAATATATTCTTTGAGTGATTGAGGACGGAGGTTAGTAATATCGATTTGAGAAGTTTCGGACATGTATATATTATAGCGCATAAAGAAGCTAGTATCTGGTATGTAGTTAAATGAAATAGGCAGCGGTATTGTACTTCTACACCGCTGCCCTGCCTACATTCACTTTAATAAAAGTGGTAGAAAGTAGGCAATAGCCCAGATGGTAAGGATGACCATAACTATGGTCATGACTGG
>CAZXWS010000007.1:0-32683 GCA_964644605.1 uncultured Gammaproteobacteria bacterium
GCTGCTCTGGCAACTGTAAAAAGAACAAACAGCATGCGTGGACTGAGCAAAGTTGGATTTAAAGCTGAAAGTTTTCACGCACATCAATTTGCCGCTGCTCTTACCTGCACCTGTCCAAATTCTTCAGAGATATATACCGATGAAATCTGTGGATATCGACGCACACATGAAAATGGAGAAACACATCACTTTATAGGAATCGACGAGATTGGATTTGCTGTCGACAACAACTATGTTTTGCCCAATGGCAACGGTATTAAAAAAATACCTTGTACATTAATGATTCATGAATCCGATACCCTCTGTGAAATTGAAGATATTCTCATGCAGCATTATCTCAGTGAAAACGAATTTCTCTACGATGTTGGGATAACCCCTGATATGATGAAACAATTGGCAGATTATTACAGTGAACGATTCGGTATTCAATATTAATAATTAATTACACTATGAATAATATAGTCACACTCTTTCAAAAACTCGTACAGATAGATTCACCTTCAGGAGAGGAAGATAGAATTGCAAAATATCTTTTCGAGTATTTAAAAAAATATACGTATACTGTGAAGAAAGATAAATCTTCTAATATCTATGCGTACATACCTGGAACGGGCGAACCATTATTTTTTGCTGCGCACATGGATACAGTGGAGCCGGGTAAAAGAATTAAACCTGTTATGCACGATACATACATTACCTCTGATGGTTCAACTATTTTAGGCGCGGATAATAAAGCTTCGATCGCATGTATATTAAGTGCACTCGAAAAATTAAAATCAAATCATATTATTCACCGTCCAATTGAACTCGTTTTTACAGTATGTGAAGAAACTGATAATTCCGGCGCACTCAACTTCGACTACTCTCAAATTCAATCAAAATTTGGATATTGTTTTGACAGCGTAAGCCCCGTCGGATCTATCATTATTGCATCACCATTTTATGAACGCTTTGATATAAAAATAATTGGTAAAGAAGCACATGCTTCCAAACCACAAGAAGCGCTCAATGCCCTGCTCGGCTTAAACAAATTACTAAACAGTGTTACTCTTGGTAAAATCGATACAGAAACCACGATAAACATCGGCACTGTCAATGGTGGATTTGTTCGGAATACAATCCCAGGTGAAATATACTTGAAAGGTGAAATTAGATGTTTGACTGAAAAAAAATTACTAAACCATAAATCAAAATTCACACGAATTCTTACTGCAATTTCTAAAAAATCAGGTATTAAGTTCGAGTATGATTTTGTACGCGAAAATCCTGGCTATAAATTTACTTCAGCCCAAAAACACATAATAGATACTATTACCGATAAAATGAAAACAGTGCGCATAAAACCTGAGCCGTTGGTTGCATGGGGTGTTTCCGATGCAAATATTTTCAACAACAACGGACTGGTCTGTTTTAATCTCGGTGATGGCGTAGAGTATGCTCACTCGCGCAAAGAACGAATAAAAATATCTGATATGGAAAAATTAGTAAATTTGATGGTACAATTAGCAACATAAACACATGAAATCCATCGATCAAATGCGCGAAGAGCGAATCAAAAAACTACATCATTTGCAAGAACTCGGGTATGAATCATATCCTCAGTTTAGCGGGAGCAGAGTTACCATTGACCAAGCTCGAGAACAAATGGATAAAGAAGTAGAAGTTACGGGAAGAGTAATCTCGGTACGCGGACATGGCAAACTTGTTTTTGCTGACCTTCATGACGAAACAGGAAAAATCCAGCTTATGTTGAAATCTGATATACTGGAAGATAAATCTTTTCAGCTCGTTGAGTTACTTAATACAGGGGATTTTGTGTATGCAAAAGGAATCGTAACGACCACAGTAAAAGGTGAAATCTCTGTACAGACTAACACGTTTAATTTTCTCACTAAAGCCGTCCATCCTTTACCTGAGAAATGGCATGGGCTTAAAGACATTGAAGAACGATACCGCCAGCGTTATGTAGATCTTATTGTCAATCCGGATGTAAAAACCATATTCCTTACGCGAACTAAAATTATTAAGCTACTTCGTCGCTATATGGATGATAATGGATTCGTAGAAGTTGAGACTCCAGTGCTCCAACCACTATATGGCGGTGCTTCAGCAAATCCATTTATTACCCATCACAAGGCTCTCGACGCAGATTTATATTTACGCATTTCGGATGAATTATATTTAAAACGTCTTATTGTAGGCGGCTTCGAAAAAGTGTACGAAATGAGTAAAGATTTTCGAAACGAAGGTATGAGTCGCGCTCATAATCCAGAATTTACAATGTTGGAATTTTATTGGGCCTATGTCGATTATGAAACTGTCATGAAGTTTTCAGAAGAAATGCTTAGTAGTATCGCCAAAGAAATTAATGGGTCTTACTCAGTCGAGTTTGGTGGAAAAACATACGACCTTACTCCACCTTGGAAAAGAATATCATATGCAGATTTATTTAAAGAATATCTCGATATGGATATAGACTCTTTTAAAAATGCTGAGGAACTATTAGCATATGTAAAAGAAAAAAATCTGCTCGCAGATAATCAAGCTTTTGGAGTACGCGACATACTTGATATCGTTTACAAAAAACATATTCGACCAAAACTTGCCGGTCCAATTTTTATCACTGATTACCCCTTTGAGATGAAGCCACTTGCAAAACGAAAAATTGATGATCAAACAAAAGCAGCTAGTTTCCAACTTCTTATAGCAGGTGAAGAATTTATTAATGCATATCACGAACTCAATGACCCCTTTGATCAGCGAAAACGTTGGGAAATTGAGATGGACTTAGGTGAAAAAGGTGCCGAGGATTATCAAGTGATTGATGAAGATTATATTCGTGCCTTAGAGTACGGAATGCCCCCCACCACTGGTTGGGGTTTAGGTGTGGATCGCTTCGTTGCATTTCTTACTGATCAACATACATTAAAAGATGTTATTCTCTTCCCCACCATGCGTCCTGAAACGCACTCCATCTCTCCCCCATTACAGACCAATATTACGAAAGTAACAAACGAAGAGTTAAAGCTAACACGAGAACGAGTACTCGAAATAGTAACTAATAATATCCAAAACAAAAATCTAGTAAAACACTGTTTATGTGTCGAAGCTGCTATGCGCGGACTTGCGAAACACTTCGGACAAAATCCAGATTTATGGGGAATCATTGGGTTGTTACATGATGCAGATTGGGAAATAACAGAACAAAACCCTGATCAGCATACAAGAAAAACAGTAGAATGGATACAAAATGAAGGTGAAACAAATGAAACGCTTATACGAACCATACTTGCACACAATCATGCTCACAATGCAGAACCTCCTCCAAATAATACTCTTGAATGGGCACTGTATACATGTGATGAATTAACCGGACTTATTGTCGCCACCACCCTAGTCAGACCCGACAAAAAACTGAGCTCAGTAGATGTACAGGCTGTTATGAAAAAATTTAAAACAAAATCATTTGCCGCACCAGTAGATCGAGAGCAGATTCAGCTATGTGAAGAAAAACTCGGTATAAAACTAGAAGATTTTATAGGTATAGTACTCACATCCATGCAAACAATCGCAAGCGATTTAGGACTGTAAGAATTTACTTTGACCCACTTCGTCCTATTTACCTTCTATCTCAAAACATCTACAATTAATATATAGATTTATGATTGTTGTTTTGGAAAAAGATACAGCCGCGACAGACGAGGATATACAAAAAGCATCTGAAGAATATAAAACCTATGTTAAAGTGACTATTGATGTGCAACAAGGTTTAGTTGCAATTGGTGGTGAATACCACTACGATGCTGAGCAAGAATTATTAAAATTAGGCAGTAATCAGGAAGATGTATGGGGAGGAGGTATCGATTTAATTACAAAAAAAATTGATACAAATGCTATCATAAATATCCGTCCCCAGAGAAATTACAGTACTGAGATCTGCGACGAATATGTGCGCCAAAAATTTTTTACTCTTATTAAAAAACACCTAAAAAACTATGCTCAGCAATAATTATTATCTTCACTTTGCCACAGACCTACGACGCGCTGTATTCTGCTTAACAAATGATAATATTGATGGCACGATTACATTTCTCGCCCATGCCAAAGATCTGTACCATAAAGAGCTTCACGATGAAACCATTAACAAACTTCTTTCCAGTTCATTTGAGAATACATGGTTATCACTAATTAGCCAACCTATTCCAACAGACGCTGTGAAAAAAAACCAATTTGCCGAAGAACTTCTTACACTATCATCCCTTGTCTTTTACCGCGTCACAGCTCAACTGCAAAAAATGGATGGTCCACTCAGTTCATACGAATCAAATTTAGAAGCACCTGTAATTCCTACACCTGAAGTAATGGCCCAACTTCCACAAAAAGTAAAGATATAAAACATAGTTGACTTCTGCACTCTTGATGTATAATTCTTATAACTATTCATTAGTTCTCTTATGCTATCACTAGATTTTATTCGTGAAAATAAACAAAAAGTTATCGATGCTGCTAAGAATAAAAACAGAGCAATAGAAATCGAACGTATTCTAAAACTTGATGATGAACGCCGGAAATTTCTTCAACAATCTCAAAAGTTACGCGAGGAACGAAATAAAATAGCAGAACTCAAAGACCCTGAAAGAGCAAAAACTCGAGGAAAACAAATAAAAGAGGAACTTAAGCATATTGAAGAACAGTTGCTAGCTACGCAAACTGAGCTTGACCGCCTTGTGTCGTTTGTACCAAACGTTCCGCTTGATGAAGTGCCAGTTGGAAAAGATGAATCTGGGAATGTAGAAATAAAACGTGAAGGCAATGTGCCTATATTTGACTTTACACCTAAATCCCACCTTGAGTTAGGTGAGGCTTTAGGTATTTTTGACTTAGAACGTGGATCAAAAGTATCTGGTTTTCGAGGATACTTTCTTAAAAACGAAGGTGCCATGCTGCAGATGGCGATACTTTTTTATGTTTTTCAAAAACTAGTTAAAAAGGGATATACCCCATTTATAGCACCCGCTATCGTAAAAGGCTTTACTCTTTTCGGTTCAGGACAATTCCCTTGGGGTGAACAAGAAGTTTACAAACTAAATGATGAGGATGCATATCTTGCCGGAACTGCTGAAGTCCCTGTAACGGCGTATCATTCTGGTGAAATTCTTAATGAAAAAGATTTACCTAAAAAGTATGTTGCCTTTTCCCCATGCTTTAGAAGGGAAGCCGGAGCCTACGGAAAGGATACAAAAGGTTTATATCGCGTCCATGAGTTTTGGAAAATTGAGCAGGTTATGATTGCTGCAAACGATGTTGAAGGTGCCAAAAACCTACATGAAGAACTGCAACAAAACACTGAGGAAATTATAACGGATCTGGGACTTTCATATCGTGTACTTCTCATGTGTAGTGGAGATATGGGAGAACCGCAAATAAAAAAATACGATACAGAAATATGGATGCCGTATCGCAATAATTACGGTGAAATTGCTTCAAATTCAATAATGGGTGATTTTCAGGCACGGAGACTCAATATTAAATATCGAAAAAAGGACGCGACAACCGCTTATTGCTATACACTCAATGACACTGCAATTCCGTCGCCACGAGTGCTCATTGCGATTCTTGAAAATTATCAACAAAAAGATGGATCAGTAAATATACCTGAGGTGTTAAAACCATTATTAGGTTTTAATAAAATTTTTCCAAAATAATGAGTCAGGGTCGTGGAGGTCGAGTAGGGCTATTTGCCATGCCATCTTTACAAGATACCGAATTTTCTGTACCTGCAATAAATACTTCCTGTTTATTATAATAGCAATTTCTCTCAACGATATTTTCTGGTTTTTTCAGCCACATTTCTTTATGACCGTCGTGAGTCAATAAATATGTCATTACTCTATTCCAAATTGGTGCTGCACCAGTAATCCCAGATGCAAGTGCTGGATTCATGGGTGTATTATTATTATTACCAACCCATACCACCACTTCATATTCAGGTGTATATCCATTTGTCCAGTTATCTTTCTTATCATCTGTTGTTCCCGTTTTCACAGCAACTTTCCATCCTGGAATTTCCAAAGCAGATCCTGGACCAAATGCCGGTATGCGTGCCGCATTGTCGGATAAAATATCTGAAATAATGTAAGCCACACTCTCATCAAGAACTTTTGTACGCGTCGGCGATAAATTTATCAAATTCTCGCCTTTTGTATCCTCCAATTTATTGATGTAATTTAAATCAACGCGGTACCCGCTATTTGCAAAGACGCCAAATGCTGTCGCCATGTCAAGCATAGTTACTTCAATACCTCCTAGTGTCATAGATAAGCCAAGACGAGATGGATCATTCCACGATGATATTCCCATTTGTCGAGCATGTTCAGCAAAATCATTCACTCCAACTGTACTCAGTACTTTCACCGCTGGAATATTATATGAATTAGCTAATGCGAGACGCAATGGAACTTTTCCATGAAATCTACCATCATAATTTACCGGACGATACGTTTCAGCTCCAGGAATATTAAATACTGTGGGACTATCATCTATTAGAGTTGCTGCGGTGTATCCTTTTTCTAATGCTAACGAATACATGACAGGCTTAATGGAACTACCTGGTTGCCGTAGTGCAGTTGTTACATTAAATGCTCCGGACGAATTTGCAAAATAATCTACAGAACCAACCATGGCAAGTATTTCACCTGTAGAAGGTTTTGTGACTAAAATTGCTCCGTTAGTCACATTAAGATATGAAACTTTCTGGAGCTCTTCTTTCAATATTTTTTCTGCTTCATTTTGAATTTCTAAATCAAGTGTTGTGGTCACTTTGAATCCCCCTTCTTCAACTTGACGTATACCATACTGCTTTTCAAGTTCTGATTTAACATAAAAAACAAAATGCGGCGCGTGAATTTGTGTTTTAAGCGGAACAATCGAGAGTTTCGTTCGTAAAGCCTTTTCCTCAGTCTTTTTATCAATATATCCCTGTTCATACATGTTTTGGAGAACTTCGTTGCGTCGAATGATAGCTAAATCAGGATTAACATATGGCGAATATAACGATGGCGCCTGAGGTAAACCTGCCAGAAGAGCTGCTTCTTCTAATTTTAAATCTTTCGCATCTTTCCCAAAATATGTTCTTGCACCTTCCTGTATACCATATGCTGATCCCCCATACGCAACCTGATTTAAATACATTTCAAGGATCTGTTTTTTGTTATAAATTTGCTCTGTCCATAATGCCAATATAATTTCTTTGATTTTTCGCTGTATAGTCCTTTCCGGTGATAAAAGAGCAGATTTTACCAACTGTTGAGTAATGGTAGAACCTCCTTGCAAATTTTTATTAACTAAAATTTCTTTTGAAGCTCTTAAAATGCCAGAAACAAAAGAAATACCTTTATGCCGATAAAAATCTTTATCTTCTATAGCAATAGTCGCCTGCGGAACATAACTTGGTATTTTATCAAGATCAACAGGAGTACGATTCTGCTCTCTATACACTTCATATAATAACTTACCCTTGCGATCATAGATATGTGTTGATAATGGGTAGTTCACTTTGCCGATGGTATAGGGAGAAGGCAAGTTTTTCGTAAAAATATACGATTGATATACAAATAAAGCAATGAGTGTTAAAAAAGAACCAAGAAATATATAACTGATTTTGTTAGTAACAAAAGTAAATGAAGGGAGCTTGAAATGTAATCGATGTAATAATGAAGTGGCTGAAGTAATATGTGGAAAAGAAAAATGCAGCTTTTTGATTTTTTTTCTCTGTATAAGAAAATATTCTTTTGATCTCGCAAGTAAACTTTTACGTGGTCTTCCTCTGCCTCTTTTCTTACTAACAAATCCTTTTAAATTGATCTTATTAAGACCTTCCCGTAAAAATTTGAGAATAGAAAAAAGCAGTGAGCCAAGTTTGACAAAAGGCCACGATACTATAGTTTTTGTAAAATACCCAATATATACAAAAAAATTGATACTCAAATAGAGTACCTTAAAAAAGGAAAGCTGTGCAGATGCTCCTTTCTTAGTTTTTTTCCTTACACGGGCGCCTGTCATGGCGTAATTTTAGCACATGTTATAGGATACTACAATCACATTTGATCTACTGGCAAGTTAGTTAATTTTGCCCGGACTACTAACCTATTCCAGTAGGTTCCGGGTGGGACACACGTAATCAAGGTAAGATATGCTCCATCTTTTCTCTGCTCAAGTACTGATATCTGTTCTGGCTTAACCACAAACATGTCATACACTTCATACGTATACGTAGTATCACCCACCGTAGCTAAAATTTTATCACCTTTTTCTAATGAAGGAAGATATGTCAAAATAGTTTTATAGTCTTTGGGATTATAGAGCTGTGGTAATGTCGAATGACCAAAGATTACTATATTTCCAAACTCTCCAGGTTGTGAATCGGCTAAATACTGTATCAAGTTTTTGGATAAATCCTCTCCTCCCACTTTTACATTCGCGTCTTTTATATTTATCTTTGGGATACTAACTCTATAATCAGTAATACTGACTGTACGTTTTACCGATTCCTGTGGTTTTGTCGGGAACCAAAGACTTGCGTTAGTAAAATCTCTCAGATTATTTGAAAAGACCGTTGAGCTTCCTAGAACTGATGTCGCATTTTGTATCGAGGAAGCCATTTGATTTTTTGGAATAGGTGAAAGTATATTATTTTGAATAAATAATCGAGCATAAATTTCAAACGCTAAAATAGGATAAAACGACCAAAACAAAAGTAGCACACCAATAGTTAGCGATACATACGATACATACTCTACTGTCTTTTTTTTCGGTGAAAAATAAACCTTTTTATATGAATACAAAGCCATACGCTTACTTATACGCAATTTTTAATTTAATATTTTTCTCAAAAAAAGGAAGAAAACCGTTTAATACTGGAAGCACCTCTCGGTTATCGAGTTTGTATGTATCTGCCCCTAATTGATTTTTTACTATCCCGTCTAATGAAGTTACGCGTTTGCCCTGTACTGCTTTTTCCATAGCTACTTTTGGCGGTTCTTTAACTGATGATGCTTGCGCTTTCAAAACCCCAGAAATCGTGCCATTTTTTTTTGATATTTTGTCGACACTGTATTGTATGTTTTCCTTTTGGAGTGTAAAACCTGATTGTAAATCTTTTGAGAGAGTTGTTTGAATATACTCTTTGACATCGCTGTCTTTAAAATAGTATGTTGTTGTCATTGCCCGTGCTTTAATATCTACTGAACTGGCCTCATCACCGACCTGTTTACTATATTTTACTGAATCGAGTGTTACTTGTGTTAAATCGTCTAATACTTTATCGCTGTTTTCCAAACCCATACGCTTATTCCCGTCAGCGTCACTTTGTGCTTTTTTCATGATATCTGCTTTCAAGTCGTCTTGATCTTTTTTGCTTACAACTTGCACCGTCTTTTTTGTCCCCCCACTAAAATTATTTTCATTAGTAGCCAAATATAAAATGTCTGATAAATCTTCGACTTTAAATCGCTGTCCTTTGCTGATATTCCCTTCAGTACCTAGTACAGCTGCCGTGACAGTTACTTTTGCCTTTCCCGGTTGTTTAGAAAAATCTGTCGCCATAGAAGCCGATGCAACTTTCACATCACTGTCAAGAACGAATTTTATTCCTGAAGTTTCAATTGTCGTTCCTTTCGTAAATAGTTTTTCATGATCATCAAGATTAATCATTGTCACTTCGCCTTTTGCTTTATCGCCAACATCTTTTTTTCCTGTTGCTGTTTTAGAACTGTTAAAATCCGCTGAGCGTGTCGAAATAGATACTGGCAATAAATCAGCAAAACTTCCAATAGTAGCAGAAACAGGCAAATCTTTTTCTATTTTATTAGAGGGGAAATATAAGGTAAGCTGCGCATTATGCAAAAAATACTCGTTTAAGTATAGACCTCCGGCAAGCAAGCAAACAAAAATAAATCCAACAATTGGTAGCACTAGTGGGATCTTCATCTTAGATAAAAATTTACTTAATTGTAGCCTTTTTTTTGGCGTTTTTTGTACTGCTTCTTCTGCATTCGTCTCAGGCTCCTCCGTGGGAGATCCTTCTATTTGTTCCTCGCCAATTGTAAAACCCATCACTTCATTTTTTTCAACAGGTTCTGCTTCTGTAGGTTCATCTTCTGGTAGATTTTTTTCTGTTGGAGTTTGCCCACTCATGTTGGTTCTGATTTGTTCTTCAAATACACCGCCTAATGCTTCTAACACTTCATCTTCTTTCAGTATTTCAACTCGAGGAAGCTGCACAAACAACTCTTCACTCCACCGATGATTAATAATATGTCCCGAAACTTTAGCCGCATCCTCGGAATCATACAGTATTATGCGAGCCGGGAGAAGTATTTCACCTGCAAAATGTTGAATACCATTATTCAAATCTTCTACTATGTCATGCGAACGCACTATAATTTTTGAAAATATATTTTTCCCACCTTTAAATACAAAAAGCCCAATATGTTTTTGATCCATTTCTACTAACACCGCACTTAAAGGCAGTCCATCTCTTTTTTCTAAATATGTGTTTACTGCTTCAAAACACTCAATAAATCCCAATGGCTTGAGTTCTAAATCCTTGACAACATGCTTGATTTTTTCTAAATATTTTTTTTTGATATGTTTCGTTTACGCCTCAATAAAGTGTGAATAGACAAAAAAAATTGTTTCTGTAGGGAGAATTTTATAAGTGGTTTCAAACACGGTAAGTACAGAGTCTATATCTTCAGACATATTTTCCCAACCATTCGAGTATACAAACCGCTGCCGTTCTTCGATTATTATACCTTCATCTGCTAATGACATTAATAGAACAATACCTTCTGCTTCTTTTAAAAATACTCCCAAGTACTGTTTTTCTTTTTTTGCTGATTTTGAAAAAAAAGGAAGTTTCATCATAGTTATTCAACACCATATTGTTTTAATACTTGGTCTATTCCTTGCTTTGCTGTTTTCATCGCTTCATCGTATGCAGTTCCTTGAGCCGCGGCATTCACAGCATTAGCAAAATATTGCACTACTGCGTCATTTAAACCATTATCAAAAGTTCTGGCCACAACTGGTAGTGAGACATATACAGGTGCCTGTTTTATAACAGGTGCTATATATTCATTTTGCGCCAGTTTAGATGCCATGTCAACTCGAGAAAACGGTTCACCGAAAAGTTTAACTTTTCGTTCGTTTTCATATAGTTTAGACAAACTGTCAGCAGTCGTTAAAAATTTCAAAAACTTCCATGCCTCAAATTGTTCCTTACTGTGTTTATTTACGCCCTCAACCCAGTAATTCGCAATTGAAATTGGCGGCAACCCAGGGACGGTCGGAACCGATACAACTTTTATCTTAATATCCGGATTCATTTTATTTATTACTAGAACTTCCCAGGATGGTGCAAGAATCATCGCCACTTTTCCCTGAGCAAATGCATTAACAGAGTTTGGAAGTGAATCATCCCACGATTTACTTTTTCCTTCTGCAAATTTACGGTAAATTTCCAAGGCCTGCGCAGCTTCTGGAGCATCTAAATTTCTTAAATCAGCTCCATTTTGGACAAGCATAAGCGATAAAATTTCGGCGAAATGCTCAACATTTGAAGATGTTCCTATAGCTATCGCACCGCTCAATAGATTACCTGAACTGGTTGGAGTAACATTCATTTTTTTTGCGATTGTGGCAATGTCCTCCCACGTACTTGGGGCTTGGGTAATCCCTATATCCTTTAACATAGTGTCATTGTAAATGAGTACCAGCCCATCGATATATAACGGCAATCCGTAATAATTAGCACCAATTTTTAAATCAGTTTGATGAACTTTATAAAATGTTTTTTCAAACTCAGCGGTTGCCATTACATTTGAGGGGAGCGGTGCTAATACATCCTTTAGTTCATACTTCCATGTGTTATGAAATCTAAAAATATCAGGGCCTTGGCCGTTATTGCTACGTGCTATCAACTTTTCTCTATAACTGTCTTGAGCAGACATTTTAATGTAATCTATCTTAACGTTCTTATTTTTACTTTGATATTCGTCAATAAGCGGTTGAAATATTTCTTTTTCCTCCCATAACCCCCAATATGTCAACTTCACAGTTCGTGCTGGTGCAGGAGTAAATATAAACTTTAAAATTATAAATAGAACGACAACAAAAAATAGGATTCCACCGCCAATTATGAAGTATTTCATTCTATTTTCTTCAAACATGAGCGGTGCAGGTTCGTTACCAGCAGCTTTTTCGGCTTCAACGATTTCTTCAGGAACAGGGGCCTCAACACCGGCCGGCACTTCTTCTATTGTCTGAGTTTCAAATACAGCTGGTGTTTCGGGTTTTAAATTAATGGTGCCTTGGGTAGGATGCTCATTGTCGTAGATATTCGTCGGAGCCTGTTGATTTTCCTCTTTATTTTTATTATTATCATCCATATCAATTATGATACCAAAACGCGCAAAAAAAGACAGTAAGCTTTTCTATGTATCACTTCTAGTCGTACTCTTCTTGTTTATTATTGGTTCTGCACTTGTCACTTACTATTTAGATCAGGAAAAACAGATAGGAACCTCTATTTATCCAAATGTTTTTATTGATAGCAATAATGTGGGAAATCTTTCAAAAGTACAGGCAAGTAAATTTTTTTTAGAACGTGAGAATACATTGAAAAATATCCACTTAGATATTATGTATAAAGACCAGCAAATAGCCACCCTTTCCGCGCAAAAATTAAATTTACACTCCACTAGTAAAGAGCAAATAGATCGAGCCTATTTAATCGGTCGTTCACAACATATTCCTTCTCGTATATTCCAAAAGATTGTCACAATTTTTAAACTGAGAAAATATCACTTTTATACGACAATTGAATATGACAAAGGGACAGTAAAAGAATATGTGAACAGCTTGGAAGATCAATATAATAAACCCGCAAAGAATGCTCTTTTTACGTTCGAAAATGGGCGGGTATCTACGTTTCGTGTTGATGAAGAGGGTTTAAAAATAAATTCAGATAAATTTACTCTCGATATAGACCGTACGATTTCTTTAATGCAGAAAAGGCCTCAATCAGTTGTAATTATATTGACCGATTCACCGGTCAAACCAGAAATAACACTCAACGAAGCGAACAAGTTTGGAATCGAAGATTTGATCGGCGAGGGTCAATCCAATTACACTCACTCCATTCCAGAACGTGTATATAATGTTTCACTTGCAGCATCAAAATTTAACGGTGTTATTATCGAAAAAGGCAAAGTTTTATCTTTTAACGACATAGTTGGCGATATATCGTCATCAACAGGTTATAAACCGGCATATGTAATTAAAAACGGCAGAACAGTACTGGGTGACGGTGGTGGTGTTTGCCAAGTTTCAACCACATTATTTCGCGCAGCTCTCAACACAGGTTTACCAATACTAGAACGCACCGCACATGCTTATCGTGTAGGATACTATGAAAATGATGCAAAACCAGGGCTTGATGCGACAGTATTCGGTCCGTATGTTGATTTAAAAATTAAAAATGATACTCCGGCAGCCATACTGTTAGAAGTAGAAAATGACGAAGAAAATAAAATATTGAAATTCAAAATATATGGAAAAAAAGACGGTCGTACCGCAGAAGTCTCACCCATCAGAATAACAGATGAGCAATCAGCCCCACCGCCAGTATATCAAGATGATCCGACTTTAAAAAAAGGTGTAGTAAAACAAGTAGACTTTGCTGCGTCAGGAGCTAAATCAACATTTACCTATAAAATTCATCGCGCTGATAAATCTACTGAAGAAAAAACTTTTGTGTCTGTATATCGTCCGTGGGCAGCCGTATACCTCGTCGGCCAAGCAGATTAATTCTTTTTTATCGAAACCAAGCAGCGCGACCTACAGTATAGTGTAAATCTTTATTTTTTCTTTCTCCAATTACTTTAGCAGGGACTCCTCCCACAATTGCATACTCAGGTACATCTTTTGTAACCACAGCACCTGCCGCTACTACCGCTCCTTTACCAATTTTCACACCAGGCAGAATAATTGCGCGCGGTCCTATAAATACATAATCCTCAATGATAACCGGTTCTGTAATAACCGACTCTGCTGCAGCAAAATGTTCCGCTTCCATGTTATGTTCAGAGTTATATATCATCACTTCACTCGCGATATCAACATGATTACCAATAGTTAAGGGTGCTCTACCATCGAGTACTGTTCCTTCTCCGATAATTGTGTCATTACCAATAGTTATATTTTGAGGTTTGTAAAAACGAGTACCCATGTGAAGAGTTGTACCCTTCCCAATTTTTACTCCTCCGAGTCTATAAATAAATCTTCGCCAATGATGAAAAGGGATATTGCCTGTCAAATGAAGTTTATATACTGCCAATTCACTTACGATTGTTGCGAGACGAATACCAATTTTTGATACAACTTCAGCAGAATTTAATTTCCTTCCAGTTTTATCTTTCATACAATTACTATATAGTAATTTTAGATATTATTGCTCAACAATCTCAATACTCTTTACCGTCACAGGCGTAACCGGTTTCGAGTGCTCCCCCATCGCACTTGCTTCAACTGGTGCCTCAGCAACTTTATCCACTACATCTAGTCCTTCACTCACCTTTCCAAAGATTACATAATTTTTTTGTAAAGGATAATCCTTATGCATGATAAAAATCTGGCTCCCGTTGGTATTTGGGCCAGCATTGGCCATGGCAATAGTTCCTCGTGTATACTCACCCTGAAAAGGTTCATCGTTAAATCGATAGCCAGGTCCTCCTGTCCCGTCGCCTTTGGGATCACCGCCTTGAATCATAAAATCTTTTATAACTCTGTGAAAAATTGTGTTGTTATAAAATCCTTTACGCGCAAGAAACACAAAATTATTCACAGTAATCGGTGTTGCTTTTGCATTAAGTACTAACGTAATGTCTCCTTCGGTTGTATGCATTACTGCCTGATAACTTTTATTTTGATCAATTTGCATTGTTGGCAGGTTTGATTTGGTGTTTTGTTGTGTGTCCATAGTATTATTTTGAGAAACAGATGGTTCATTGTGCTTTTTTGTAAATTCTAATGTAACAGATGAGCCTTCTGAAGGTTTACTTTGATTATTTTTACTAGTTTGATTCATAAATGCATACCCTATAAATAAAACAAAAACGACTAAGCCCAGAGCAATAAGTATATTTTTATTCATGGGTACATGATAGCAGATTCGAACTCGCTTGAAAAGTGCAATCAATTTCCTGTAAAATGAGTGTATAAAGTCTTCGTATGGATCTTAATAAACTCGCTTTTGTTGATATTGAAACTACCGGTGCCCGACCACACTATGACCGCATCATTGAAGTGGGTATTCTTCGCGTGGAAAACGATTCTATTGTATCGCAATATCAATCACTTATTAACCCTCACGCCTACGTGTCTCCATTTATTGAACAAATGACTGGAATTAACGCAGCAGAACTAGAAACTGCACCTTCTTTTGAAGATGTATCGTATAAAATACTAGAACTGATTGAGGGATGCGTATTTGTAGCTCATAATGCCCGATTTGATTTTAGTTTTCTCAAAAATGAGTATAAAAATCTTGGAATCCAATTTTCACCAAAACAATTATGCTCTGTAAAATTGTCTCGTAATCTTTTTCCTCAATACAGCCGTCATAATCTCGACAGCATTATCGAACGATTTAATATCTCGTGTGAAAACAGGCATCGAGCTCTTGGGGATGCCCAGGTGGTTTGGAAATTTTATAAAAAATTGTCTACATTATTCTCTCATGAAACTATTACTAGTACCATTCGATCACTAATTAAGCAACCTGCACTCCCCGCACATTTACCTCCTGGCATTATGGATTCTCTACCAGAAGGTGCTGGAGTATACATATTTTATGGCGATGAAGATATCCCTTTATATATAGGCAAAAGTATTAATATTAGAGAAAGAGTACTTTCTCATTTCAACGCTGACCACAGTTCTTCAAAAGAAATGAGCATCACACAACAGATTAAAAATGTTGAAATTATTACTACAGCAGGTGAACTGGGAGCTCTTTTGCTGGAGTCCAGTCTTATTAAAAAAATGCAGCCGTTATATAACCACGCACTTCGGAATAGTCATCAGTTATATATACTGAAACAATCTACTACTAGCCACAACTATCATACTCTTAATCTTGAAGCTGTAAATACAATTACACCTGATTTAGTTCCCGATATCTGTGGTGTTTTTCGATCAAAAAAACAGGCAAAAGATTTTATAAGTAAAATTGCGAAAGAATATCAGTTATGTGAAAAACTACTAGGCATAGATACTACTTCAGCATCCTGTTTTAGTCATAAACTCGGGATATGTAAAGGTGCGTGTGTCGGAAAAGAAAAGCCCCTTGCATATAACATTCGCTTTATCGAGGCGATCAGCGCGACAAAAATTAAACGTTGGCCTTTTGAAGGAAGTATTTCGGTGTGTGAGTATAACCAAGAAACAGGAAAAGAGCAGGAATTCTTGCTCAATAACTGGTGTTTAGTAGATGATAATTCTAGTTATACGTTTGATTACGATACGTACAAAATTCTATTACGGTACATCTTTAACAATAAAAACACTGCTCGGATTAAAAATATCAAATCCGAAAACATAGCACAGTACGATTACGAGTCTTCGCTATAATCACTCTCTTCCAATGCTTTGGTTTTTTCTTGTGTAATAAAATAATCGAGTATCAACAAAATAAGAATATTGAAAGATAAACCTATTAATGCTTGAAACTGATTGATATAAAATAAAAAAAATTGAGTTAAAAATATTGATACTAGTACAGAACGCTTAAAGTACCGGAATGATTTGAGACGCGATTGTGTGTAATAGAAAACTCCTGTTAATACGAAAACTGTACTCAATATCGATGAAGTCAATCTTCCCCATTCTATAATTGTGAGATCGGGCAGATCTGCATTAAAAAATATTTCCCAGCAAAATGCAAAAATAGATATCACCATAAACACATAGAGCAAAATACGTTTTATTGAAAGCTGAAATGACCCATAGCCTATTGCAATAAATAACAATACAGCACTCAGCAGTAACAAAATTGACAACTCGCTGATCCCTGGAAAATTCAATATGTTTACGACGAATGCAACAATAGATTGCAGAATAAAAAAAAGTAACACACTATTCGCGAAGCCAGGCAGCTGAACAAATTTACGATATATTTCCCGCGCATACACCCGAAATCGCAGTAGTGGTTGAGAGCTTGGTGGTGTGGGAGCCACATCCCTTACGAGTTGTAACAGCGCCCGCGCAAGTGGATCTTTTTTTCCTGATTGTTTTAAATACATAATAGTCCGGTTTTTTTCTTCCTTATCCATATCATTAATAACAGCTTCTTTAAACATCTCGAGCCCATTTACCAAATACTCTTTTTGAGAGTAAGAACTATGTTTATCGATAAACCGAAAACTTAAATAGAGAAGAATAAAAATAATATAAAGTAGCGCAACAGTTGGTTGATAAAAATAGTTATTGTCACTTGTTATAAACTTGCCAAGTTCATCGATGAATGTACCAAAGCCTATTCCACCGATTATAGACGCAAGATGGGTGGAAGTACGGTTTAAAAATGCAATCAAAATAACAAGCGCCATCATCATGAGAAAACCTCCAAATAACATGTGAGCAATATGAAAGTTGCCATGCCCGATTTTCGGGTAATGCATAATTTTCAAATAAAAGCGAATGACAAGCACTGATACAACAGCGGCTATGAGAAAATTTTCCAATAAGTATTCTGAGTCAATATTACGAATGAAAGGGCTTTCTGATATACGGAAGAACTTACTCATATATCTTTTGATAATAACACAATTTCACACTGAAGTTATTCTGATTTGAAGCTCGCTCTATTTGCTATTCTCCGATCTGCTTCTGTTAGATACCGTTTTCGAAGTCGTATATTTTTTGGTGTCACTTCCAACATCTCATCATCATTGATAAAATCCAACGCTTGCTCCAGACTCAAAATAGTTGGCGGCTCAAGTATTACAGATACTCCTTCTCCACTGGAACGGTTATTAGTCAACTGTTTCGCTTTACACACATTTACTTCAATATCTTGTTCGCGGCTAGATACACCAACAATCATACCTTCATACACATCCACACCTGTACCGATAAATAAAGTACCCCGTTCTTGTGCGTTACCCAACCCATATGTTAATGAAACCCCCGGTTTAACAGCTATTAAGGCACCATTTCGCACAGCTTCCATTTTGGGACCTTTTGGTTCATAGCCTAAAAAGTATGTACTCATGAGCAGTGTTCCGCGAGTTTTGGTTAAAAGAGTACTGCGAATACCCAATAAATTTCCACTAGATATTTTGTAGACAAGCCGAACAGTATCATTTGGCTCTGTAACCATATCAAGCATTTTACCTTTGCGTTTACCCAATTCTTCACTAACTAAACCCACATATTCTTTGTTAATATCAATAGTAACTTCTTCGTAAGGTTCACAAACTGTACCATCAACTGATTTATATATAACTTCCGGTTTTGATACTTGCAGTTCAAAGCCTTCACGACGCAATGTCTCAATTAACACAGCAAGATGTAACTCGCCTCTTCCATACACAATAAAGTTAATACCCTCAGGATCCTCTTCAATCCTTAAACCTAAATTCGTTTCTTTTTCTTTTAATAACCGTTCGCGAATTTGACGAGATGTACCGTATTTTCCTTCTTTTCCGGCAAACGGGCTTGTATTGGGCCCAATTGTAATTTTAATTGTTGGTTCTTCTACAGAAATTTTTGGTAAACTTTTGGGGAATGCTGGATTTGTTACTGTTTGTCCTATTGTAAGTTCTGGAATACCGGCAATAGCAACGATATCGCCAGCCGTGACTTCGTCAACTTCTTTTTTTTGCAGTCCTTCAAATGTGTAAAGTTTCTGTGCTTTATACGTACCAACAATAACATCCTCATCCACCAGTGCCACTGTTTCATTTTTTTTCAATATTCCTTGATTTACTTTGCCTATACATAATTTGCCCACGTAATTATCATAATCCAGCGTAGATATAAGCATTTGGAATGGCTCTTGCTCATTCACTGCACTGTTTGGAACTTCACGCAAAATAGTGTCAAGTAGCGGCGCTAAATCACCGGGAGTATTTTCATCATATACTTCGGGGACTGCATTAAATGTTTTACCATCTCTCCCGACAGCATAAAGTATTTCAAATTGCAGTGAGGACTCGTCATCTGCTAATTCTAAAAATAAGTTTTCAACTTCAGAAATCACTTCTGCAGGACGTGCATCTCTTTTATCTATCTTATTAATCACTAAAATAATATTAAGTTTTCGCTGCAGTGCTTTTTTCAGTACGAACTTTGTTTGGGGTAATGGACCTTCAGCGGCGTCAACAAGAAGTATAGCTCCTGAAGCCATATTGATGGTACGTTCAACTTCACCGCCAAAATCTGCGTGTCCGGGAGTATCAATAATATTTATTTTGACATCTTTATAGAAAACAGAAGTGTTTTTAGCGAGAATTGTAATTCCTTTTTCACGCTCTAATGCATTAGAGTCCATAATAAGACTCTCGCCCATTTCTTTCTGGTTTTCCCGAAATGTATGGGTTTGTTTTAATAGAGCGTCAACCAAGGTAGTTTTACCGTGATCAACGTGAGCGATGATGGCTATATTCTTAATTTCCATGTCAAAAAAAACACCGAGTAGTCTCGGCTTTTCTGTGCTAAATTGTACCATACATATACAAAAGAAGCTACCTACAACTGATTTTACGACAGTTAAGGTAACATCTTAGCTATAAATCATTAATCTTGCAACAGAGTCCAGAAATTTGCTACAATAAAAATCTCAGCCAAGATGATCAAACGAACCAAGCATACTATTTTAGATTTCCTTCCTGCACTGCAATCACCTAACTTTCGTTTATTTGTATACGGTCAAAGCATATCACTTATCGGTACATGGCTTGCCAGTGTAGCCGAACAATGGCTCATATACCCTGTATTAACAAATAACAAATCGCTTATTGGAGTAGTTAGTGCACTAAACCTACTGCCCACGGCAGCTCTGGTTCTATTCGGTGGTGTCATTGCAGACCGTATTGATAAACGGAAAGCAAGCATATTTATACAAAGTGTTTTTGCCATAATATCATTTATGCTAGGCATGCTTGTTTACACTCATAGTATTCAAATATGGCATGTCATGCTCGCAGCATTTATTTCGGGAATATTTTTCTCTCTCGATATGCCAACACGAAATACATTAATGCTTGAACTCGTTGACAAAGAGCATTTCCCAAGTGCTCTCTCGCTGAATGCCGGTATGTTTAATACAGCACGCGCCATCGGACCGGCACTTGCTGGATTTCTCATTGCATGGACCGGAATCGCTTCAGCTTATTTCTTAAATGCTATTAGTTTTATCGCAGTTATTTTCAGTTTATATTATCTAAAACTACCACTTCATGAAAATAAACATGAAGGTGTTCCCTTCATGAAAAATTTGAAGGAAGGACTTACGTTTATAAAAAACGATTCTATGATGGTCACATTGCTTTCGTTAATGGCGCTCATTTCTGCTATTACCGCTCCTATAAATACATTATTCCCAATTTTTGCACATGATATTTTTAAAAAAGATGAATTCGGGTTTGGGTTACTGCAAAGTGCTTTTGGATTTGGTGCAATGATAGCAGCATTTACTTTTGCAAAGCTTTTTGAACAAACAAAAAATAAAAAAAGATTACTAATGCTTGGAATTACAGTTAGCGCAACATCAATGCTTTCATTTGCCACGACAACATCCTTCATCTTTGCATTATTCGCGCTCCTAATCGCTGGCTTCTCAGGTGGTATATTATTTGGCCTTATAAATTCATTAATACAACTTGAAACTCCTGCAGCGCTTCGAGGAAGAGTAATGAGTATTTATTCATTTGTATTATTTGGATTTATGCCTATCGGATCTTTATTGCTGGGTGCAGCTCTTAAATATATATCCGCGCCATTAACTGTAGTAGTCTCTTCAGTTCTTATTATTATCACTACATTTGCAGTAATTTTATCGCAGAAAAATTTTCTGAAGTAATGTACTTACCATTCATTATTCTCTTCATTTTCTATAAATCGTGACTTCATGCTTTCATTGCGTCTTCCAAATATAAAACGTCTTCGGGCACAGGTAATATATAGTTTTTTTTGGGCTCTTGTAATACCGACATAAAACAAACGTCTTTCTTCTTCTAGCTCCAATATACTGTTTATAGCCCGTGAATGAGGCAGTAACCCTTCCTCAAGTCCGACAATAAAAACATAGGGAAATTCCAGCCCTTTCGCCTGGTGTAATGTCATAAGTCGCACACCATCACCGCCGTCTTTCTTCTCACCTTCAAAATATTCTGACTCGACGAGCGCCACTTGCTCCAAAAAATCAACTAAATCGGGGAAATTTAAAGCTACAGACTTCAACTCTTTAATGTTCTCTAGTCGTGCATAATCCTCTGGATCTTCTTGGTTATAGAGATCTAAATACTTTGTCAGTTCAAATACTTTTTCCATAAGTTCGACTGTGTTTAGTTGATCAATGTTACTTTTAATTTCAGAATACACCTGTTTAAACAGGTCCCACTTACGTTTCCCCAGCTTTTGGATGCGTTGGGTTGCTATTTCATCATTTGGGTTAATAAACAGACGCAAATATGACAGGACATCTTTTATTTCTTTTCTATCATAGAAGCGCGTACCACCAATCAAAACATAGGGTATTCCATAATGCAATAAAGCCTCTTCTATAACTCGGGATTGAGCATTGGTTCTATACAAGACTGCAAAAGATGAATAAGGCCTGTTATCATTTTTTAAACGCTCTATTTCTGAAATCACAAACAGTGCCTCATCCTGTTCATTATCCGCATCATAGTAAGATACTTCTTCTCCTTTAAAATTGGTAGTATGAAGTTGTAAGATAGGATGCGTTTGGTTCTTAGATATCACATCATACGCCAGATCAAGTATTGTCTGTGAGGATCTGTAATTTTGCTCAAGATAAAACAATTTTGCATCTGGAAAATCTTCTTGAAACTTTTCTAAATTTCGAATATCAGCCCCTCGCCAGGAGTAAATACTTTGAGAAAAATCACCGACGATTGTAACGTTTTGATGTTTTTCGCCTAAAAGCTTGGTCAGTATATACTGTGCATAATTAGTGTCCTGAAACTCATCTACGAGTAAAAACGGATACCTATTTTGATATTTATCCAATACTTCTGGAAAACGCATAAATAACTGTGAGACTTTCATAATTAAATCATCAAAATCCAAAGCTTTATTTTTTATCAATTGCTCTTCATATTTCTGGTATATTTCCGCAACATACGACGAATTATAATCTGAGAATAGTTCTAGATATCGATCAGGAGTTACTAAATGATTTTTTGCTGCTGAAATCCTATACGACACATAAGAAGGAGTTATCCGTTTTTGATCGTACATCTTTAAAATATTCTTGATTAAAGTAGTTTGATCATCGTCATCATAAATAGTAAAACTTCTCTCAATACCCATGTGTTCTCCATCTCTTCGTAGCACCATTGCACAAAACGAGTGAAAGGTACCAACATATCCAATATGATTTTTTAGTCCTAAATACCTATGTATTCTTTCTTTCATCTCATTTGCTGCTTTATTAGTGAACGTAATCATCATGATAGACTCTGGATTAACCTTCTGCTTCTGCGCTATATAAAGGACTTTACTTACAAGTACTCTCGTCTTTCCTGATCCCGCACCAGCCAAAATGACAGAAGGACCTTTCCAGTGCTCGACTGCTTCACATTGTTTTTCGTTTAATTCGTCAAGTATACTTTTTTGCATAGACTATAATTATAAATGATATGAAGTACATTATCGCTAATTGGAAAGCACATAAATCTATTATAGAAACTGAAGAATGGCTTAATATTTTTTTAAACTATTATACCGTCCGTCAGGATATAACTGTAATAATATGTCCACCTTTTCCTCTGCTTTATCCTCTTTCAAAAAAAATTCACTCTTTCCAAAACATATTTTTAGGTGCTCAAAATGTGTCAGCAACCGAAGAAGGTGCATTTACAGGTGAAGTGCCGGCAAAAGTATTACAGGACTTGGTTGATTATTGCATAGTTGGACATAGCGAAAGACGCAAATATTATCACGAAACAAACGAAGAAATAACGAAAAAAATAAGCCAATTGAAAAAATATAATATTCAACCAATTCTCTGTATCAGTAAAAAGGAAGAACTAAATATGGATGCTCATTTTATAGCTTATGAACCATTGCAAGCCATTGGTAGTGGTAAAAATGCAGAGGCACAGGAAGTCGAAGAAACTAAGAAATCCTTTAATTTAAATACTGATATTATATTTATTTATGGTGGAAGTGTAAACGAAAAAAATGCCTACACTTACTTTGAGACAGGTGGAGTACAAGGCTTACTCATAGGCACTGCTTCGCTTGATCCTATTGAATTTTCTTCACTAATTCGTAACATCTAAATTCTCTAAAAAAGGAAGGCTACAAAAATTAACGTAGATGAAACAGCAAACATAATAAGTGTGTTTTGAAATAGACCCGTACGTGGCAATGACTTTAGTTTCGCCACAGTTGCTGAGGGTGAGGCAATACTGGTAAGTCCACCATTATCTATTGTGTTCGTGGATGCAGTAGGATTAACACCAGTTATCGCGAGGATTGTGGGATCTATACTGGGACCGACTGTTGGTGAAAGCGGAGGATTTTTATACCCTAAAATTATTTCCGTTGGCGACGGACTCATCGTGTTGGTATCCACTCCACCGATTCCCGCCTTGACTGACGAAGTAGGGCTTGGATTAACAGTAATTGGAGCTAGTGTTGATCCAGGAGCATCAGTCGTTGCCGGATTATTAGAAAGATTGTTCTGATTGTTTAATACTAACGTTTTAGTATAGGTTTGTGTTGAAGCCTTTACCTTTTGAGTCTGAGTATTCGTGTCTTCAGTCGAGGAATTACTAAATAATGTTATATATCCAGCAAAAGAGACAAGCAATACGATAATAATAACTAAAATACCACTTATGATTTTTTTATTTTTTGCAAACATAGTAAAACGATCATTATTCACCAAGCCAGCCATCCACTTTTGAATGCAGCTGCGCTTGAATGTTAAGCACTGCTTCTGCTGTGGCTACTGTATAAGTTATAAAGTAAATATTATGTTTTGGATCGTAACGATCTGTGACTTCAGCTTTTTTCCAATCGAGCGTATTTACTTTAATACGAGCCATATCAACATCCGTCTCCTTAATTTTTTCAATGCCTATGATAATAGTATCTCCTTTCTTTACTTTATTCAAATCTGAGTCGCTCAATGTTACAAAATTATTATCTAGAACTCTTATACCTCCTGAGCTCACGAGCCGCATCGCGAGGGATGGTGAGATGGTAGCAACTTTATTTTTTGTAGTATTCGAAAAATCCCATAATGCAAGAAGGCCGAAAAAAATCAATAAAATAATAAGCCCAATAATAACATAACTATTTGTTTTTTTAATAGGCCTACCTTTTTTGTTTGCGTATACAGTTGGAGCAGTAATATTTATCTTCATATTCTCCTTAAAATCAGGAATTGAGGGTTTGGTAGATTTTTTTCGCTGCACTTTTAACAGATAAAATTCGTACCCTAAGAACCCTAAAGTAATAATAAAAAAGAAGAGACTAATTCTATTTACAGAAGTCACTAACAGAGATATATCCATATATGTATTGTAGGTGAAAAGAAGACTAAAATGCAAGCAATACACCTAATCCTACAACCACAAGTCCCAGGCTTACCCCAGCTAAAGGCACAAAATTACTACCAGTCACTGGAACCGTCGGCGTAGCAGTAACAAGCGGTGTAACTGATGGGTATGTGTTTGACGTTGGTGATGGATTTACGTCTGTTGTAGGTGAGGGCAAAGTTGATGGAGTTGTTGGTGTCAGTGTCGCTGAAGGAGTAGCCGATGTTGATTCACCTAACACCTGCTGTCCTACTTTTGAAATGGTAAAATTTCGCTTTTTACTTATCATAACGCCATTGTCATTCTCAGTATTTATAGTGAGAACATAGCCACCTATTGGTAAACTAGAATTCAAACTCACTTTCCACTCTCCTTGCTTGTTCGCAGTGACATCATAAGCGTAATTTAATGAAGATTGAGTTGGATTTAAAGTAACTGAAATTTTTTTCCCTGGTAATGCCATACCTTTGATTAAAGGTTTTCCGGTTGCTATGACTGCGTCTTCCTGCGGGAAAATAATATCGACGTTTGATTGTGTCGGTGCACGACTCACATGAGCAGCCAGTACATCATTCTTTTGGCTAAACGTATAATCTGTTCCTAAGACTGTAGTTTGGGGGACCGGATTAATATTGGAAACATCTGCTGTAATTGTGCTTTTTTCACCTGACTCACTATATAACTCTAATGTAACTTTCTCATCTGTGCTCAATTTGCGCTCTTGGTTCGTTTCCGTATCGACAATATATTGTAAGGGAATAAGCCATTCACCTGATAGTTTTGTAAAAGTAAATAAGGGATATGCTTTATTTATTTTTAAAAGTACTCCGACATTTTCTAAAGGTGTGCCATTTTGTTTAATTATTTTTCCATATGCTGGCCTACTATTTGTATCCGCAGTTAAACGGAATGGTGTTTTGAGAGTAAAAGGCTGATCTCCTGTATCGCTCACCATTTTATTATTAGCCACTACTTTAAAATAGTACGTAGTATTTTCGCTCAGGTTCTTCATGATTACATAATGATTTTTATACTGAGCTTTATTAACACCGATGTCTTTTTCATCAAGAGCAACCCTACTCAATTTGTCGGGACTGTCTCCATATACTACCCACCCCACTTCTTTAGACTCAGTTTGCCAAAAAATGCCGGTTTGGGTAGGAGCGACATTTACTCGTGTTAAATGTAAAATACTCTTTTTATCCGCCTTTGAAGGCATTGGTTTGAATTTAAACAATATAAAAAGAAGCATTAGAAGACCACTAACGATAAATATGGATAGTAATACAGGTATCCGCCTCCTATTATGTAAATATAAATCAGTATAAGCCATACGTTATTGATCTTTCTTTTGCAATGTATTGAGAATCGAAGGATCTAATACTGCATTCAAAGGTTGAATTTTTTGAGTAGAAGTTTCTATTGATATTTTATTTTTAACCCGTGTCACATCAAACGCAACCCAAGCAGCAATAGTCAAGAAAATCGTAATTGAAATAATAAGTAATTCTCTTTGATTCATAAATAATATCCTTCTATTTGAATTTGAGTACTTAATAATGATGCACTAACAGATGATATTTTTTCTTCGTCTTTTGTAATGATCAAGCTTTTTATCACCTTTAGTCTTCTTTGTTTATATATACTTGTAACAAAATCAGAAATACCAGTAAAAGATCCTCTTACGGTCATAGTGATTCTTACTCCTTTTGTATGTTTTACTCCTGCATCTTTCAAATTTACATCAAACAAATTAATTTTATCAACTTTTAAATCATTCTTATCGAGTACTACTTTTATATCATCTAGCATTTTATTTACTTTAGGTCTGGAGGCGATAGCATCATCCAGCAGATAAGTTTTATCTGCAATTTGCTCCATATCCTTTTGGAGAGTAAGACTCTTTTCAATTTGTTTTTCATAGAAATTATCAACCTTTTGTAGTTGATCAATCTTCTCAAAAGAAGAAAAAATCTCGATCAAGTTTGGACGTATTAATACAAATACAAAAAATGAAAAAATTAAAAAAAATGCGATCATATACGTATAGTCTCTAGTTTTTTTGCCGGATAAATAGGAGAGTAATTTTTTTCTATCCATATTATATTTTTTTAAAGTTTTGAAAACTCATATCAAATTCATAGCCTGATTCTACTTTATTAATATTTTTCAAGTCAACAGTTTCAAATAGTTTTTCTCCTGATAATCGCCGATAAAATTCGCGCAATACTAGCGGGTCAGTAGTTGTACCATGCATAATTACAGTATCATCTTTTATGCTTAATTGTTTCAAATAAATTTCTTTAGGAAACGCAGAAAGTAAATATATTAAAATTTTAGGAAGTATCTCCTGATTTCTTAATGTACTACTAACCTCTTTCATCTTAAAACTTAATGCAGTAGCATCTTTGGCAAGGGGCTGGAAGACAGATAAGATTTCATATTTCTGATCAATCGACTCCTGAAGATCAACTATCTGCTGATCAGTAGTAAATTTTTCGACAAAAACAATAATTACAACTAATTGTGTAATAATAATAATATAGCGAAGATAGTTTAATATGAAATAAAATACTTTATCTGATAATGCTTCATGTCTTTCCTGTGGTAACAGATTTATGGCGTATTTCATTTCTTAAGAGCTAATTTACTAACTCTTGACTTTAACCGACTTGCTTTATTCTTATGAATAACATTTTTCTTTGCAGCTTTATCAATTGCAGAATAAGCCTTTTTAACGTCAGATTCAAGCTTAGTAGACTTGCCCGCAGTTATTTTCTTTACTATCTTTTTCAACTCAACTTTATATTTCTTGTTACCTTGAGCTTTCTTCACATCTTGGCGCATTTTCTTTTTTGCTGATTTTATAATTGGCATAATAATAAATCACCCCCTTACTTTAGTAAATTTTTAATCTGATCACCCGTTCTTCGATTTTATAACTCATACTCATTTTCGTATAGCTTCTGGCCGTAATTACCGTTAAATTTCAACGTAAGTTGTATTTTGCCAACCACTTTATGATATACACAAGTTCCTGATGAACATGTGCCTAGTGTCAGTTTTTTTTCTGCAGTATTCTCTCCTGTTAATGTTATGGTCCCTATTACACCTTGTAATCCTTGAGATTCAGTATTATATGAAAGCTCATAGTCAATAGTTGTGGTACCTGCTGGAATAGCTGAAACACTTAAGTTTACCTCTCGATTTTGATTTGTACCTTCTACATTTACCTTAACAGAACTGTCTACAGATGAAATGGCAGTATCTGTAGGAGTTACAGAATTGGATGTTTTTTGCTTGGACTTACTTCCACTAATTAACAAAAATCCACCAACTAGAACTAATAGGACAACAATTCCTACTGCGATCATAATATTTCGTTTATTATTCATAAAAAATTAAATTTTTAATAATCCCCTTAAATATTGCTCTAAATTTTTTATTGAAACGCGTTCTTGTTCCATACTATCTCGATCTCTTAATGTCACAGTTTCTGTTTCTAGAGTCTCATAATCAACGGTAATACAGTAAGGTGTACCAACTTCATCCTGATAGCGATACCGCTTTCCGATATTACCTCTATCATCCCAGTATACAGAAAAATTTTGTTTAAGTGCAAGATATATCTCGCGCGCTTTCCCCACCAATTCTTCTTTATTCGCAACCAATGGAAATACTGCCACTTTATATGGAGCAATTGATGGTTTTAGCTGTAGATATATACGACCGTTATCATTTCTATACGCATCCCAGAGAACCATAAAAAATAATCTATTAATACCAACTGCAGGTTCAATTACATGCGGAATAAAACTTTTCCCTGTTGATGAATCAGTATATTCCATACTTTTTCCTGAAAATTGCATGTGTTGTTTCAGGTCATAATCAGTACGATAAGCAACACCCCACAACTCCTTCCAACCGAAAGGAAAATTATAGTCTAAGTCATACGTATCCTTACTATAGTGACTTCTTTCCTTATCTGTATGACGACGCCATCGCAAATGACCTTCTTGAACACCTAAAACATTTGTTACAAAATTCCACATGCTGTCTTGCCAAGATTTAAATAAATCATTCCAGTCTGTTTTATCAGGGTTAAAAAAATACTCTATTTCAGCCTGTTCAAACTCAAATGTTCTAAAAATAAACTGACCTGTTGTTATTTCATTTCTAAAACTTTTGCCGATTTGACCTATTCCAAAGGGTAAAGAAACACGTGTTGAATCAATAATATTTTTAAAATTGATAAATATTCCCTGTGCTGTCTCACCTCTCAAATATACTTCGTCCTTATTACCCTCTACTACTCCTAAATGAGATTTGAAAAGCAGATCAAATTTTTTAATTTCCGATAATTGATTACCCTCTGGAGACTTAATCGCATGTTTCTTAATAAATTCGTCCATTTCGTCACGTGTTAATTCTTCAATAATAATACCTAGTTTCTCTTTGTTATGAGGACTTTGTAGCCACCATTCAATCAAATGATCAGCTCGATATCTTTTATTAGTTTTTAAATCCTCTATGAGCGGCTCGTTAAAGGCTGAGACATGGCCTGATGCCACCCATGTTTGAGGATGGACAATTATCTGCGAATCCAGTCCGACCATATCATCTCTTTTACTAATAAATTCCTGCCACCATATATTACGAATATTACGCAGCAACTCTGCACCTAAAGGACCATAATCATACGCATTCGCTAATCCTCCATAAATTTCCGATGAAGGGTAGACAAATCCACGCCTTTTGCAGAGTGATACGAGTTCTTCCATAAAACTATAATAAATTTTAATTCCCTACTTACTTAAGCGTTTAAACAATACGAACCCAAAAATTTTCGACGGTTATACGTATTAATTAACGATACTATTATATAATACTCCGGGGTATTTTTTGATGGATTATTGCCTCAACATCAGATAGAAGATCCTCAAGCGGCTTTTGCTCGTGCTCATATCCCAATAAGGTAAGTAATTGTTGGAGATAGTTACGAAATTCAGGGTTGGAGAACTCCTGTCTGGTAAGTTCAGCAAGGAATTTTTGCAACAGCTTAAATACTCTCTGTTCTGGCTCTAATTCTGGCAATAAGCGATCAAGAATAAATAATATCGTATACAAATAGCGTATTTTATTTTGATCTTGCTTGAGTTGATAAAAACCAGATATTAGTTTTGTATCCTGTAAATAGTAGCGTTCCTGCCGCAGCATAAGTGTCGCTTCGATTAAATTTCCTGTTTGAATATGGGGAGCGCGCTTACTGGTAATCTTTTTAACTCCTTTTGCTATGGCGATTATCTTCCCATTTTCGAGCGTAAAAAGTGAGATTAATTCATCTGATCGAAGCAGTGTTTTCTTTTTGAGCAGAAAAGCTCGTGTTTTAAGTAATTTACTCACGTAATTTACTGTGCTTTTAATTCTTTATCCTTATCCAACGCGCCATCATATACTTTCTTTCCGTCTATATCTACTTGTAATTTTTCTGTTTGTTCACCGGGCTGCTTTTGAATAAGAATTTTATAATTACTTTTATTGATAGTATCCGGCAATGTATATTTGACAGTTACCATTGCTTTACCAAGTGGTGATACTGTCAAAAATCCCTCAAATACTGTTTTCCCTAAATCATCATAGGTAAGTGTTTTTTTCTCAGAACCTTTAAAATCAACAAGTTGTGAACCTTGAGGTACATAAAATCTGACCCAATTACGCAGTGTCGCATTCAGACACAAACCTCCTCGTTCCAGATTACAATCAGAATGAGGGTAGGGATTTCTAAACTCTACTGTTACTTCTCGATTTACTTTGCCGTTTTCGTATGTAGTTTTACTAATCAGTGTTTTTGTGACGAATAAATTGGATTTAGCTCCTGCGAAGTTTACGTTATTGACGTGAAGATAATCTCCATCAAATTCTTTTATTCTTCCTGCATAGTTAAGTTTTTCTACGGCAGCTTGTAACTGAGGATCAGTGAATGAAAGCAAAATATCTTTTTCATCGAGATTCTTAAACATTGTTTGAATTAAAGTTCCCCAGTATTTTGAAGGAGAAAATCCAATTGCTTTATAGAATAAAGCGTACATTAAATCACCTAATACGCCTTTCCTATTTTCTTTAATGTAACCAACTGGTCTATCTACCATATCGAACAGAGTGTAGATCACTTGAGGACAATCGCAACGTGCATCTTTATTTGCTGAAAAACGGACACCATCAACTTCTGTATCACCAAAGATACTTAACATGTCAACCAAAATTTTAGTATCGATAGAGATAACCCCGTCATACTGAACTTTATCTGAGCTCTTATTATAGAGGGAGTTAAATATTTCAAGAGATTTGACGAAATCAGGTGATAAATTACTGTCACGAATATAAAACTGCGAAACACCTTTGTGATACGTTAGAATTTTGTCTGGTGCTGTCGGATGTGTACCGATACTATTATCAAGCGAATATATATCAGCAGATTTTACTATACTAATTTTTCCTGATTTAATTTTGAATACAGCATATGCTGTAAGAAACCCTCCAGTTGCTCTCTGTTCTTTATCATTTTGCATTAATAGTAAATAAGTTTTTTCTTTGTCATTTCCAAAAATTTCTGGTAATTTTTTGAGTAAGGGCTTTGAATCAACAAATAAAGAAGCGTAGCCATTAAATTGCTGTCTTAAATTAACTATCTGACTCTTAACCGGTTTATTTCCTATTTTTTCAGGATATCTATTGGGGTCAATAGCATTTAATCTTGTCTCTGCATTTTTTATATCGTCGGAAATACTATCAATATTACCCAGTACTTTATCAAGAGTTGCTACGGCAGTTTGCAACCTGTCTTCTGAAGATTTTTCTGCAAATGACGTTTGACCTTTTTTAAAGCCTATTAAATCCGCATAAGGTTTTACTGAACGAATTAACTCATTTCCTGCTTTTATGACATAATCTCCTGCTTCTACACCGTTCCTAAAATCAGCTATATAAGGAATAAAACCAGCCCAATATATCGATTGAGCCTCCTGCTCAAAGTCCTTATACTTTCCAGTAAAATCATTCATTTTTGACTCGAGCAAGTCAATATTATTCTCCTTAAACACTGCTTTTAATTCTTTCGCTGAAGCTACTACCACCTCACCTTTTGCTCGAATGCGTGAGTAAGGTCGGTATATTAAAAAATAACCTATCAAACCTAATACTAATAAGAAGACTACAGCAGAAATAGATAATTTTTTTTTCATACGGCGTTTCTTCATATAGCTCATTTATATTTGAATTTATTGAGGAACTCCAGCTTATGATCTTTAATTTTATTTTCTTGCATGGCGCCTTTTCCGGTTAGCATGACAAGAGGAGTTTGAGCTATTATTTTAAGATCCTTTGTTAATGATTTCGTATCAACATAGGTTGCGTCAATAGCAACACGTTTATCAAAATTAATCTCAGACCTTCCTGAGACTTGCCACAGGCCAGTAATGCCAGGTTTAACCGATAATACTTTTGTAACTAAAGGTTGAGTTTCTGGATATTTTTGTTGCTGACTTTCGAGTTCATCTGGGAAATAAGCCCGTGGACCTACCAAACTCATCTCTCCTTTTAGTACGTTTAAGAGCTGAGGAATTTCATCTATAGAATGTTTCCGTATGAACAAGCCGAAACGGGTAATGCGCGGATCATTTTTCAACTTATAGCTACCCTTTTTATACTCTTCAAATACCGCTTTAAATCGTGGATCGGTGCGTAAAAGAAGATGAGCATTCACAATCATGGATCGGAATTTATACATTTTGAACTTTTTGCCATTCTGACCAACTCTTTCCGGA
>CAZXWS010000008.1:0-12893 GCA_964644605.1 uncultured Gammaproteobacteria bacterium
AATGAAGACACGCTCTGGATAGCCACCGCGCGCAGCTCGCCTTCTGATTTTAAAACGCATAACAACATTGCTATTACTTTACAGAAACACAGCTTGTACGCTCAGGCAGAACGCGAGTTTAAAATTGCACTCAAGATGAATCCCCGCTACGCCGATGTGTATTACAACTTAGGACTTCTCTATTATCAAGACGGATTCCAAACTCAAAAAGCGCTCGATAATTACAAAAAAGCCATACAGTATCAACCGAATTTCTGGCAAGCATATAACGGCATTGCTGTAGTGAATATTGACAATGAGCACTATGATGTTGCAGAACAGTATATCCGTAAAACAATTTCAATTAATCCTGATTTTGTGGGCTCATACCATAACTTAGGTATCGTATACGATGCTCGCGGGGATTATAACCAAGCAATCACAAATTATAAAAAAGCACTTTCCATGGACAACACAATGTGGAACACACACTTTGTATTAGGCCGATTATACGCGCGTTTAAAAGAGTATAAACAAGCAGAGCAATATCTTACAAAGTCACTTGAAATAAATCCGGAGCAGCCGCTTGCGTATAAGGAACTGAGCACCATTTATGCTGCCACCGGCAGACCGCAACTTGCTAACGAATACGAACTGAAAGGGAAAGAATATGAGAGTAAAAGTAAATAGGATATTAGGTATTGGTTAGTCGGTATTGAGAAATATGTACTAAAAGATTGTAGTGGAGCGATTTATCGCTCCTTAATAAGGGTGTGATGAATCACACCACTACGCATTAGTTTTACGATTTCCAAATAACCAATACCTAATATCTAATAACTCTTATCTCCCTTCCTTCTCCCTTATATTCCCCAGACTCTCTTTCAACGGTGCGTAATTTGAATTGATTTCTATTGCACGCAGTATATTCTCCTCAGCTAATTTATACTCACCATGATTGTAATAAATATTTGCCATATTCGTATATGACTGCCATAAATTCTGATCATACTGTACAGCAGTTTGATAGTACTCAATCGCTTTTTTATAGTCTCCTTTCATTTCATACGCTTTCCCTAAGTTGTGATACCAGGGGGCAAAGTTCTTTTTCAGTGTTATCCCTTTTTGTAAAAACGCGATTGCCTCATCATAATTACCTGTGTTCACTAAAATCGCTCCTGCTCCGTTATATGCCTGCCAGTACTGCGGATCGAGAGCTATTGTTTTCTTGTAAGTTCGCAAAGCTAAACTTAATTTTCCAGTGGCATGATAAGTGATTGCCATGTTGTAATACCCATCTCTAAACCTTGGATTTAATTCAATTGAGCGCTGGAATTCCTGCAATGCTTCGCGATATTGTTTATGCTTCTGGTATATAACTCCCAAGTTATTATGTGATTTGTAATCTGAAGGCGAAACAGCGGCTGTGGATTGCCATAATGTATCCTCATTTTTCCAATCCAAATTACGCACGATTGTTCGTCCGCTCAGAAAAATTATTGCGACCAGCGCAACAAAAAATATATGAATATGTTGTTTTTTGAAATAGGTTCCCAAAAAAATCATTACAGCTGCAATCAATCCTGCGGTACCTAAATACACATACCGTTCAGCCACAACCCACGCTATTTTAAACGGTAATAATGTCGGCAACAAAGAAATCACAAACAAAGATAGCCAGAAAAATATGCTTTTATTTTTCCGGTATGACCATACAACTGCAATTAAAAACAAAACGACGACACCTACTCGTAACATAAATTCAACTCGTCCGTATGTTATTTCTGAATGGTATAACGTTAATTTATCCGGCCAAAAAGCAAGCTGTATGTACGATGATATGGCAGTGACAGCGCGAGTAAACGGATTTTCAAAAACACCTTTCTGATAATACTGCTGATTCTGTAACTGAATTCTACTTTGCAGCTTAAAAAGATACCACACTCCCCACACAGCACCCACAGCCGCAAAGGGCAGAAACTGAGTAAACCGTTTTTGCAAACTGCCAAAACAGAGTTCATAGACTACGAGTATCAGAGGGAAAACAACTGCTTTTTCCGAAATAAAACACGCCGCTAAAAACGAGAGTAATGAAGGAATATAGTAGCGGACATCTTTTGTAGCTTTTGAATATAAATACAGACCTAGCACTATAAAAAAACTGTACTGCACATAAATTCCGCCGGAAATCCACGTCACCGATTCCACCAGCAGCGGATGCACTGCAAACAAAGCAGCAGCAATAAACGCCCATTCTTTTTTTAGTTTGTCTTTGAGTAATAAATACAGGAGAAATGTTGAGCCAAGGTGAAAGAGTATATCGCTCATGCGAAAGGCAAACGGCTGCAGTCCAAAAATTTTGTAAATTACATACAGAATAAAGTAGTGCAAAAAAGTTGCCTGCGAAAACACCACACGCAGGTTGCCGATGTATGGATTATTGAGAAAACCCGCAATGTCATCCGAGACAAAAGTGTTATACACACTGTTGAAATAAGTAATACCAACTAAAAGACATAACACAGCAAACACAAACGCATCATTTCCAATGATTTTTTTGATTTTTATCATGTGAATATTGTAACAGTTTGTTTGGTGTTCATCGAAAGCTTAAAAGTCATAAGTCAAATAAGACATATAAGCCTCATACGAATCACTGCAAACTTGTCCTTCTGAATTTTTCTTGTTTCGGATTTCGAAATTCGATATTCGTCATTCGTCACTCCTAACCCATAACCCCTAACTACTCACTACTTACTACTATCTACTTACTACTTCATGTATTATGAATTTATGCATAAAAAAATATTTACCTATTCTACTTTCATACTGCTCATCATACTCGCGTTGGTTTGTATTAATCGGGCCTATGCAGCAAGCCAAATCACGGTCACGGCTACTGTCCCCGCATCATCCAATGACGCGGTGGTCACACTCACATCCTCACCAAACACCAGCACTGTACTACATCAAAATGACGAGGTCACACTCACTGTTTCCTATCGTTCGCTTCTCAGCTACAGCACTAACTTTGTACTCGAAACCACTTGGCAACAGGGTTTAATCAGCGGTGGAAATTATGTAGACACATTTAATTATGTTCTTTCCTCCGCAAACAATACTGATACCGGTGCCGTACCAGTTATTGATCTGCAAAACAGAAAAATAACCTGGACTTTTGTACTCGCCCCGTCCGCTTCAGCAAAAACAGTAACTTTCAAACTAAAAGTTCGCCCCGACCTTCCCACAACCAACACCATTACTGTCGTGACATCAGCTCAAGGACAAGCCGCAGGAGCGTATACTGCTTCAAGCAGCTTGCAGTTTACGGTGCAGCAACTTATTCTTCCGACCGATACTCCCACACCAACACCTATTCCAACCAACACACCAATTCCCACTAATACTCCTATACCCACAAACACCCCAACTTCCGGACCCTCCTCAACTCCAGCACCCAATTCCACTGCCACGCCTATTCCTGTCACTCCAACAAGCACTCCACCCGCACCCACAACCATTCCAACAACAACTCCTCAAACAACAGTGCTCAAAATAACGAACGTTACCATTAATGAAGTTGCTGAAAATCACGCCCAATTTAGTTTCACATCATCGAGCGATAGTAGTTATACAATTAAATACGGCACTGATCAAAAAAAGCTTTCAGAATCAATACAATCTAATGCATTGACTAAAACCCACACCGTGAACCTTGAGAACTTGCAGGAAAATACTTCCTACTTTTTTACGATTCTCATTACTGGACGTGATGGCAGCACAGCCCGCTCCGATATCTTTACATTTAAAACCGCACGTTCAACCGCATTTATAGAAATAAAAAAAGAAAATATTACAATTATTGCGGCAAATATTCCACTTAGCTCACAAGATTCTGACACAGTGATTTTTCCTACAAATCAATCATTCACAGTTAATTTAGCATTAGAAAAACCAGAAAACGTGCGCAATATTTTGCTGAAAATTAAAAACGAGCAGGTATTAGGGATTACTAATACCATCGCGCCAGCCCCAGTTGAACAAGCTCAGTTGCTCGAAATTCATCCTGGTTACTTTTCTACAGAAATTTCGGCTCCAAACACTGAAGGTTCGTATGGCTTATATCTAGAAGTACACGGCACTGATGATAGTTACTTTCTAAAAAAACTACCCTACCAGCTTCACATTTCTCATCCGTTGAAAATATATTCGAGTATCGACCACAGCCCAGTAGAAAATGCCGCAGTGACACTCTACAAATTTGAACCATCATTAAAACGATATTCCGCATTTACATCCAACTTTACTATTCCCTACCGCACCGATGAACATGGGGAGCTACCATTGATTTTGCCGCTTGGTTCATACCTCATCGATGTAAAAAGCCCTGGATTTTTTCCATTCCAACAGAAATTTGAATTATCAGCAAGCAGTTTTAAATTCCCTGAGATTGCATTCGAACCAAACACAGGTCTCATTGGCAAAATTCAGTATTATTCTGCTGCTCTTAACGACAGTACTATATATCTGAAAACAGTGCTTAGAAATTTTTATACGTCGCAGCGTTTTGCCGACCTACTGCTCGTGGTTATGGCACTTGCATTTCTTTTTATTGCAGTCACCATGCTTTCCTTAGAAGCTCATATCGGCATTTTAGGACTCATATATCTACCCTACCGATTGTTTAAAACAAAACTAAAGCAAGCCACATTGCAAAACCAATATCTGCAAATTACCGTACATCAAGAAGGGAAACAACTCAAATTAATATCGGGAGTACGTGTCTTCGTTCTTAATAAATCAAATAAAGTGATATTTAAAGGCACCACATCAGTGCTGGGAAATATTGCAGTACCCAAAAAATTGCTTACTGAACGCGGTTATCCATTCACAATACGCGCCTACCGATCCGGCTACTTTGCCTATCCGGTCATGATTACTGCTGAACAGACAGAAACAAATCAGATACGATTATGGATGAGTCGTGAGTATGCGTTTGGCTCCCTAAATTCATTGATACATTGGCTGCTTGATGTTGCAGTTACCTTTCTCTCGAATGCTATAGTGCTGTTTATTCTAGCTTCAACCGCACTGACACTCTACTTAAAAGGCGCAGAGACCGCTACTCCCTTCCTGCTAGCCAGCATTTCAGTGATTGTAGTGTGGGGAATATTCTTAAAAACAAGTTGGAGTTATAGTAAGGAAGAGTAATGAGTGATGTCTTATATGACTTAAACACCATTAAAATCCTTCAAAAAAGGAGTGATCTCTTTCTTTTCAAAAGGACCAATGAGTGAGAAGTTTAATTTTTCTGGTTTAAATGTATCTTTTGCTAACGCAGTCACCTGGTCGAGTGTCACTTTCTCCACTTCCTCAATCACACTTTGTACAGACTCTACTTCATTACGAAGTATCAGTTCATTCCCAAAAAATGAAGCTACATTCTCTGATTTTTCAAGTGACAGCAATAAACGGCCTTTAATAAGTTCCTTGGCGTTTTTTAATTCCTCAGCAGTAGCCTCGCCTGCGGCTATTTTTTTATGCTCAGTCAGAGTCACTTTCACCGCTTCATGCACTTTTTCGATATTATTAACAACGCCAGCCTGTGTTACCATATTTCCCACGTCGTGATAGAGTTGACGGCCTGTGGAAATGTAGTAACAGAGTCCTCTTTTTTCCCGCACTTCATTAAACAAACGTGAGGACATACCACCTCCGAGAATCGCTGATAGAACAGAGAGGACATATTTACGATTATCAAAAAATGAAAATGTGCGATAACCCAAACAAAAATGAGCTTGCTCTGTTTTTTTTGATTTCAAAATAAACTGAGGTTCAGCTTGGACTTCCTGCACTAATTTATATTCAGCAGATGACTCACCATTCCATGCGCCGAATTTTTCTTCGATAAGCGAAATATAACCGGCATAATCTTCATCTTTTTTAAACCCGTTGTATTTTAAACCGCCGGCAACAACGAGCACGACATTTTTCGGATGATAAAAACGAGACATGTATGAGGTAAAAGTGTCGCGCGTGAAGCTGGTCACTGTTTCCTTTGTACCTAAAATATCATACCCTAATGGATTATTTTTATATAACAACTGTTCAAACAACTCCCCTACCCGTTCAGCTGGGGTGTCTTCGTACATATTAATTTCCTCTACGATAACACCTTTTTCGCGTTCAATTTCCTCCGGGACAAGAAGGGGATGTAACAGAACATCGGCCAATATGTCGATTACAGTACGAAAGTGTTCAGAAGTTGCTTTTACCCAATAGCCGGTGTGGTCTTTAGCGGTAAATGCGTTAAAAATGCCGCCTAAGCCTTCAATAGTGGATGAGATGACAAATGAGTTGGGGTATTTGGCAGAGCCTTTGTAGGGCATGTGCTCAAAAAAGTGAGCTATGCCGTTATTCTTTTGATTTTCATATCGTGATCCTGCCCCTATCAGGATAAGTGTGGTGATCGTGGGGAATGTCTGTGTATCCACAAACACGACCCGCAACCCGTTTTTAAGTGTATACATCTTCGGCTCCATGGGGATATTATACCACGTTCAGGGAGAGGAGTACGTCAAACAGTATCGCCGCTCGAACCTTTTTCGTATTGCGAGCTTTGGATTTCGATATTGAAAGTATGTCATTTTGGTAAGCTCAAACTTGTTTGAGCACATCCAGAATCAGACAAATTGCAAATCATTTATTCCGTAAGAATTGGAGAAACATGCCAGGAGTCATAATGATGATATCAAAATCTTCCTTTATTTTTTGCAAATTATAATCTTTGAGATTGTACGTAATCAAATAATTCACGCCTGCTTCTACTGCCCCAGCAACCACGTGAGCATCATTTTTATCTGACACATACTGCTCATAATTCTTACGGATATCCACAAGTTTCGATTTTAAATGTACTGTTTCACAACGTCTCTTTATTAGATCATCGAGACGGTCATCGTCAAGACCGAGGCGTTTGCATACAGCGGCACTTTCCTGTATTGAAAGATTAGATACGAAAAGATTGAGTTTATCCGTATTGAGTAGGAAATATGAAGCTCCTTTATCTGAAATGAGCGAAGAGATAATGACATCTGAGTCAATAAATAGTTTCATAGTTTGGCACGAGCTTGCTTGAGCTCTTTCTGTATGATATCGAGCTCTTTTTTATCTATATTTTCTGCTTGAAGGAGGTCATAATCAAGTCCAGTCATAAAAAAAGAGAGAGATAAAGCCGGTATTCTGTATACCTTGCCAATTTTCTTAGCTCTTATTTCTCCTCTGTTAATGAGCTCGTAGACTGTATTTTTACTGAGTTGTAACAGCTGCGCCACTTGTTCCGGAGTATAGATTTTCGTATTGAGAGTATCAAACATAACTACATGGTACCAAACTTCACTATAAATGTCAATACAATAACGGTTGACAAACACAGAATTACGAGATATAGTATAGAAATTATGAAAGTTTTTTTCGCAGCATCACAACGAGGCAAGCGATATTTTGTAGAAGAATATAAAGCTATTTACGAACTTTTATCACAACTTGGATACTCTCACTTAGACCAAACATTAATAAAAACAAAAAGTGATGAGTTTTATGACGGGTTAGATAAAGGTGGGCGTGATGCATATGTCAATTTTTATAACCGCAATGTGAAGTATCTGCAAGAAGCAGATATCAATATCTTCGAATGCTCTTTACACAGTCTTTCCATTGGATTTATGGTCCAAAAATCATTGGAATATGTAAAACCAACTATCGTTCTCTATCTTGAGGGTAAAACGCCTTATTTTCTTGCGGGTAATAAAGAGGAAAACCTTATTGTAAAAAGCTACAATGCCAATAACTTAAAAAAGGTGCTTTCTGAAGCACTCGAAGAAGCAAAAGAGAAAACAGATAAACGCTTTAATTTTTTCATTAATCCATCATTGCTTGCCTACCTCAATAAAGTAGCCAGAGAAAAAGGTATCACCAAATCTACCTTCATCCGAAACCTAATTTTGGAGCATAAACAAAAAGAAGATGCGGAAGCTACGCTGTAATTAATGCATAATCTGCCAATTTATTCGGGTCTAGTATTACTGCAAATTTCACTGTGTTTATCTGAAATTTTTTAATTTCCTTCTCGATAATTTTTTTGGTATTTGCAGACCAAATAGCATCGTCGATAAATATATAAGTAGTATCCGAATCGAACTTGAAATTTTCTTCACCCTTCGCTATTTTTTTATTTGTTGTATCCACTTTAATATCAAATCGCCTAAAAGCAACGTGATGGCGATTAAAATAGGATTCCAGTCCATCAGCAATATAACTGCCTCCAGTTATTATGCCGACAATTGTTATATGGTTTTTTTCGTTTTTAAGGATTAATTCTGCCAGTTTTTCTGCAAAAGAATTAACCTCCGTAATATTAAGAGTAGACATAGCTTTTAAAAACAGTCTATTATACTAGAGAAAACATTGATTTTCAAAAGCAGATGCTAAAACTATACCTTATACCCTAATTTCTATATTAATCTTATTCTAATTAATACAATGTGAAGAAGTCAAATTATTTAATCACTTCACTATTAAATTCAAGATTCGGTTTTGAACGTAGACTACTGAGTATTCTTTATTTTCGACATATTTTTTCACTTTTTCATCCTTCAAAGCCTCCGCGACTACAGATACTTCATCAGCTTTATCCGCTGGCACCACTACCGTACTTCGTACCTTGCCGTTTACTTGAATTGGGATCTTGATTTCATCCGCCACCAGCATTTTTTCATCATAGTTTGGCCACTCTTCCAGATGAATGGAGCCTTTCTCCTCCACCACTGTTCGCCATAACTCTTCAGTCATAAATGGCGTAAAAGGTGCAAGTAACAACAATAGTGTTCTATATTCACGTTCGCTTATTTTTTCTCGTTTCGATAAATAATTCAGCCACTCCATAATGGCTGCAATGGCGGTGTTATTTCGAATCTGTTCCACAAGTTCGCCTACTTTTTTTATTGTTTTATTCAACATCACTTCATCATCACGACTCATTTCCGCACTTTTATCTACTTTTTCTGATAAATGCCACACACGATTTACAAATCGATACATGCCCTCTATAGCCTCTGTTGACCATGGTGAAGTGGCTTCATACGGCATCATAAAGTTTAAGTAGAGACGCACTGTGTCCGCACCATACTCTTTCACCACGTCATCGGGATTAATCACATTGCCTTTTGATTTACTCATTTTATTGCCGTCCGGACCAAGCACAATACCATGCTGGACTCTTTTTTTGGCAAACTCATCAAAGTCCACCATACCTTGATCTTGGAAAAATTTTGTAAAAAATCGCGCGTACAGTGTGTGGCCTAACGTGTGTTCAGCTCCACCGAAATAAATATTAACGGGCAATAATTCCTTTACTTTTTGTGGATCAAATGGTCCGTCATTAAAGTGCGGGTCGACATAGCGGTAGTAATACCATGAAGAATCAAAAAATGTATCAAGTGTCTCGGCATCACGCAGAGCATCTTCTCCGCATTTGGGACACTTCACGTGCAACCATTTTTCATTTGAAGCTAACGGGGGTTTTCCGTGCGGAGTAAAGTCAACATCATACGGCAGTTCAATTGGTAATTGATCAAAAGGAACAGCATGCATCATGTACTCTTTCCCATCAATCACAGCATGCTGCTGTGAGTCGCTAGTCGTTAGTCTTTGGTCTTTAGCCGACTTTTGACTTTTGACAATTGACTTTTGACTTTCAAAACAGTGACTACAATAAATTATCGGCACCGGTGTTCCCCAATATCTTTGTCGCGAGATTGACCAATCATGAATGTGATACTGTACTTTTGTTTCACCTTCAGGTTTCGCATCACATGAGGTTGGTTCTATTGGTAGTTTAAATTTTTCGGCAAATTCACGATCGCGCTCGTCTTCTGCGGGCACAGCCATTATTGCTCCTGTACCATAGCCGATGAGCACATAATCAGAAATCCATACTGGCATTTGTTTCTTGGTAACAGGATTAATCACGTAGCTGCCGGTAAAGACACCTGTTTTCTTTTTATTTTCCTTGCGCTCCATCTCGCTTTTACTAGCCACAACTGCTTTATAGTCCTGCACTTCCTCGTACATGTCAGGAGTAGTTAACTGTTCAACAAGCGGGTGTTCGGGGGCCATTACTAAAAACATCGCGCCATCAATTGTCTCCGGCCTAGTGGTATATACTTCAATACACGAATCCGTGTTGTTTGAAAATTTAAAATTTAAAATTGAAAATTTTACAAGCATGCCCTCACTCCTCCCAATCCAGTTATTCTGCCCTACCCGCACACTTTCTGGCCAATCAACCGTCGGTTTTTCAGGCCAGAATAATTTATCCGCATACGCTGTAATTTTCAAAAACCATTGCGCTACTTCCTTTTGCACCACGGGATTTCCACACCTCCAGCAATTTCCATTCTCCACATTCTCATTAGCAAGCACGGTTTGATCTGTTTCGCACCAATTAGATAGGGTCGTTCCACGGTATGCTAAGCCTTGTTCAAATAATTTTATAAATATCCATTGATTCCAACGATAATACTCGGGCAAACACGTTATAGTTACCGATGACCAATCGATCATTGTGCCCATTGTCTTAAACTGTTTGGTCATGGACTCAATATTATTCATGGTCCAGTCTTGTGGATGCACATGCCGTTTCATGGCCGCATTTTCCGCAGGTAGTCCGAAAGCATCATATCCATGCGGAAAAAACACATTCAACCCGTTCATTCGTTTATAGCGGGAAAGTACGTCCGGCGTCGCGAACGTAAACCAGTGTCCAATGTGAAGATCGCCGGAAGGATACGGAAGTTCTACGAGCGTATAAAAAGTATCTTTGCCCTTAACCAAATTAAACCGATACAGTTTCTCTTCGTCCCATTTTTGCAGCCATTTTGGTTCAATTTCCTGCGGCAAATACTTTTTCATAGGATTTATTGTACCATAACCCCATTGCCCTTGACTGAGTTGAAAAAATAAAGAATAATGTATTCTATGGAAACTACTGATCCCACCGCTGTGCCAACTACAGAAGGTGAAAATAATGACGAACTGAAAAAGGGTCAAACCGTGAAAATTGATCTAGATGAAGATGGTATAACAGACGTCACAATTCTTGAAGTCACTAAAGATCGTATTCAATTTGAATATACCAATTGGGAAGGTAAACAAATATCATCTTTAACTCCAGAAGATTTTAAAAAAAGATCCGAGGCAACAACACGTGTGGCTCAGGCTCTTGCAGAAATGGATGCAACACATACTGCGCAAGTTGGTTCTGCTACTCCAGTGAATAAATCATTAATGGAATCATGGAAAGATCGACTTAAAAGACCTAGCCCGACAATTATTCCACTACCTGCTAAACATAGTTCTACACCAGAAGAAGAGGCACAACAAAAACAGGATAAGGAAATATTTATTAAGGAATTGGTAACAGCATTACAAAGACTAGCCGTAGACGACCCTGCAATAATACGAGAGTGGTCAACCAAACTATATGTTGCTGGTCTACACCTTCAAGTATTCGATGCTATAAAAGATAGATACGGAATTGTATTTAACATACCGACTTCATCTATGTCTGATGAAGTAAATGCGGTAATAAAAAATACAATACAAGATCTTGCTACTGCCAGAACTTCGTAAAGAATGCGCTATAATGCATAAATGAATACTAGTTCTCCGCAATTCTCAAAACTCACACAGAGTGATGTAAAAGACTTCTACGATACATTTTCAGAGGTAATTCGATCAGAATTTCCTGGGTATACACCCAAAGTAGTCGAATATCTTCTCAGCAAAATTTATTCGCGTTATGCGTATGAGTACTGGATTCGGAATAATCTAAAAACAGTAGTGATTGCAAAAGTTAATAATGAAATTGTTGGTTTTGCGGATATTGATAATCCGTATGGTGGAGTGAGTTTGTTGCGGTGGTTGGGTGTCAAAAAAGAGCACCAACGTGCAGGAATCGGCTCTAAGTTAATCAAAGCGTGGGAAGAATTAGCGCGTACTCAACACGCACATAAAATGGAAGTGGCTGCTCAACCTGAAGCAAAAGAATTTTATGCAAAAATGGGTTTAAAACTTGAAGGAATGCGAGAGAAATCGTTTTTTGGAATTAATCAGTATATCTTCGGCAAAATTCTCTCCGATCCAAGTGATGAAGGAATAACGAAATAATTTCTAATTACCTAATTACCCTAAATAAATCCCAATAGAAATTGGTGCTTATTTAGAAATTAAATCAATTAGGTTAATTAGAAATTTATTCTCATTTCTCCAAACTTCTAGCGGTATGAAGCAGACTTTCATTCCGTGCATAGCCGCTAGCATCTGAAAAAATAGAGGAATTATCCAGTCATGTCGCCGCCCATGTCGCCATTGCCACCCATGTCGCCGCCATAACCACCTTGATTTCCTCCTCCATAGTTTCCGCCATTCCCATAACCACCTCGATTACCACCTCCGTGATAACCTCCGCGTCGTGGGCCTCGTCCACCACCAAAAGATGGTCTTTCAGATCTTTCGCGTGGAGGTCGTGCTTCAGAAACTACGAGTTTTCTTCCCATATGATCCTGTCCATTCATTGCTTGGACTGCTTGCTGAGCTGCTTGTTCATCTGCGAACTCGACAAAGCCAAAGCCTTTTGAACGACCTGAATCTCTGTATTTGATGACTTGTGCAGAAGTTACTTCACCAAATTGGGTGAACATTTCGCGCAATTGATCATCATTTACTTCGTATAAAAGATTTCCTACGTATAGTTTAGTTGCCATTATTCAATCGCACCCCCTTTCGCAATAAAAATAACGGATAAAGACGATAAAAAAAATGAAGACGAAACAGAAGACGAACTGAAATAAGTA
>CAZXWS010000009.1:0-5471 GCA_964644605.1 uncultured Gammaproteobacteria bacterium
TTTTCATTTAGAAAGCACTAAAAACTTTTTGCAAATACCGCAAAACTGTTCGTTATATAGTATAAGCTCTACTACAGATTATCTCGAATGGAGATTTCGCAAGAAACCGAACCATAACTATGAACAGTACACAGTACTCGATGAAAACGATAATAAAATCGGGATAGTGGTTCTACGCACAAAATATGGAAGATACTATGTACTAAAAATACTTGCACACTGTATGCAAAAAAATACTATCGATGAAATCTTAAAAGCAATTGAAAACCTGGCTCTGCAAAAAGGAGAACGACTGCTTATATATAGCGTGCTCAACAATTCATTTTGGGAATCGCTGTTTGGAAATTATCGCTACTTTAAAAAAAATAATAACTCAGTAAATTATTATCTAACTATAAAAATACATAATCAAAATCTTAATAAAGACGAGCTGACAGACAAAAATAATTGGTTCATAATGAACGGCGATATAATCTAGCCAAATGTTTTATACTTATGTCCTTATGCTTAAAAGGTTACTCTTGTTTGGATTTATTCCATTTCTCCTCGCGCTAACAATCTACCTTTGTGCTAAGTACGGAGTACCACGATATCGACTATATAGCGAGAATAAAGCCTTACGGCAAACAATTCAGCCATTATTTAAAAATACAGAAGGTACGTATGGTGTTGTAGTAAAAGACTTAAAAACAGGTGCGCAATATACCTTTAACGAACACAGAACTTTTGCCACAGCCAGTTTATATAAGCTCTGGATCATGGCTGAAACATACGAACAAATTAAGGAGCATAAAATCACCGAAGATGATATTGTAAGCGATGATGTAGCTTCCATGAATCAAAATTTCGGCATTTCATCCGATTCAGCTGATCTGACTGACGGCGTAATTACGCTACGAATAGCTGACGCTCTAAATCAAATGATTACTATCTCCCATAATTATGCCGCCCTTTTGCTCACAGAGCAGCTCCATGAATCGACTATTAATGACTTCTTAACAAAACAACAATTTAGTGAATCAAAGTTAGGTGAAATAAATTCTTTACCCACAAGTACTGCAGCCGATATGAGCAAGTTCTTTGAGCAGCTTTATCGTGGTGAACTAATAGATCGTCTGTATTCTGACAAAATGCTTGAATTGCTAAAAAAACAGCAGCTAAATACTAAAATACCGGCTTTATTGCCTGAGAGTACAGTAATCGCTCATAAAACTGGCGAGTTGAATCAGTACAGCCATGATGCTGGCATCGTGTACACAAAAAAAAGAGATTATATTATTGTCGTGTTATCGGAAACAGATAATACTGACATGGTAGATAAAAAAATCGCAGAAATTTCAAAAAAAGTATACGACTACTTTAAAGGTATAAAGTAAAAAGAGCTGCGCGTCAGACAAGCTGACGCGCGAATGGTGGATCTCAGAAACTTCCCACTGCTTCCGCAGGGGTCTCATAGATTCCAAAGATCCTCGTGAACCCGACTAGCTCAAGAGTGTCGCGGACGGAATGAGGATCTGGCAACGCGAGATACACATCTCCTCGATTCCATCGACGGCAGACTCTTCTTGCAGAAAGTAGCACACGCAAACCAGCTGATGACACATAGGTACAACGAGTCAGGTCTACAACAATCTTGCACTTACCCACATCCGTCAGTTGGGTCAGTGCTTTTGCCAACGCAGGCGCTGTAGCATGATCCAGACTTCCAATGGTCAGAGTTACAAGCATAGCTCGCTCGAACTCTTTAAGGGATCTCACTTCATCAGGCTCGTAATGTCTGACTTGCAAATTCTCTCCTTTCCAAGAGAGGCAGATAAACCAAAGAAACAATCTGCACATGGGTGCTGGGAATTCAGTAAAGTTACTGCACTGTCAGTACCCATGTGCTTTATTCAGCTTTCGGACCTGCCCGCTGCACTTTGTGACCGCTGGTGGATTTGAACCACCGACCTCTTCGATGTGAACGAAGCGCTCCACCGCTGAGCTAAGCGGTCGCTTTGGCAGGCGGGTGTGAACCGAACGCTCTAACCACTAAGCTACGGATCCATTATGACCAGTATATTATACCACTTAGGGATACAGTAACGTTATAAGCGAAATTTTTAATAATCATGCAGTTTACGAAACTATAACACGTCATTCTGGTAAGCGAGAACGTGTGTTCGAGCGCATCCAGAATCAGTATTCAAAAGAATTTAGTAATTTGTGGTAATTAACATTGTAATTTCATATTTCCTCCTCTACAATTAATTTCTATGAGCATTGTGAAACTTGTGATTGAGTTTGTGATGGACATACTTGAAACGGTTGTCTTTATCGGCTCACTTTTTATTGTTGTCTACCTTTTTATACTCCAACCAAATCAAGTAAAAGGAGCCTCCATGGAACCGACATTTATTTCCGGTGAATATATACTCACAAGCAAAGTAACGTATAAATTCAGACCTATGCATCGAGGCGATGTTATTGTTTTTAAATCACTGCAGAATCCTAACATCGACTATATTAAGCGCATTATTGGCTTGCCAGGTGATCGTGTAACAGTAACCGCAGGCGAAGTATATGTAAATGATCAAAGAGTTGTAGAAAATTATATTGCTTCTAAAACAAATGTATGGGAGCGAGGGTACAGTAAGGAAGGAATTCCCTCCACAGTGCCGGACGGACAAATATTTGTGATGGGAGACAACAGAGGAAGATCATCAGATTCTCGTGAATTTGGACCGGTGCCAATTGAAAATATCATAGGTCAAGTATTTTTCCGTTACTTTCCCGTAAACAAAATCGGCTGGATCGGCAATCCATTACCAAGGACATTACAAACTCTCAATTTAAATACCTTGTTCTCGTTTCCACTCGTCAAGTTTTTTCATCAAACTGCGTAATAGTTCAGCAGTATCATCAAGCGATCCAATGAGCTCCACATCTGCTCTACTTTTTATGCGAGTCTGCACAAGATCCATCCGTACTTGTACTCTCCCTTTTTTTGCACGTGTCTGAAACGCAGATTTTTCTTCCATAGGAATATAATCGCCATCAGTTTTTATGCCGTATAAATATTCACGAACAATTCTTTCTGTACCTGCCGAACTCAACCCTTCAGCAAGAACTTGTTCATATGCTTTCATAAGTTGCTCAGAATCCTGAATACGTGATAACACAAATAAATGACTCATAGTTACCAGCCCCGAATAATATCCATCGACCATTATTTCTGGTAATCGATTTAAACGAAGTAAGTGGCTAACGTACGAAGGTTTTATTTGTAATGATTCAGCAATTATATTGAGGGGTGTATCTTCTTCTTTATGAAGCTGCTCAATAAGGCGAGCTTTTTTAAAAATATCTGACTCGACGCGTATTTCATCAAATAATTGTTCTACTCTCTCACTCATGTGAGTATTATACAGATAGATTTACGCTGATTGCGAGCGGATATGCGGATATTATTTGACTGAAACGATTTTTTCACCCTTACGTTGTGAGAATTCCACAACTCCCTCTTTGAGTGCAATAATAGTGAAGTCTTTAGCAAGCATGGTTCCATTGCCCGCATTTACTCGAGTGCCTTTTTGACGAATAATCACATTACCGGCTTTTACTGCCTGACCGCCAAATACTTTTACTCCACGTCTTTTTGAACGTGAATCTCGATTTCCTTTTACAGCTCTCTGAGCTTTTGTATGGGCCATGTTATATAGATAAAATTTTTATTTTGGTTAATTCAGCTCGAAAGCCCTTTACTCTGCGGTAACGGACTTTTGCTTTAAATTTAGCGACACGGATTTTGTCACCTTTCATTTGCTCTACAATCTGGGCTTTTGTTACTTGTTTTAAAATAGGAGTGCCCAAATCCAAATTCTCGCCGTCAATAACTGCTAAAGTTTCCAATTCAACAGTGTCCTGAGCTTTTCCAGGTAACTTATCCACCACTACCTCTTGGTTTTCACCCACGAGGTACTGTTTTCCACCAGATTTGATAACACTAAATTTTGCCATAGGTACATTATACCTTAAAATTTAATTTGCGCAAGTATTTTAGGGTAGAAAGGCCATTCCCATAAAAAGTGCCATCAGAGAAGAGCCGCCATAGGAGATAAATGGCAACGCGATACCTGCTACAGGGACTAACCCAATATTCATGCCAATGTTCACTGTAATTTGAAACACAATATAACTTATAAAACCCATGACAAACAGAAAACTCTCTCGGGAGTTCTCATCACGCCGCATAAACAGATTGATCGCCTTGATACAAAGCCGAAATACGAGGAAAATATAGAGAATAATAACAATAAATCCGCCAAAAAAACCAAACTGCTCCACAAGTGAAGCATAGGCAAAATCTGTATGATTTTCTGGCAGAAAATATAAACGCGACTGTGTCCCAAGCCCCAATCCCCTACCCACAAACTGTCCAGAACCGGTCGTGATAATAGCTTGGATCATGTTGTACGAACTTCCTTGCTGGCTGACGCCCGGACGTACGAAACTCAGCACGCGGGCTCGCTGATAATCTTTGAGCAGAAACCATGAAAACGGTAATGTCACTATGAGAAAAATCGCTATATAGATTAAATACCGTTTTGGCAACGAAGAGAATAGCAGCATGGTAACAAATATGCTCACGTAGACAAGAGCATTTCCTAAATCCGGCTGTTTAAAAATAATAAAAGTCGGAATAATGAAATAAAAAATACTGACTAAAAAAACAAAAAATTCGTTTACACCACGATACTTTCTGCTCAATAAATGAGCCATAAACAAAATAAAGAATACTTTAAAAAATTCTGAGGGCTGAAAATTAAATACTTTTAAGTCGATCCACCGACGAGAACCTTTCACTTCCAATCCTAACACATATGTGAAAACTAGTGTTAAAATAAAAAACCAGTACAGTAAATATGTGTTGAGCTGAAAGAAAGTTCTGCCATATTTTTTAATTACAAAGTATGCAATTAATGAAAGTGCTAAGAAAATAATCTGATTTATAAACAAATACTTTTTTATACCCAGTATATTAAACATCGAGAATAAGTAGAGAAAAAAAGATGGAAGAAGAATCGAAAGCATCTATACATTAAAACTTGTAACATGCTGTAGATTACACCCGGCTGATAGAGACCTCAGTATTAAAATTAACAGAGGATGCGAGAACCTTCTGCTTGATCTGCTCTTCATAAGGTTTAAATTTTTCCGGCAACGTAACTTTGATTTTTTCATCAACTTGCACCCCTTGATCTTTTCGCAGCTGCTGGATTTGGCGAAGCACTTCTCTGAGCTCACCTTCGAGTACGAGCTCATCGCTTAACTTCGTGTCAAAAGTAACAGTTATCGCAGTCACCGTATTATCGTACTGGATGTTTAGCTGCTTACTATTTAGTTCTGCTTTGATAAGACTTTCATACTGGACCTTGTACTCCTCTGTCTTAAATTCTAAAGAAGTAGGAACTGTGACATCAGCTGCTGCA
>CAZXWS010000010.1:0-12639 GCA_964644605.1 uncultured Gammaproteobacteria bacterium
TAATCCTCTTTTTTCTGGGTATACAGGGACAATCCGACCTGTATGTAAAGTCTGATCATTAATATCTCGGAGTATTTCATACTCTCTTGTCTCCAGACTGAATGAATCAAAGTACTGTTTGACAAGTCCTGCTGCTGCAAAGAATGTTCCTTTTTTAATCATTTGTGATAGATAGGGCTGGTTATACCAAACAAGCTCGATGTATCCTGTATTATCAGTAAGGCGTGCTTTTTGAATCGTGATATGTTTTTTCGTGTACGTGTTTTTAAATTCTTCAATAATCCCTTTTACAGTTACTATTTCTCCTGCCTGCAGGTCCTTTATGTTAGAAATAAGAAAGTAATTTTCATAACGATTTGGGAACAAGTTGAGCAAATCATAGAAAGAGTTTATATCGAGTGATTTAAATTTTTTGATAGTGATGGGACTGGTTCGTGGAAGGGTTTCAATCGGAGCGTTTAATACCATAATATTGATACATGGTTTCATTGTTTCACTGCTTTTCAAACAATGTAGCAATGAATGAATGGAACAATGATTATCTAATAAAGTAAGCTGCCATGCTTGACATGATTAACAGGAGCGATGAGATAAAAATTATTACTTTAAATATTTTTTCCGGTTTTATTAATTTTTTAAACTTCATTTTAATTATTATACCTTATGTAAAATGGTATACTATTTGAATGCGCAATACCCTGTACTCACGTAAGGGACTATTAAAACAGAAAATAGTTGTATGGGGACTTATTGGATTAATTGGTCTTACTCTTCTCGGTTTTATTGGGGCATTTGCCGTATTTGCATGGTATGCTCGTGATCTTCCTTCACCCAACAAATTATCTCAGACACTAGGGAGTACAACCGTATTTTATGACCGCGATGGTAAAGTTTTGTATGAAATATACAAAGACAAAAATCGTGTGCCTGTTGCTCTTTCTGAAGTATCAGATTTTGTAAAAAAAGGCACAATTGCTGTAGAAGATAAAGATTTTTATAAGCATCAGGGGATTTCTGAACGGGGGCTCATACGAGCATTTCTTAATATTTTGTTGCGACGGGGAATACAGGGAGGATCCACCATTACACAGCAACTTATCAAAAACGTTTTATTAACTCCTAAACAGACGGCTTCGAGAAAAATTCAGGAAATGATTTTGGCCATAGAGGTGGAACGCCGATATACAAAAGACCAAATTCTTCAAATGTATTTGAATGAAGCTCCCTATGGTGGAAGTTTATGGGGAGTTGGTTCGGCGGCTAAAGGATATTTTAATAAAAGTCCGAAAGAGCTAGATTTAGCGGAGGCAGCATTTATTGCTGGTTTACCGCAAAGCCCTTCCTATTATTCACCCTTTATAGGAAAAAACAATGCTTGGAAAGGTAGGTCGTATGCGGTTTTGCGACGAATGCGGGAAGATGGATATATAACACGCAAACAAGAATCAGAAGCTCAAAAAGAAGTGGACGCAATGAAATTTACGGAACCAAATATAGCAATCAATGCTCCCCATTTTGTTTTTTATACAAAGGATTTACTGGAAAAACAGTACGGACCAAAAATTTCAGACCAAGGGTTAAAAGTAAAGACTACTTTGTCGTTAGAAGTTCAGCAAACAGTCGAAAAAATAGTCAAGACAGAAATTGAAAAATTAAAGTCCATACATGTAGGAAATGGAGCCGCAGTAGTTTTAGACTCTCAGACTGGTGAGGTTTTATCAATGGTCGGCTCGTACGATTACAATAATTCTGATTATGGTAAATTTAATGCGGCAGTTGGAAGTAGACAACCTGGCTCTTCAATAAAACCGGTAACATATGCACTTGCATTTGAAAAAGGTTATACTCCTTCTACAGTTCTAATGGATGTTAAGACGACTTTTCCTTCAAAGGGGAGTTCCGATTATATTCCCGTAAATTATGATGGTAAATTTAGAGGGCCGGTACAAGTACGTTTTGCATTGGGTAATTCATTAAATATACCGGCTGTAAAAATGCTGGCAATGGTTGGGGTGAAAGACTTTCTTCAAAAAGCGGATGATATGGGACTACATTCCTTTGCGCCGACGCAAGAGAATCTCAATCGTTTTGGGCTTGCGGTTACGCTTGGAGGCGGCGAAAGTACACTGTTGGATATGACATCTGCATATTCGGTTTTTGCTCGTGGCGGTGTGAGAAAAGATGTGCAAACGTTTCAGGAAATTACTGATGCAAATGGAAAGGTGATATTTAAACAGGACAAACCAAAAGAAAAGCTGGTTTTTTCACCGGAAGTTTCTTTTCTTATATCACATATTCTTACCGATAACGTTGCGCGCACAGAAGAGTTTGGACCCAACTCGTATTTAAATGTTGCTGGAAAAACAGTTGCTGTAAAAACAGGTACAACCGATGATAAACGGGATAATTGGACAATTGGGTATACAAAATCAGTGACAGTTGGAGTGTGGGTCGGCAATAATGATAATTCAAAAATGGATCCAAAAGTAGCCTCGGGTATTACCGGTGCTTCTCCCATCTGGCATAACATTATGGTAGAGTTATTGAAAAAGTATTCCGATGGGATTATGGACAAACCTGATAAAGTGAAAGCAGTGGAAATAGACGGATATTTGGGTGGTTTACCAAAGGATGGATATCCAAAACGATCAGAATACTTTATCGATGGGAATGAGCCTAAAGATAGCGCACCGTATTATAAAAAAATAAAAATCTCAAAAGCTACAGGCAAATTAGCAAATGATGTTGAAATCCGTCGCGGTGATTATGACGAAAAAGAATTTATTGTAATTACTGAAAATGATCCTGTTTCAACAGACGGTAAAAATAGATGGCAAGAAGCTGATGATGCGTGGGCACATGACCAAAAGGACGATAAATTTCATCCTCCAACAGATACTTCCGATGCAAACTCAGACAATGTGGTTGTTTCTCTCCGTTCACCAAGTGATAAATCAACAGGAGATTCAAATGATGTGCATGTTGTAGGAAAGATTACATCAGGAGTTTCCATTAAGGAAGTGAAACTACTAGCGAACGGTGAGGAAAAGAAAAGTTGGAATGGTGATATTAAAGATATTGATGAGACAATACATCTGGATGACGGGGTGTATGAATTGAAGCTCTATGCGAAAAATGATAAAGGAAATGTATCGGACACGTCTATTAAAATAGGTGTTAAAAAGCCGTGGGATTCAGGCAGTCCTTCCTCCCCTACACCTACTCCGAATCATTAGGATTATAGTATTCATCCTCACCCCATTTGAGCGGATTATAGCGGATGTATTTTTGAATATGTAAAAGTTCAGTTTCAGAACGAATAATGTGGTCATAAAATGATTTCTGCCACATAAATTTTTTCAATCCAATTTGATGAATTAATTTTGAAGAAGTAGTTTTAAAAGCTCCAATTAATTCCGAAAGTGATTTTATTTTATCATGATTACCATTCTGTAGGGAACGGTTTGAAACCGTTCCCTACTTATTTTTAATGATTTTCTCTTCCATTAACAACTCTCTCAATTTCTCAAAATCTTCCTCGAATGTCTTTTTTAATGGAGGGAAACGCAGACCGGCCGCGGGGTGAACTGTAATAAAATATTTTTTGCCATTTTTTTCAACAACGGTTCCATGCATTTTAGTCACTGGTATTACTTCCTGCAACACGCCTTGAGCTGCGACACTGCCCAGCAGAACAATAATTTCCGGATTGATTATTGATAATTGTTGAGAAAAGTGTGTACGTGCGTGGGCTATATCATCTTTTGTTGGTGTTCCTCGATTGGGTAAGTATTTAACGGGGCTTGTGATGTATACATCCTCTTCCTTTAGACCAATTGATCTTATTAAGCTGCGTAATAATTGCCCTGATCTACCGATAAAAGGTCTACCAGTTTTGGCTTCATTTTTTCCAGGTGCTTCACCGACAAACATGACTTTCGCGTCTGGATTACCCTCTCCAAACACCATCATTCCGGTTTTATCAATTTTGCATTCGGTGCAATTTTCGATTTCCTCAGCCAATTTTTTTAATTGTTCGTCTTTGTTAATATAATTCATATAATGTGAAAATGAAATTTAGATTTAGAAATTGATTTAAAATTTGATATTTAAAATTTAAAATTAAACCGTACTGGGTACCCCTACATGCACGTATGTCTAGGGAACAGTCGCGACTGTTCCCTACTACTTTTACTTAATGCACATTACTCTTCATCACGATCCACTTCTCAATTGCATGTGCTAATTCTGTTTCTTTACCACCAAATCCATGTTCAGCTCCAGGAATAATTTTGAATGTAAATAATTCTGGCGACGAGCATTTTTCTTTTAATACTGCAAGACAGTTTTCAGGGGGTCCGCTACAGTACTGATCATTCGATCCATAGACGACTAATGTTGGTTTTTTAATCGAGCTAAATTCTCTAAATAATTCCTTTTTGGCAAGATTTAGGTGATTAAAATATTCATAATACGGAAAAATATTATAATCACCTTCGGGATTTATAGTATCATACAGAGCTTGATACGAAATTATATTTGAAACTAACGATTTATCGGCAAACTCAGTCCTATTTCCGTTTTTTATTTCATTTGTACATCGTTGCAACGCTTTTTTAAACACTTCTTCTCCCATTTGTTGGTAATAGAGCCCGGTATCATCTCCGCCTTCCAGCAAAATAAAACGATTTATTTTATTTATTTTCTTATAGTAGTTATATACCACCGCTTTGTTTGAACCGGTAGATGCTCCAACCAAAATAAACTTCTTATATCCGAGTACTTCTAAATATTGTATTGCACCATCAATATCGTAAATACAGTCCTTTATTAATTCATATGCTGTGCCACACTTAAACTCCTTCTTTTCACCATTCACATACCACTTTAATTTATTTATATAGTGAGCTCCCCTATTGTTAAAGGGAAAATATGCAATGTGTTGGCGTGCAAACATCTCACCTAATACATTATTTTTATCAACAGAAGCTATCCCTGATGCATGCCCATTTCCATGAAGAAAGATAGCGACTTCATCAGTTTTTTCTAAAGGTTGGTACAGTAGTGCGGGAAGAAATAAATGATCCGTTGTTTCGAATTTTGTGAGATTTAATGTGTATAACATATAATTTATTTATCGTATCCTAGATTATTATTTAGGTTACAACAAAGAGCAATACGTCATGCTCGATTGTCTAGTATCAAACGAATTGCGCGTTGTCCTGATGATTCTGGATGCGCTTCGCTTACCAGAATGACGTTTATATCTTTTTGGAAATCATTTTACGTATAAATTCTTTGTAGGGAACGGTCGCGACCGTTCCATTTGTATCACATTCTCACTTCACCTTTATATTTGTTAGTTACTAACTCAATTACTCTCTTTTTTTCCGGTTCAATATCCTCATTCTTTAAATTTTTTTCAAGAGACTGGAATGTAATATGAAGCAATATGGAGCGTTTATCTGATACTTGTCTATCTTCACCAAGTTCAATCTTATGTATAATTGGGGAAATCTTTTTGATTTCATCAATGATATCTCCAACAGCAATATCTTTAGCAACGTAAAAAGATATATCTTGCAATAACGACTGCGCAAAGGTGTAAACAGGTTTTACCGCGTACTCTTTATACTCAATAGTCTCGAGATTTATTTCTGAGTAGTAAATATTTTCACTACCCGGAAGTTTTGCGATTTCGATTCCAGCCTGTCTGTAATCTGCACCAAGCCTTTCAAATAATTCTTCAATAACTCCTTTAACATCAAGATATGTTATATCTTTACCTGATGCTATGAGGCCTAAAGTTCTCTGTTCTTTATACTCATTATTTTCTTTGTAGTAAATTTTTCCAAGTTCGAAGAGCTGGACATTTTGTTTACGATATTTTTTTTGGTTTTCTACTACGTTTAGTAAATTATTTTTTAATGTAGTTCTCAGCATCGTTTTATCCGCATTCAGTGAGTTTTCGAGAACAACTGCTTCTTTCTGTGGCTGTGATTCGTAGGTAAGTGGATTCGTAATTTGTTCATCATATCCAGCGGCAATTAAAATATCACGGATTTTTTCATCGAGACTAAAATATTTTGACTGTATGTCTTTGGGTACAGGTGCATGCGGAAGACGTTCGGGTATTTTGTCATAGCCATAAATACGCAGTACTTCTTCGATCACATCTTCTTCTTGATCAATATCTGTTCGAAAGTACGGGGCAGTTGTAGTAAGTGTTGTTTCAGTAGATTGCTCTATCGCAAATCCAAGAGATTGTAATATTGTTGTTGCTTCAGTAATAGAAATACTGACACCGCCAATACGTTCTAGGTTTTTTAGTGTCAGAGTAATTTTTTTGTTTTGAGTCGGTACTGGACAAGTGTCGGTGTGATCCACTATTTTTCCTCCCGCGAGTTCAACTATGAGTTGATCTGCACGTCGTAATGCTACAGCCGATAGTTCAGTATGCAGGAATTTTTCATGTCGTGTGGATGCTTCTGTGCGTAATGAGTGCCGAAGTGAAGTTCGACGGATTGATGCTTGATTATAGGTCGCGTCTTCAATAATTATTGTAGTTGTATCATCATGTATACCACTGTGTTCCCCGCCGATTATACCTGCAACTGAGAGAGGCTTTTCAGTATCTGCAATGACTAAATCATTTGCAGTAAGTTCAATTTCTTTACCTCCGAGCACCGTAATTTTTTCTCCTTGTTTGGCAAGGCGCACAATAATTTCTTGATTTTTTATTTCCCGAGCATCATAGGCATGCAGTGGCTCACCCGTCTCCACCATAACAAAATTCGTTATATCAACTATGTTATTGATAGTTTTAATTCCGTACGCTTCAAGTTTTTTTACTAACCATTCTGGGGAAGGCGTGACTGATACTCCTTCTATAGTGACAGTACTAAAACGATAACAACGTGAAGAGTCGTCAATTGTGACGTGAGTACTGTCATTTTTGTCTCTAATTTCTTGCAACGAATCAAGCGGATTTTTTATTTTGGTCTGAAATACAGCCGCTGTTTCTCGTGCAATACCAAGAAGTGACAAACAGTCAGGTCTGTTTTGGCGAATTTCAAAATCATACAAAGTATCCCCTGCCACTTGTTTAGGGGCTCCATCCTGCATGTGACCGATCTCAGTCATTTTTCGACTGAAACGATTAAGGTCATCAGGTAAATCAACGTAATCTTTTAGCCAATTAATTGGAACTTTCATAAGAGATTTTAAAAATAAAAGATCAAAATTAAAAAATTCAAATTAAATATGTCTAAATTCATTACTATATTATTTATCAATTTTTTATTGTTGGGAATACCCCGCTGTTTATAACTGCGGGGATACCTTAGTCAAAAACAACAACAAACTTTTTAATATTCATCTAAATACCCCGTCAGCTTGCTGCGGGGAAGTTTATTTGTATTTTTTAAATTTTATTTTTTATCTTTAATATAGATCTGTCATTTATTCAAATGTCAAACTTCCATCATATAAACGTCTAACATCAGTTATTCCATAGGTCAACATGACCAACCGATCAAACCCCATGCCAAACGCAAAACCTGACCATTCCTGAGGGTTTACATTGCAAGCGCGCAGGAGGTTGGGATGCACCATGCCTGCTCCGAGTACTTCGATATATCCACGGTATTTACATACCTGGCAACCAGTTCCGCCACAAAAAGTACAGCCTACATCAAGTCCTGCTCCTGGCTCTACTTGAGGGTAATACTTGGCACGGAATCGTGTTTTTGTGTCCGGACCATATAAAAATTTTACAAAAGCTATAAGGGTTCCTTTCAAATCAGCCATGCTAATATTTTTATCAATAACGAGTCCTTCATATTGGTAAAACATCGAGCCATTCGTAGCGTTTTCTTCTTCATTTCTGTATACTTTGCCTGGCACAACAATTCGTAAAGGCAGTTCTTCTTGGGTTAATGCTCTTGTTTCTACGGAAGATGTATGTGTTCTGAGTAAAACTTCTGGCTCTTCAATATACAGAGTGTCGGCAAGTTCGCGAGCGGGATGGTCTTTGGGTAAATTGAGTTTTTCGAAGTTGTATTCGTTTGTCTCAATTTCTGGACCTTCATATACACTGTACCCTAAATAACGGAAAAACGCATTGAGTTTGCGCATTACTTGAGTGGTTGGATGTAAATGTCCTATCTTTGGACGAATACCTGGAAGACTGGTGTCAATGTCTTCTTTTATTACAACTTGCGCAAGTTCGTACTGTTTGTTTTGTATGAGCTGTTCAATAGATGTTTTAAGCTCATTTATTTTTTGTCCGGCTTCTTTTTTTTGGTCAGCAGACAGTGTCTTCATCTGTTCAAACAATCTATTCACTAATCCATTTCTACCCATATATTTAATACGAAGCTCCTCGAGTTGTGCCGCTGTAGCAGATGCAGTGATTTCATTTTCTGCTTGTGTTCGAATAGATTGAATCTCTTGCATACATGAGAATTATAATAAAGAATATTCAGGAATAATAGTGATAATATGTAGGGAACGGTTTCAAACCGTTCCCTACAAATCAGAGGGTTGGTGTTATAATACCCGCATGGCAACACGTGGTGAATTGATAGGCTTCGGACCTCCACAATCATTTGAACAAGCTTTAGCCCGTTTACCCCTAGAGCATGAAACTGAAATGAATGCGAATGGAGATATGGGGTTAATAGAAGCAAGACAACATCTGGCATCACTTCGAACATCACTAATTGGATCTATTTTTGCCTTAGCCACTGGCAACAGGGATCGATTATCTGAAAGTTAGTACCATTAACACACGACGACCTGCAGTTAGCGAATCAAATTGGATTTAGACGAGGAAATCATTTAGCATCATTTCCATGGGCTACATTAGAAGATAATAATGATTGGGCGGAATTATTTCTTTCTGGTGATAATGCATATAAACGATGGGATATTTGGGAAATGACACCTGATCTCACTTCCCTATTAAATGGTATTGACCATAATGACCTAGATTTACTCAAATCGGAATCTCCGCATTGTATTTGTATAAAACAGATAAACATTTAATTCCTAAAGATCAACAACCTATTGCTTTTGGTGACGATAACTATTGGGCTGATGATAATTTTCCATATAATGTAGGAATAGTGACAGAGGAAGAATTAAAAGCTTTACTTCAAGATTTAGGTAGACGTCTGCAAACTTCGGGAGTTGAATATATTGATATAACAAGCTAAAGTATGCACTTTAATAAATGTACTCAAAAATGTATCTGGAAGATTTATTTTACTTTCTCAACAATTTTAGTGAAGACGGTGGGGTGGTCGATGGCAATTTGCGAAAGGATTTTGCGGTCGATATCCACGTTTTTGGTTTTTAAGAGATTGATAAATTTGCTGTAGCTTAAGCCTGCTTCGCGGACAGCTGCATTTAATCGCACAATCCACAGTGTTCGGAAGTCTCTTTTGCGTGCTTTTCTTCCGGCATATGAATATGCATCAGCATGAAGCACAGCTTCTTTTGCTTTTTTAATTTGCTTACTACGGCTCATCCAATAGCCTTTTGCAAGCGTTAATGTTTTTTTGTGTTTTCTTTTGGTTGTTATACCACCTTTTACTCTAGTCATATTTTAGTTATGCTACACCGAGCATTTGTTTAACTTTCTTTTCAAATACACCAATTAAAGGTTTCATTGTTTTTAGATCACGTATCTGTCTTTTACTTTTACTATTGCGCAAATGTCTCAAATAATGAGATCTGTGCAATACTTTACCAGTTTTGGTTACTTTAAAACGTTTTGCTGCCGATTTGTCTGTTCTTTGTTTACTCATGGTAATTTTAAATTATCAGAACGGATAAGCACACATTATACGATAATTTTATTATTTTTCAAACTGATTATTACTTTTTTCTCGAGATGACCGCGCGCACAACTCTTCCTTCGATTCTTGGTTCTTTCGATATATTTACTTCTTCAAGTTCACTAATAAATTTTTTCATAAGCTCGAATGCCATCATTTTTTTGCCAAGCTCTCTGCCCTTTAATGTTAGGTTAAGGCGTACTTGATTGCCATCTGCTAAAAATTCTTTTGTTTTATCTTTTAATCTGTCCAGGTCAGCTTGTGCAATAAATAGTGATAAATTCACATCTTTCACAATACTCTTTTTAATTCCTTTTTTTGCTTCGCGTGCTTTTTTCTCTTCTTGATATAAAAATTTCTTAAAATCGATTATTTTTGCTACTGGCGGCTGTGCATTGGGTGCGATGAGAACTAAATCAAGCTCGCGTGTCTGTGCTTCTCTGAGGGCTTCATCACGGCTTAATAGCCCTACCTGTTTACCTTCAAAGTCAATAACACGCAGTTGAGGCGCCTCAATACGCTGATTGGTAAAGTAAAATTTATGATTTGTCTGTTGCTGTTGGTATCTACCTCGATTGAAGCCTCCTGGTCGTCGGAATCCTCCTGCGGCAGGACGGGGTGTATATGGTCTAAAACCAAAGTTATTCGTATTTCTCAATGTGGTCTTTTAGTGTATTAATAAACTCATAAAGATTTACTTGTCCAAGATCTTTGCCTTCTCTTGTTCTTACTGAAACAAGTATATCTTCAATTTTTGATTTTTGATCTTTTATATTTGATTTTTCGATTTCTTTCTCTCCAATTATAATCATATACGGTACTTTTTGCAAGGTAGATTGACGTATTTTGTTCCCTATTGTCTTATTTTCGGCATCGAGTTCATAGCGAATGTTTTCTTTATCTAAAGCAGGAATGACATACTTCTTAATAAAGTCAACATGCAAATCTGAAATAGGCAATAAAGATATTTGCACCGGAGATAGCCAGAGTGGAAATACCCCCGCATAATGTTCAATGAGTATGGAAAGGAATCGTTCAATAGAACCCATGATAGCCGCATGAATCATATAAACTCTATCTTTTTCCCCGTTAGCATTTGTGTAAGTTAACTCGAAGCGTTCCGGCATGTTCATATCGAGCTGAATGGTAGCCACTTGCCACTCTCTACCAAGAGAATCTTTTGCCATGAAATCTATTTTTGGTCCATAAAAAGCTGCCTCCCCTATTCCTTTGAATACTTCGTACTTTGGTTTTCGTTCTTCTGCGAGTGATGTTATCACTGATTCTGCTCCCTCCCATGCTTTTTCTGTACCTAAGTATGCTTTCATATTGTTTGGATCATGGAACGAAAGTCTTACCCGCATATCGAAACCAAACGACGAATAAAATTGATCAATAATATCCCAAACATGGTTAAACTCCTGTTTGATTTGGTCAAATGTACAAAAAACATGCGCGTCATCTTGTGTGAATGATCTGACGCGAGAAAGTCCTGATAATTCACCTGTCTGTTCATCGCGGTAACACATGGTTGTCTCAGTATAACGCTGGGGCATGTCGCGGTAACTACGGGGTAAATGAGCGAAAATTTGTATGTGATGCGGGCAGTTCATAGGCTTCATGGCAAATTCGTGACCCTCGCGTGATTTTATTTTGAATAATTCGTTAGCGAATTTAGCCCAATGGCCGCTCGTTTCATATAAATCTTTTTTTGTAATATGCGGTATGGTAACTTTTTGATACCCTCTTGCTTTTCTCAGTTTCCATACATAATCATCGAGCAGATTTCTGAGTAATGTACCTTTTGGAGTCCACAATGCTAAGCCTGGCCCCACTTTATCAGAGAAAGTAAATAAATCAAGTTCACGACCAAGTTTTTTGTGGTCACGTTTTTTAGCTTCTTCGAGCATTTTTAAATAGTCATCTAGTTCTTGTTTTGTAGGGAAAATTGTGCCGTAAATACGCGTTAACATTTTGTTCTTTTCTTCACCACGCCAATAGGCTCCGGCTACAGTTAATAGCTTAAAATACTTAAGCTGCTCCTTGGAATTTTCCACATGACCGCCTCGGCATAAATCGACAAATTCTCCTGATTTATAATTCGTAATGGGTTCGTTCTTACTAATGAGCTCTTCCACTAATTCTTTTTTATAAGGATTATTACTCCATTGTTTGAGTGCTTCATCGTTTGATAACTCTATTTTTTCAAAACCATCCCAGTTTTTTACGATTTCATGCATTTTTTGCTCTATTTTTTGAAAATCTTTTTCACTTATTTCCAGATTGTCGAAGTCATAATAAAATCCATTCTCGATAGCAGGGCCAATGGTGGGGAGGGCGTGAGGATACAACTGCGTAATAGCAGCCGCTAATAAATGTGCTGCCGAATGGCGTAAAGGATCAAGATTATTGTTATTCATATTTTTAAATTAAATTTATATCTATTATATAGCTTTTAATGTCTATTATTTATTCATTTATTTCAGTGACATTCAGTAAAGTTTAGTGAACTTCAGTGTTTTTATACTCAAAACCCCGCTTGCGGCGGGGTCAATTTTTACCATACGACTCCTGCCGCATTAAGGGCTGGTAGTTGTAGTGGTTGTGATAATATATTTTTTCATGGTAGTGTGGACCCGACAGGACTTGAACCTGTGACCTTTGCAATGTCAATGCAACGCTCTAGCCAACTGAGCTACGAGTCCATGATTAATATCTAGTATCTAGTATCTAGTATCGAGTATTTAGGAAAATATAATTTGTAGGGAACGGTCGCGACCGTTCCGTACGTTTACAT
>CAZXWS010000011.1:0-11243 GCA_964644605.1 uncultured Gammaproteobacteria bacterium
ATCATTTCGTCAGGATCTTTACCTTCTGAGATGTTAATGACCTGGATATCAAACTCGTAATCCTCAGCCACTTCTACCCCACGTTTTGCGGCATCTATACCTGCCTCATCAGCATCTAACATTAATGTCAACCGAGAGGTATAACGTTTTAGCAAGGTGAGTTGTTCGCGAGTTAACGCAGAGCCTTTTATTGCGACAAAATTTTCATACCCATGCTGATAGGGAGATATCATATCAAATTCACCCTCAACTATATATACATTATTTGATTTTTTAATTGCATCTTTGGCCAAATCCAACCCATACAGTGTTTCTCGCTTACGATATAAGGGTGTCTCAGGCGTATTAATATACTTTGCTTCATGTGAGTCAGCAATTATAGCGCGTCCAGAAAAGCCTATTATCGTACCTCGATGATCCTTAATTGGAAACATAAGACGATTTCTAAATCTGTCATAATAGCTTCCTCTCGCACTCTTTATTACGAGTCCTACCTCAACTAACTCTTCTTCACTGTATCCTTTCTTTTTAAAATATTTTAAAAGCAAATCCCAAGTATCTGGTGCATATCCTAATTCGAATTTTTTAACTATATTGGGATGGATTTGGCGTTGTGTAACATATTCGTATGCTTTTTTCCCTGCTTTATTCTCAGTTAACAAGTACTTAAACATTTCTGTGGCTGTCCGATTTATTTTTAGTAGACGTTCTTTCTTATTCCATACGTCATCCCGTACGGAAAGTGATTCTAAGTTCACTCCAGCCTTATATGCCAGTTCTTTAAGCGCTTCAAAAAATGTAAGATTATCCCATTTCATCAAAAACTTAAAAATATCTCCACCGTCATGACACGCGCCAAAGCAGTGCCATAACTGTCTGTCTGGAGATACAATAAAGGATGGTGATTTTTCTTGATGAAAAGGACAGTTTGCCTTAAAGTTACGCCCTGCTTTTTTAAGAGAGATATAGCTGCCAATAAAATCTACTATATCAATTTTGTTTTTAACTTCATCAATCTGGCCATTCATACCTTATTGTATCAAAATATAATTTGGAATAGCAGCGACAGAGTTTGCTAAATACCCTTGTAATTTTGCCTGGAATATACAATAATGTTAGAAGATGATTTACTTATCACTTGACAAAGACGGCCTCAAACTACTTTATCTCAAACGATCTTTTATGGGCCAATATGAAGTAAGCACGTTTGAAAAAAAACACAGTACTGATTTATTACAGGAAGGGAAAGTGCTTAATGTGGATGTTGTAGCATCAGCAATTAAGGAAGGAATTAATTCAGTAGTTGGAACAAACCAAAATGGAAAAGAAATTTATTTAGTACTTCCACAAAAAGCCTTTTCTTTTTTTCGAACCGAAGTCCCAGCTGATATTGCTCCAACTGCACTTGCGTCATTTATAAAGGATAAAGCACGCGCTACATTAAATATTGATTTAGATAGTAGTCTTTATGACTCGTTTATAGAAGAAAACGGTGGACAAAAAAAGATCACATTTTATGCCATGGATCAAACAACATGGGCCAGCTACCAACAGGTTTTTAATTTACTGGAGTTGAAGGTCTTTACAGTACTTCCTGATACACTCGCATACTTCAAATTATTTAAAAAAACTCTTCGCAAAGATAAAAAAGAAAATATTCTTTATGCACAATATGAAAAAGCTAGCGTAACTGGATACCTCTATGATTCTTATGGATTGGTTTCTCCAGATATATGGGTAGAAGAATTAACTGACAAAAAAACAGCAGAAGCTGTACTGAAATCAAAAACAGAAGAATACGAAAAAGAAGATAAAAAAATAAACCGTCTTATTCTTTCTGGCGAAGAATCTGAAGCTGTCCGCCAGGATACATTTACTAAAGAAGTCGGAGTATGGACAAATCCATTAAAAAGAATTATTCCAAACTTTTATGAAGAGTATACGAAAATGCTTGTCGTGAATAACAATAAAGCTTTTCCTATACTGACATTTGATGCAGACTTCGGCGCATTTATATTTTCACAAGAAAATAAAAATTTCTCGTTCCTAAAAAATAGTGCAAAAGCAGCCAAGACTTCTCGTTCACTTCCAAAAGTTAGATTACCGGTGAAAGAACTCTTGATTTTTGTTGCTTCCTTCGCCGTTTCTCTTTTAATTCTACTTGGACTTTCCAAGACGTCTTTCAAATCATTGCCTATTAATCTCGCATTTAATTTCAGTAAACCTACCCCAACACCTTCTCCCCAACCTTCCCCAACCACTCCACCAGCAAGTCCTACTCCATCGCTGAAACGTGAGGATATGAAAATTAAAGTATTGAATGGTTCCGGTACTGCCGGTAAAGCAACTGAAGTAAAAGATGTATTGAAAAAGAAAGGATATGGGGATATTCTCACAGGTAATGCTGACAACTTTGATTTCACCGCAACTGAAATACAAATTAAAGCATCGAAAAAAGATCTAGAGTCAATGCTGAAAGAAGACCTGAAAGATCATACCACAAAAATTAAAGTTAGTACCCTTCCAGAGAAAGATCCCGCAGATGCTGTAATTACGTTTGGTACAGATTTCAAGTAAACCTCATTATTTCTCCTGATGATATAATAAAGGAGTATGGAAGATAAAAAAGAAGAACTGCAAAAAAAACTCGATAGCATTTTACTGCATGCAAATATCCCTGCAAAAAAAGCCGAACTAAGCTCTTTGGAGAGTCTCACTTATGATGGTTCATTTTGGCAGGATGCTCAACATGCTGGCGATGTTATGAAAAAAATAACCTCATTAAAAAAAGAAATAGACGATCTCGAAATGTTACAGTTACTACTGGCTGAGGAAGAATTAGTTGAAGCCGAAAAAATGATTAATCAATACGAAGTGCTTTTATTTTTATCTGGCGAACATGATAAAGGCGATGCAATTTTTTCCATCCATGCAGGTCAAGGTGGAACTGAAGCCATGGACTGGGCTTCAATGTTATACCGTATGTATACTCGCTACTTTGAACGGAAAGGCTGGAAATTCGAAGAAGTCGATCGCGTGGCTGGAGACGAAGCAGGTATAAAAAGTACAACAATTAATGTGCATGGAGATTTTGCCTACGGATATTTAAAAGCTGAAGCAGGCGTTCACAGACTTGTGCGCCAATCACCGTTTAATGCAGATAAGCTGCGTCAAACTTCTTTCGCACTTGTTGAAGTATTGCCGGTAATTGAAAATAATGAAATTGATGTAAAAGAAGAAGATATTGATTGGGACTTCTTTCGAAGTGGCGGCCATGGAGGACAAAATGTCAATAAAGTATCAACAGCAGTACGACTTACCCATAAACCAACAGGCATCGTAGTAGCCGCCCAAACAGAACGATCTCAACTGCAAAATCGGGAAAACGCCCTGAAATTACTGCGCGCTCAGTTGTGGCAGATAGAACAAGAGAGAACTATGAATGCAATTGATGCATATAAGAAGGACAAGATGGCTTCATGGGGACAACAGATTCGTTCCTATGTGCTGCATCCTTATAGACTTATCAAAGACGTTCGCACTGATTATGAAGATAGTAATACGGATAAAATACTCGATGGTGATCTTGATGCGTTTATAGAAGCCTACCTTAAACGCTCACTATAAATTTCAACCTCAATTTAGAATTAAAATTAACACTCTACATTCAAAAATCCAAATTACAAAATCTAAATTTCAAATCAATAACAAAATCAAAAATCCAAATAAAAATTTGGACTTTAGATTTGATTTGACATTTGAACTTTGAAATTTGGATTTACATTCGTAATTCGTCATTCGTAATTCCTAACTCATAACTTTTATTTAGTCTCACTTGTTTTTTTAAGCGATTCTTGCTATTCTCTTTGTATATGGATAATCAAATTATTCACAATTTAGATGGAGACTCTTCAACTGGATTTTCTACTCCAATAGTTGCTGTATTCATTTTAGTAAGTATTGTTATCGGCTCGCTAGTAGGTTTCGGCGCAGCACAATTGAAAGGCACAGGCAACACTGCTATTAAATCCCCCACCGCCCAAAATACCGACAATGCACCAGTCGCGAAACAGGCTGGTATCAAAGATAAAAGTACCTTCAAAGATAGTGCTGAAGGTTTACTGAAAGAAGGAGGATTTGAAGATGAAGGAAGTTTTCATTTAGAAAGGCCCGGTGGAGAATCACAAAATGTATATCTTACATCCACAGCAGTTGACCTCTCAACATACGTCGGGAAAAAAATAAAAGTTTGGGGACAGACATACAAAGGTCAGAAAGCTGCTTGGCTTATGGATGTAGGACTGGTAGAGACGGAATAATTATTAAATGCACACTTCGGATGATAAAATTTGAAAATGTTACAAAAAAATTCCCACTAGGAAATGTTGCCCTTGATAATGTATCGTTTGAAATTGAAGATAATGAATTTATTTTTCTTGTAGGTCCATCAGGTGCAGGAAAAACAACTATTCTTAAACTTCTGACAAAAGAGTATATACCAACTTCAGGGTCCATAATTATTGATGACATTAATATTGCTTCCAAAAAATTCAAATCAGTCGAAAAATTACGAAGGAAAATAGGTATTGTATTTCAAGATTTTAAAATTTTACCGGACAAAAATATATTTGAAAATATTGCATTGAGCTTAAAAATCAGTGGTATGAGCAGCAAAGTAATCCGAACAAAAGTAGAGGAAGTTTTGGATCTTGTAAATATACCGCATAAGTTACAGGTATTCCCATCACAACTCTCAGCGGGAGAACTGCAGCGAGTTGCCATAGCGAGAGCAATTATTGGTGACCGTGATATTATTTTGGCAGACGAACCGACTGGTAATTTAGATCCAAAAACAGCATGGGAGATTATGAAAATTTTCAGCAAATTAGAAGGTAAAAAAACTATACTTATTGCTACTCACAATACTGATATCGTTAATAGTTTGAAAAAACGAGTGCTCGTAATGCGTGAGGGTAAACTAGAAAAAGACATTCGAAAAGGAGGATATGAATTATGAGTGAAGTACTAACATCAATTCGTCGAACTCCATATCAATCCATGGCTGCGTTATTGGTGCTATTTTTCACATTATTTCTATCTCTCGCTCTCTTTGTATCACTCGTCTTTTTATACGGCTTACTTGGATATGTAGAAACACGCCCGCAAGTAACCGCTTATTTTCAACCTAAAACTCCTGAGGCCGACATTATTAAAATACGAGAAGAGTTGGTAAATTCCGGGAAAGTACTTGACGCAAAATACGTATCAAAGTCTGAAGCATTTACTATATATAAACAAATGAATAAAGACAATCCTCTTCTTTTAGAAATGGTTTCATCAGATATACTTCCCCCATCACTAGAGATCTACGCAAAAAAGCCAGCATACTTACCTGAAATTGCATCATATTTGAGAAAACAAACCGGTATTGATGAAGTAAATTTCCAAAAAGATATTGTTGATAGATTACTCACACTTACTGATATTCTTCGCAAAACGACAATAGTATTCTTTAGCTTTTTAATTTTAATGTCGATTATAGTGCTCACTACAACGTTTTCGTTTAAGATCGCAATTAAACGTGATGAAATTGAGTTGTTGCGTCTTTTGGGAGCGAGTAGTTTCTATATTAAACGACCTTTCCTGGCAGAGGCACTTTTATTCGGTTTTAGCGTTGTAATAAGCGCATATATTATTGTTATTGGAACCTTATTGTACATCAGTCCTTTCCTACGTTCGTATCTGCGCGGTGTTCCTGAACTCCATGTAAGTTTCAGCCTCTATCAAACTACTGTATGGACGCTTAATCAAAATTTTTTGCTCATAACGTTTACCGTTGCGTGTGTTTTTGGTATGGGAATCGCATTTATCGCCAGCTTTCTTGCCACAGAAAAGTACATTAAATAACGTAACTTTTCCTCTTCCATTTTCTTATAGTTTATGGCTATACTAATAGTATGAAAAAGAGAGTACTCATCATTTTTTTGTTTGTTGCATAATCCTCTCTTCTATAGGTTTTATATACGCAGCAGACACTGACCAAACTAAATCCGATCTTCAAAATAAAATTCAACAATACGAACAGAAACTCTCAGACCTGCGTGATCAAAAAAAAACACTCTCTTCTCAAATTGAGTACATGGATACACAAATAAACCTCACAGAGCTTCGCATGCAGGATACTGAAAAAAAAGTTGTATTAACCCAGAAAGAAATAGAGCTTCTTGGTACAAAAATCGAAGGGTTAGATACATCACTTGATTATCTTTCAAAGCTATTACTAAAACGGGTAGTCAATAGTTATAAAAAACGTTCATACTCTATTTTTGCTATTTTATTTGATGCGGCAAATGCCGAAGAGATGGTGAATGATATAAAGTACGCCAAATCCTCACAAGAAAACAATCAAAAACTACTTGTACAGGTACAAACTACAAAAACTAATTTTGAAGAGCAAAAAAAACTGAGAGAACAAAAAAAGATTGAACTAGCCGATCTAGAAAAAAAATTAGAAGATCAAAAGGCAGACTTAAACAATCAAAAATCACAGAAACAACTGTTATTAAATGATACGCAGAGTGATGAACGGAGATACCAACAATTATTACAGCAAGCACTCGGCGAATTTAATGCAGTACAAGCGGCACTGGTTACAGGAAATAAAGTAGGGCCAGTCAAAAAAGGTGATCCGATTGCTCTTGTTGGAAATTCAGGGGCTCCATACTGTTCAACAGGAGAACATCTTCACTTTGAGGTGCGGGTAAATAACAACTGGGTAAACCCTGAAGGCTATTTAAGTTCACACGGTATTACTGATCATCAAACTGGACAAACATCTATGGGAAGCGGCAGTTGGGATTGGCCACTTCAAGATCCTATCATTGTTGAACAGCATTTTGGCCACACGCCGTGGTCATGGCGTTATACATACAGCGGCGGGATTCATACAGGAATTGATATGTGGAGTTCGGGGAGTGAAGTTATTCGAGCTCCTGCCGACGGCACATTATTTTCATCGAAAGAGAACTGCAGTGGAGCTACAATCAATATTAAGTATATTGACCACGGTAATGGTTTGGTTACTTTTTATCTTCATGTCCAGTAAAACTGAAATTTTGTAGACTATAATCCATTGAAATATTTTTGTCTTTCATTTACCTTCATGTTGCATGGGCAAAAATTATGCAAAACGATCTGGTCTTTTTAAATGTGTAGGGACAGGTCGCGACCTGTCCCTACAAAATCTATCGTATGACATTTCATATTCGCCATAAAATTATTACTTTATTTTTTATCAGTTGTTTTATCTGTTTTCCAAAGTTTGTTCAAGCAGAAAGTAATGTATTGATCAATGAATTCCTCGTTGATCCGCAACCACAACAAGTTGAGCTCTACAATAAAAATTCTAACGCAGTGGACATCTCTGGTTGGTTTTTAGATGACAGCGGAGGAAGCACCTATTTTACTATTCCGTCGGGAACTATGCTCAATGGGCAGTCTTGTGTGGTATTTTCCGGAGACTTCAGTCTGAATAAAACCTCAGCAGATACTGTGCGATTATTTGACTCAACAGCAAATCCTGTATCTTCAAATGCAAATCTCATTGATTCATATAATTATCCAAAAAGTAGTGGCAGTGGTATTTCGTTTATGAGAATGACTGATGGGAGTACCAACTGGGCTACCGGTAGCGCAACAATCGGAAAATTTAATCAATCTAATGAAAATTGCATCACCACTCCATCATCCTCCCCTACTGTTACACCACCGTCGCCATCACCCGAACCGACCGCAGTAAATTCTACGATACCAACTCTCTTACCCACTTCTCAACCCATTCATAACATCATTATTACCGAAGTGATGGCGTACCCAGATACTTCAGATAACGAATGGGTCGAGTTGTATAACAACAATAATTTTTCAGTAACTTTCGCTAATTGGTATATTGATGATGTAGAAAATAGTGGATCAACTCCAAAAATATTTAGTATGGAAATCGTAGCGCATGGCTATAGCATAGTCAATATAAATACGTCAATGTTTAATAATGATGGCGATACAGTACGCGTGCTCAATAGTTACAAAAATGAAGTGGATAGTATAGAGTATGGAACTTCTGAGAAAGGAAAGAGCCTCGGGAGAGTATCATTGGAAAATGATACATTTTGCGAACAAAATCCTTCACCCGGACACTCAAACAACAGTTGTATTTCCGCACCCACAACGCAAAGTACCCACACAATAAATCCTACAGTTTCCCCGTTACCATCCCCTACCATTGAACAAACTGACACGCTAAATCTAATTTCAGATACTCCCTCACCCAAAAAACTAGATTCTTCATTTCTTAACAATTCTGAAAATAATAGTAATACTTTTACTCAACCCCTTTCCGAAAAAGGGCAGGTTATGGGAACTCAAACCAGAAATGATCCAAAAAGAACTGCCATTATTCAAAGTCTTTCATATATATCAGTCGTATTTTCGCTTTTAGGTATAATCTCAGTGCTTGTAAAAATCAAAAATATGGCATAATGACAGTATGCTATCGAGCATTCAAAATACATTCCGTCATCTTTTTGTCCCACACGAACAAAATAATTTTCGTGCACGTGCTCTACATCTAGACTTTCTTACTTACTACCTTGTATTGGCATTAGTACTTACTTTTTCATTCCGTTTTCTGCAAACTCCTTTAAACAATGTCCTCGGTTTCGCAACCGATATTTCAGTAGATAAACTCTTTCAGCTGACAAATACCCAACGCATAAATCATGGTCTTAATCCTTTAACGTATAATCAACAACTTTCACAAGCGGCAGCAGCGAAAGCGCAAGATATGTTCGGCAAAAATTATTGGGCGCACTTTGGACCATCTGGTGAAACGCCATGGAACTTCATACTAAGCTCCGGTTATAAATACGAATATGCGGGGGAAAATTTAGCCAAAAACTTTCTTTTTTCAGATGGTGTAGTTGATGCATGGATGAATTCACCTTCTCACCGTGAAAATATATTAAGAAGCCAGTATACCGATGTTGGGTATGCTGTTGTAAACGGCACACTGAATGGTGAAGAAACAACTTTAGTGGTTCAAATGTTTGGAAAACCACTGAATCCTGCCATGGCTGTAAGCAAGCCACAGAAATCGATTGAGCCATCTCCAATTCCAACCGTTACAGTTGAAAAACCTGCAATAGTGCAACCTCCAGTTATATTCGCTGCTGAAAATGCACCTCACAAACTCAGCGTAAATCATGTTTCGTTTGACATTAATTTTATATTCTTGTTATTTATGGGCGCAGCTCTCATTTTAGACTTTTATTTTTCAGTACAATTAAATGTCATACATATGAACCGTAATATATTACATATACTATTTATAGTATTTTTTATTGCCGGTTTATTTATCATTACCCGCGGCGCCATTTTGTCAGGTGCCAAGATATAGACTATGTTTGTAAAACAGCTACACCACCAATGGCGTAAAGACCGTAACGATTATATTATTTTCTCAGTAATAGGTTTTATTTTTCTTTTTCTTTTAATTCTGTTCCAAGGACAACGCTTTGCCACGTTTACAATAATTACCTCATTCGTCGGATTTTATATAGTTTGGTCAATATACCATCATGTAAAAAATGACAATCTCACTCTAAAAACTGTGCTAGAATATGTGCTGTTAGGATTTACTATCCTTTTCTTAATCAAACTTGCTGTATTACCTAATTAAACTATGAAGGCTATTATTCCAATCGGCGGTCGTGGTACACGCATGCGACCAATAACACTCTCAACCAACAAACACTTCATACCAATGGCGAATAAATTGCTTATTGAGTATCCTATTGAAACAGTGGTAAATACCGGTATCACTGATATTGCAATTACTTATAATCCAGGTCAACTCGAGTCAGCAAAAAAACTGCTTGGGAATGGATCACAGTGGAATGCTCAGTTTACCTATGTTCTGCAAGAAAAACCACAAGGCTTGGCGAATATTGTGGAGGTATGTGAAGATTTTATTGGTGACGATGCTTTTATGTTTCATCTTGGAGATAATATCTTTGTTGAAGGACTACAAGAAGCAGTGGAGTATTTTCAAAAAAATAAACCAAATGGATTAGTAACCATGATTCATCATAAAGAAAACCGAAGATTAGGTGTACCCTATTTCGATAAAAACGGACGGATGACTCAATATGTTGAAAAACCGGAAAATCCACCTCATGATTTTGCTGTGCCAGGAGTTTACTTTGCAGACAGTAATTTTTTCAAATGTTTTAAAGGAAATGATCGTCTTAAGCCATCAACGCGGGGTGAGTACGAAATACCTGATGCATTTCAATGGATGATTGATCATGGATATCGTGTTGATGTACTGGAGTATAAAGGAAAATGGTTGGATCCAGGCAAATTTGATGACTGGCTGGAGACAAACCAATTCTTACTTGACCGTAATGTGACACTTGATTTTAAGTCAGAACCAGATTCTTCCTCCAAAATACAAGGTCGAGTTGAGATAGGCAAAAATACGAAGATCGTTAACTCAATTATTCGTGGTCCTGTTTCAATTGGCGATAATGTAATTATTAAAGATAGCTTTATTGGCCCTTTTACTTCTATATACCATAATTGCCATATTGAGAACACAACACTTGAGAACTCGGTGCTGATGGAAAAAGTTCATTTGAGTCATATCTCAAAACCTATCCAAAACAGTGTCATCGGTACTGAAGCTGAAATAACAGGCCAAGACTCCCTTCACTTCATGAGCCTCTTTGTGTCAGAGTTGAGTAACATTCGTCTTTAAATAGTAATACGTTAAACGGTTTGGCACCTCGTACCCGCCTGCCATAGCCTGCCTATATAGGTTTGTAATGTGTACAGTTAAGTTAGACTATACAGTTTTCAGCATCTGTATAGCAAGGCACCGGCGGGCAGGTCGTAAATCGTTAAACGATGTACGTTTTTCCATACTAACAACGATGACTTTCTCCGTTATCCGTCAGTATCCGTGCGCGTCGAACGATAACTTTGAAAGTTTAGAAACAGTTGGGAACAGCGCATTATCCGTGTAATTCCGTTAATCGCTTCGAGCCTGAATTCTAAGTGGAATCCGAACAGTAACTTGTAAAGACTTCGTTGGGTGTTTGATATTGTAACACTTTTCTTGGTCTGTTATTAAGCTCCTCTACGACTTCATCCAACTCTTCTTGAGAGACAGTTTGGAAATCAGT
>CAZXWS010000012.1:0-19155 GCA_964644605.1 uncultured Gammaproteobacteria bacterium
TTTGTTAGAGAAACTGGTTGGAGACGCAGCCATTCTTTCAGATTAACAGTTTTAGGCAAATAGTCTGGTATCGTATACGCAATTTCTTTGCTTATATATTCATTTGATAGGTATTTTTCGTTATATAGATTTATATCAAATGTTTGACCTTTAAAATACTTTGAATAATTGAGTAAGCAAATAAGTATAAAAATAATAGGAACAACATATGCATACTTTTTTTTAAATATAGTCGTAGAAAAAAAATAGCCAGCAAAAAATGAAAGTGCAAAATTAGTAAACATAAGAAAGCGCCAGGGGAACTGAAAAAGCGCCAATACAAAAGATAAATTTTTCCATACTACTTCTGATTGATACAATGTTAAAAAGGTAGAAATTAAACCTAAAGCAAATACAAATAAAATAGTTAACATGATTTTGTTATCTTTGCGTTTCGTAGTACATAATTGGAAAATGAGAAGAGTAAGTCCTGCCATACCTGCTAATATATGGAATTTGCCGATCATAAATGACATGCCATCCTCCACGCAACCTTTTGCTGATCCTCCGTATCCCCAAGGACTAGTCCAAATTTGAGTGATACATAAAAAGTGATCACCATAAAATGTTTGTGTTATTGTTTCTCGAGCATATGTGAGAGAAGTCTCAAATAAGGCAGGAAGTATAAAGTACGAACTTAACAGCAGAGCGAGAACAAGAGATATGAAATTTTTCTTTTTGTTATTAAGCAGTAATATATGTACAAATAGTAATCCAGATCCGATCAGTGAAAATATATTATGTGAAGTTAATAAAAAAAATGTACTGATGCAAGTAAAAACAAATATGTTCTTTTTGTTGTTTTGTGAATTTAAGTTATACAAATAGAAACACAAAGGTAATAAAGCCATAAACCACATTTCTCCTAGATTTCCTCTTACGAAGATTTCAGTTGCAACATAGGGAGATGCAGCATACAAAGAAGCTCCCACAAGTGCTCCCAAGGAATTAAACGCAGATCGTAGGAATAAAAACATTCCAATAAAAGCGATAATTAGTGCGGCAAAAAAAGATATTTTGAGTGCGTCTACTGTACTGAAACCCAGTAAGTTGATAAGTGAACTTACCCAGTAAGCAAAGGGTGCGTAAAAGTTAAAAACAGGGTATCCCATTCCTTCAGACCAGCGGGGTGCCAGGCGCGGAGGTATGTGGAGATTTTTGATGTTAAGTGTAAATTCATCTATTCTTCCAGCTTGACTCATATCATGGAATGTAAACATAGTATGTGTCAATGGGAGAAGATTCCGACCGATTGCCGCGAACAAAACAATAATGACTATTCCGAAAAAGATTTTTTTCATTTTAGTAAATCATAGGAATTTACTACGTAACTATCCGCTGGAATTTGTTTTTGCTTATAGTTATAAACAGCTTTAATATTTGACCCAGGGAAAAAATAATCAAGAAAACTTTGATCACTAAAAGTCGTAAATAATTTTTCAGATGTATTCATAGGATTTTTTTCGTTCGGTTTATCTATAAAGTAAATAAACTTATGTTTTTTTATTTCATTATAATTTCTTGTAAAATAAAATTTAGATGCGTTAACAATTTTTGATTCGTAAAAATATAGGCTAGATTCCTGATGATAAACAGTACCAAAGATGTTAAAAGATATATAAAGCAGTGAAACAAAACAAAACAATATTTTGCTTTTATTAAACATATACATAAGAATAAAGCCTTGAAGAATGCTTATAAAAAATAGTGGTATAGTAAGACGAACCATCCATTTATGTAGTATGGGTAGAGCAGGCAAAATAAATACGACAAAGCTAAACGAAACAAATAATAAAAGTTGTAATATATTAGAAAATTTCTTTTTTGCTGTAACTAGATAATATAAAGAAAAAGCAGTAATCGTTCCCCAAAATAATAAAAATAAATAAAAGTAGTTTCTAAAATAAATCGACTTAAAAAGATCATAAAAGGCAGGTATTGGAGGTTTATATATGTTAGTCATATAAGAGGGCATAACATTTGGCACTCCGCTCGCCCAAAGTACGTACCACATGAGGTTATTAAAAATAAGTTTAGGGCTGTATCTGATTTTATAGAGCTCTAACTCAGTAACATGTGACAAGTTTTGACGATATATCACTAAGAAAATACCAGCCAATATAAAAAATGGAATAAGTAGTTTTATACTTTTTTTAAGTTCTTTTCGTTGAAAAAGAAAGGAGAATAGTAGTAAAAAAAACGGGTACATTATTGCATTCTCTTTTGAAAGAAGAGCACATATGAAAAATATAATACTAATAAAGTACTTTTTTCTGAAATAACTAAAAAAACTTATAGACAAGAAAGTTAGCAAGCATACTTCCTGAAATGTCGCCAGTTCATAGAGTTGAAACACATGGGTGAAATGTGCTGCATATAAAAAAATCACTATCGTTGAAAAAGTAAAATTTTTAGAAACCTCCAAAAGAGATTTATATAGGAAATAAAGCCCAATAGAAAATGTAATAAACACTACAATATGCGCCAAGATCGCATTTCTACCGCTGATATTGATACTAAAATAAAATAATTCTGTGGGAAGTGGTCTATAGAAGTAGCTTTTACCAGGGATAAAAAAACCGAGTAATTCAACTAAGTTCTTAGCCTTGCTAAGCTCTAGAAACGCAAAATCATCTGAAAAGAATGTAACATAGAGAGCTCTATGAAACAGCACAAGTGACACACATATGAGTGATATATAACTCAGTATAAAACGATACTGAGGACTAAGTTTTTTTATGAGAGTGTTCATATTTAAAATTGATTATATTTTTTTGACTTTTACAAAAAGATAATAGTTAGGATCAGGCTGGGGAATACGCACATAACGAGAATCAGCATTGAGATGTTTGATTAAAGTATCCAGCTCAACATAGCTGGGAGCCCAAAGATTATTAGGATTTTGCCCCGGGGAAGTATCGAATACGATGATGTCAGAATTTTTATTAAGAGAGTATTTATCAAGTAAATATACTTCTTCATTTCTTTCTATAAAATGTGGGAGTAAATTATTTTGAGCTGTAATGCTACCTTTTTTTGGAACGGAAGAAATGAATTTTTTAATATTTTTATTTGGTGTTAATTCATGCCAAAAAGTCTTATTTATTGCTAAATTAATGGGAGCTCGTGTTATTTTTCGGGCTGTATAAGCAGAAACGATAAGCAGATAAATACAAACTGTGATTGTGACAATATGGAATTTTTTTAAAACTGAGAAACGTGACAAGAATACTATTGTGGCGATGGCTAAAAAGATTCCTAAGAAAACATTGTAATGTCCGCCTAATGTTAAATCTCCGAATTTTGATTCAGTTGGTAGAAATCGTATTGATAATTCCCCCAAGACTGGGATTAGTCCCGCAATTGAGAAGAGCGGCAGAAATCCAAAAGAGATCAAAGAGTCGGTAACAAGTTTTTGTTTGGCTTCATTAAGAAATATGTTTTTTAAATTTTCAATTAAAGAATAGGTGAATTTTGGTGTATATAAATAAGGTTTTTTTGATATAAAAGGGATTATGATGCGGGTAGTAGCGAAAAACCAAGCTATACATACAGCGATTACTACTCCTAATTCTTTTCTTTTTTTAGGGCAAGTAATTAATAAAAATAGTGATAAGAAAAATAGTGTTAAACTATTACTCTCTTTAAACCCAAGAAAAATTATTGCCGCTATAGCATAAAGTAATTTTTTATTAGAAAAAACAAATAAGTAGAAAAATAAGAGCAAAAAGAAGCCTGCGGTTGACTCAGTATGCCAATCAGTTACAAGTGGATTAGCAGTACCGGCATATATCAGGTAAATAGTACTTATAGTTAAACTTAACCAATAATTGAGTTTGTATTTGCGAGCTATCAAGAAGATTAGAATTCCGCTCATTACAGTCATGAAAGATTGTTCAATGAGTAGTATCCGCAAATCAGAAGTAATCCAAAATAAAGGAGCAACTATCACGAGACTTGGATTAAAATGATCTCCTAAGAAATTAATAGTACCAAGATCCATGTGGTGGATAATAGGTGGACGAAAATGTGCCAAAAGCCAAATAATTCGAGCAAATATACCGAAGTCATAATAAAAAATTTGATATGAATAATATCGGAATAACGAAATTGCTGTATAAAAAACCAAAAAGAATGCGTAAATACTTACTGTAATACCGAAAGTTAAAGAATTAATTAATTTTTTATTACTAAGCATAGTGTTTTACTCGTAAGAACTTCGATAGATAGTTAATAATAAGGTGAATACTTGTTTTGATAGGGCCGTATTTTAGACAAAATTTGATTCTATTAATTTCTTGATACTTTGCATGCAATTTTGAACCAGATCCTCCTGTAGATTGAGATATTTTATGCCAAATTTTTACTGAAGGATCGTATATAAGGTTTACTCCTTTTCGCTTGGCGCGCTCACAAAAATCAGCATCTTCAAAGTACAGAAAATAACTCTCATCCCAGTTCCCTACTTTTTCGTGAACAGCTTTATCATAGATCATAAGGCAGCCATTGATAAACTTTGTTTTGGATATAGTATCGTACTGCCCAGAGTCGACCTCATCTACTCCTCGATGGGGGGTCAGAGCATGCTTCCAATCAACGTCACCACCTGCATACCACAACACATTTCCCAGGTCTGTTTTTTTATATCGCTCTTTATGATATTCATACCCGGCTTCGTAGTAAATTTTACCACCAATAATTGAGCGTGGATGATTTTCTAGTGCTCGTAAAATACTTGATACGAAGTCTGAATTTACTCTTGTATCATTGTTAATAATCACGAAGTATCTGTAGCCGTCTTGTATTGCTGCTTTAATACCTATATTTACGGCGTTCGCATACCCTTTATTTAAGCTTGGAATAGTTACTACATAATCCGGATATACCGTATCTTTTTTGTGTTTTGAAGTATCAACAACGTATATGCCAAAATTAGGGTTTACTTGTTTTCGAAAACACGCAATCAAATCATCAGTTAACGCATAGTTTTCGTAGGTAACTGTAATAATTGCGAGGGAATCTGTCATACTTTGTTATTATATAATAACTAACATGGTACAGAGATTAAAAGATTTAGTACTCAAGTATTGGCCAATATTAGTCATTTTAATTGTGTTCGCTGGAATTACACTGCCTCGCTTAGGAAGGGACGAATTTTTAGATTGGGATGAGTGTATCTTTTCCCAACAAGCTAAGGAGATGAGATTGAGCAACAATTTCATCACGAACCAGTGGAATAAGGTCTTACTTTTTGAAAAACCACCTCTCACTAATTGGATTATAACGACGTTTTATTCATTTGGTACAAATGAGTTCACAGCCCGTCTTCCCGCGCTTATAGCAAGCTGTCTGATCTTGCTGTTTATATATATATTCGCGAAAAAATATTTTAATGAAAGAGTTGCTGTAATCAGTAGCCTATTACTATTAACGCTACCTTCATTTATTACCTACTCGTGGAGAATTAATTCTGATATTTTCTTTACCTTATTTACATTTATTGGATTTTTTTTATGGCTGAATATAAAAAAAGAGCAACAACGATGGAGTTATTTGAGTGGACTTTTTTTTGGATTGGCTGTTATGTCGAAAGGATTAAGCATATTTCCGTACATATTTGTTCTGTTTCTTACTATTTTTATTGATTACCGAAAGTGGAAGATAAGGTCATTCTTCAATTTCTTGGCAATATTCCTCTTGGTAATTGTTCCTTGGCATGTGTTGCAGTATCTCTTGTACGGTCGAGAATTTTTCCAAGTTTATATAATGGAACATCTTATACGACGTTCTCAAGTTCCGCTGGATTTTCATAATGAGGGAAGACTTTTTTATACAAAGTTTCTTCTGAAAGAATTTAATATATGGCTCATTTTTGGATTTCTTTTACCGCTTTCATATGTCTTTAAAAGGAAACTAGTATTTCATAGATCTTCATTGTTTAAAGAGCTAAAAGATAAAAGGGTTATTCTTACAGTACTATTGATAACATTAATTCCGTTCCTCGCTATAAATCAGGTACGAACTCGAATCTGGTGGTATGTATTACCTCTTTTTCCATTCATAGTATTGTATTTGGCATACAATATTGATTTATTCCTGACGCGCAGGAATAAAGTAATTTTTATAGGCTTCGTAATAATTATCAGTATTTTAGGAATATATCGAATAAATAAAGAGATTAATCCACTTGTTGGAACTCACGGTGTATCCCCTCGTAATGCAGTATTTAAAGAAGCACAAAAATATAAGGAGAATGAAATTAATTACTTAGTCTGGTTTGCAGAGCGTCAAGCTCGCGATATACTTCCCAAAAATTTTCAAACGTCAACGACCTTTGTTTTTGGTGGAAATCCTTGTGCAGTCTATTACAGTGATAAACATATAAACTATATATATAAAGTGGAAGATTTTGAGAAGTCTCTCCAGAATAAGAAAGGGTTATATGTGATTGAGAATGGTGATAGCCGTTACATCGAAAACATGGCAAAAGTGATTCTTTATAAGAATTCAGACTTTACACTTTTTCGAATATAAAAATAGTTATTTTTTGATAAAGAATTTTATTTCTTCTGCAAGATTTACTTTAAATAACAAACTAAGTACTGCAATATATGTAAGTAATCCTGCGCTCCCCGCTACAAAAAATGTAATAAGGTTATTGAAGGGGAGTACTGAGCGTAGAATGAACACAACTAGTCCTAAAATGATTGCTGAAAGGATAGGTTTGTAAATTGGTCGTAGAAACGAAAATTTAATTTCTTTTTGTACGGTTAGCACGATAAATATAAATGTACTAGAAACAAGTAAATGGGCAACGGGGAATCCGATGGTACCGTAAAAATGTGTAAGCGTGGGAGTAAAAATCCACATAATTACTGTCCAGAGAATCATAAAGGTAAGACTGATACGTACTTTTCCTAATGCGTTGAGTAGGTTAACAAGTGGTGCAGAGAACGATACTAAAAAAGAGGAGAGTACAAAGATGTAAAACATCGGTAGAGCGACAGCCCACTTATGATATTTCGGAATAATTTCAACTACTAAACCCATAAGTAAAGCTGAACTCATCATGACTGGTGCCAAAACCATAGTTTGATAGTAGAATACTTTTTCAATCAATTGTGCGACACGACTTTTATCTTCTTGGTAGCGTGCAATAACTGGAAATAAGACTTTTGTAATATTATCCATAATAATACGAATAGGGGCTTCAGCCCATTTTTTAGCCCATCCAATATACCCTACGCCCTCAAAACCAATAACTTTCCCTAAGTACAGAATTATGAGATCGTCTTTAAATAATGCGAGAAAAGAACTTGCTTGAAATGGAACACCAAACGACAATAATTCTTTAAGACTTTTACGAGATATCCCAATTTGTGGCATCCAAAAGGAAATACGATAAATGACAATGAGTCCGATAAGTGCCCTTAAGAATACGGCTATGGTAAAGCTTCGCAGTCCAAAACCGAGAATAGCAAATATAATTACAGAAATATAAAACAATGTTCCTTCAATTACCTGTACGAAAACAATTTTTTGGAACTCAATTTTACGTTCAAGCAAAACAGAAGGAATTGTTTTTAGTGAGGAAATAAAAAAAGAGAATAACAATGACCAATATAAATAGACTCCTTCTTGAGGTAAATGATAAAAGTCTTTAATAAATGTAGTTGCACCTATTCCAATAGCAATTAAACTAATAATAAGGATTTGCTGAACTGTAAAAGTTGTGCGTGTATCTTCTGGTCTCAGCTCTTTTTTTTGGATAAGTGATGCCGCGAGACCAATATCTGAAAAATAATTTAAAAATGAAATTAATGACAAAACTGTAATATAAATACCAAAAATTTTAGGTTGAAGAAGTATAGTCAGAACGAGGTTTGCAATAAGTCCGAGTATTGCTGTATATCCTCCTTGGAAAAAAAGGCTAAATGCTGAAATTATTGTGTTACGTTTGAGCTGTTGTTCGTGTGATTGATGATCCATTTGAAAGTAAAATGATTTATTTTGTTAACTCATACAGGTAAATAGCAGCTTTACCACCTGGCTTATCATACTGGTGAATAAGTTTAATGGGCCAATTTGGAGGGAATTCATAGCGATGGGAAAAAACAGCATAGACATAATTATCTTTTAAATCTTTTTGATGATCAAATAGTTCTTTATCGCCCAAAGGCCAGTAGCCGATAATTTGTATACGGTCATCTTTTTTTAGATACACATCTAATGTATCTGCCACAAGTCCAAAATTACCTTCGCCTAAGATAATTACTGGTTTCTCAGTTGACTTTGTTCTTGCAAAATCCATAATCTCTTTAATTCCCCAGCCGGCCGGCCAGGATTCTATGTATTGTCCACGATCTACAGGAGGGAAAGGAATATTTTTAAAGTCAGCAATAAGTGTGTAGTCAAAGTACCCGACTGATAATAGAAAGAATAGTAAACAGGCGTACAAGACAGACATTTTTTTTAATTGGCTAAACCAATATGCAGCAGTTATCACAAACAGTGTGGGAAGAAAAATTATGTATCGTGCAAACAGACCACGACTTAATGCGGCAATAGTAATAGTCGGAATGAGAATCCATATGAAGAAATAGCCAAACAGAGTTTTGTTTTTTTGAAACAGTTTGAATAAACCAATAAGACCTAACAGAATAATGACGGCTCCGCTTTCCCCAAGCAGAAAAGTTCCGATGTCGATCATATTTTTAGGAAACACTGCAAAAGGACTTTTAAGAAATTCAGGAATAGTCATAATGAATGTTTGATTTTTTATCCCCACATACTGAAAATAAGGTGAGAGCCTTTGCACGTTATAAATTATGAATGATATGAAAGCGCCTACTAAGTACAAAAAGGTGAAATTCGCTATAAACCACATAAGACTTTTTTTATGTTTTTGATAGGCGAGTATTGGCGCAAAAGCAGCTAATGCCACGAATATACGCACAGACGATTTCGCAAGTAAACCTATGCCTCCAATAAGTCCAAATAATAAGGCAGTCGCAAGATCAAGATTTTGTACAAGCAGTATTGAGAACAGAAAGATCCAGATAAAAAATGCATTAACTCCCGAATCTACAAGTGCCATACGATCATAAAAAATAAAATATGGTGTGAGGATGTAGAATAAAGCTCCCCAAAAAGCAGCCTTTTTGCCGAAGAGATAATATAAGAGAATAAAAAGTCCGATTAATGCGAAGAATCCAGTGGACACTGCAAATAATCTGCCACCAAGTACCATGTTAGTAGAAAATAGTTTTAGAAATGGTATAGTTCCCCATGTTTGAAGTGGTTGCTTACCGTCTGTCAAAGAAATAAATCGCCAACTCGAATCATGCCATGCTACTTTCGCCCAGTGAATATAAATGCCCTCATCATTAAAAATCGGAAATTTATCAAGGTTAATAAGTCGTGTTGCAAAAAAAAGGAGAGAGAGCCCTGTAACTATACCCATGTCTTTAAGGGTAAAAAGTTTACGAACAGATTTAAAGATTGATTTCAGATCAAACATAGACTAATGGTATTATAGCATTGAGCAGATATTTAATCGATAAGTTTCTTTTTATTATTATAGTTTTCAGAGGAAATTAATTGAGTATCACTAAGTTTTTGGCCTAAAGATATAAATTGTTTCGATACCTGTGAACTTTGATTGTAGGCATTCGTAATATGTCTGGTAAGTACGCTTAAGCTTTCATCCATTTTTTCGTAATCTTTTTTTATAGCGCCCAAAAGTTTCAAAATCTCCTTCGCTTGCGACTCAATGCGTTGACCTTCAAATGACATGAGAATCGCTTTCATATACGCATAAAAACTTAGAGGCGATACTGGAAGTACTTTGTGTTTACCTGAAAAGTCAAATAATGATGCATCGTTTATTATTTCATAGTAAATTGCTTCTGAAGGGATATACATGAGTGCGTAGTCACACGTCCCTTCATGAGTAAGAATATATTTTTTGGAAATATCTTCTATATGTTTTTTGACGTCTTGCAAAAACTCTTTTCTAAATTTATCTTTTTCAGTTTTGTCACTTACCTCTGCCATTTTACGAAAATTGGTCATGGGGAATTTTGAGTCAATCGGAATGTATCCATTGGAAGTTTTTATAATAGCATCTACCCTTTCGCCATTTTTAAATGAAAATTGTAGCTCATAGGATTGGGGTGGAAAGTTTTGGGCGAGAATTTCTTTTAGAATTTGTTCGCCAATATTGCCGCGTAACTTTGGTGATTGGAGTAATGTCTGTAACTCCTGCATAGAACGACCAATCTCCGAAAATTCGCCAATATTTTTCTGAACTTGTGCAATAACAGCCGTAGCATTATCAAGTCTGTTATTAAATAAAGCCATATTCATTGCAAGTTTTTGATCAACATTCTGAGTTGAAGTTTCCACACGCAGGCCCAGTTCTTTCATCCAGGCAACTAATTCTGTAGATATTTTTGTTTTTTCTTCCAATTTATTAAGCCATACTCGAAGTATTATTAAAACAACTGCAAGTAATACACCGACAATAAGAAGAAATACTAACATGTATTTAAGTATACTTTACGTAGATTAGACGAGTCCACCACTTCCACGAAATATTTTGGGTTTCAACCAATCTTGAGGCGCTGCTTCATTTTCCGACGGTGGTGTTTGTGGTTGCTCTTCGATAGGTTGAGGTGCCATTTGTTGAGGCTGATTTTGAACTGGTCTCTGTGGAGGAGTACTGTCTGGTATAGCTTCTGGCTTAACTGGATTAGCACTTTGTGAAGGACGGGGTTGAGTTTCCTGGCTGCGTTGACCAAAAGGATTTGGTACATTTTTCATAAACTGTCTTGGTTGCTCTTGAGGATTACGTGCTCCACTTTGAGGTGTTGGATTGCCACTCTGTTGTGGTGGGCGTACTGTCTTTTTTACTGCTCCTAGTTTTAATAATGCTGCAGCACTTTCAAACGTTTCGGCATTTACTGAGTAAGAACTAAAGTTATTAGTGGCAGCTGTTAATCCTGCATATAAATTTGTTGCCATATCCTTATCAATATCTGCTTGAAGATCTTGTAATAGTGCCAAACAGAGTTGTGAGGTAGAGGAGCTGGTTTTATCAACGATATTTACTCTACCAAATAAATCGTTTACTAAATGTCGGTCTATATTAATGATCGGAGAATTGGCGATTTCTTTTTGATAATCTCGATAAATAGGACCCAAGGCGTTAAGATTAGGGGCGTCAATCGTAATAATAAAATCAATAAGTCCTCCTGTATAGGCAAACTGAACTTTTTCTGGATCTAACTTTGGAAAACCCTGTCGAGGTGTGATGACAAGGTTAAAGGTGTTATCTTTAATATTATAATCAACTTTATCAATCGAGCCATCTTCGTAAGGAAATGATATGACTAAATTATCTCCATTATTTACTAATTGAGTATTAATTTTATCTGCTGCATGTAAGTCTGAATTTACCTGTGTAGAAGATACTAAGTTTATATTTTTACCCATTTTAATTAATGCAAGATACAGAGCTGTAGCGCTGGCGATTGCGTCAATAGAGGGGTTTGGAGGTAATACAATAGCACCATTTGTGCTTTTATTGATGATCTCCACCATTTTTTGAGAGGATTCTTGGGTATTGTTCATAACACTATGAGATAGATTTTATCACATCTCCTACCCTAATGTCAAGTGGGGGGCCGAAAAGAATACCAGCTTCTTGTTCTTTTTTTACTTCCTGAACTGGTTTCGCACGAATTCTCAGGGAGACAACCTTGCTTTTATCGATTAAGTTATTATTACGGTATAGCTCGATCTCATCACCAAGATTAATTTTTCCTTTATTAAGTTTTACTCCAAATATTTTTTCTCCTTCAATAATAAAGGTGGCTAATATCTTTGCCTCACCTTTTATATATTTTTCCTGATCTTCTTTCTCTTTCATTACCGCAGATACTTCTTCCAGTTCTTCTATAAGTTCATAGATTATATTATAGGATTTTATAATTACTTTTTCTTGTTTTGCTAAATCTTGTACATCGTGATCGGCTTTTACCCCGAATCCGACCACTATCGCAGCAGATGTTTTTGCGAGAAAAATGTCAGATTTATTTATTTCGCCGACAGCTTTCAATAAAATTACCAAATTATCATTTTTTGCAAGCGTATTAGCAATTGCCTCTAATGAACCTTGAGAATCTGCTTTGATAATCAAGCTTAATTTTTTTTGTTCGGGCTCAGTTGCCAAATAATCTTCTCGAGTTAATACTCGTTGCGAAGTTTGTACAGTTACCTCTTGAGATTTTTGTTCTGTTGTGGTGATTGTGCCTCCCACTTCCGGTAAAGACTCAAATCCTAGTATTTCAAATGGTTTAGATGGAGCGACTTCCCGCAGTGGTTGACCTAAATCGTCAATGAGTGATCTTACTTTTGCTTTATTTCCTTCACTGTATACAGTATCACCAATCTTCATAGTACCTTCTTTTATAATAGCGCTCACTACAATGCCACGTTTATCTTTTTTAGTTTCAATGATATAAGCGAGTGCTGGTGCAGCTGGATCGTAGGTAAAGTTTGCATCAGCAGCGATCAACAAAAGTGTCTCAAGAAGTTCCTGTACTCCCTGTCCGGTTTTAGCTGAGATCTCAAGAACTGGAACAGTTCCACCTTTCCCTTCTACTTGGACATCATATTTAAGGAGGTCATTCTTTACTTTTTCTGGATTCGCACCTGGTAAATCAATTTTATTGAGCGCCACTACAAAAGGAATTTGTGCGGCTTTTATATGGGAAATTGATTCAATTGTCTGGGGCATGAGTGAATCTTTCGCATCTATTATAAGAATAGCGATATCTGCTACTGTTGCGCCCCGTGCCCTTAGTTTTGAAAATGCTTCATGACCAGGAGTATCAATAAATGTTACTTTATCAGTTTTGTAACCTTGAATTCCCGTTGCTATTTCATATGCACCAATTCGTTGTGTGATGCCACCAAATTCTTTCGCCGTTATACGGCTTTTGCGGATAAAATCTAAAAGCGATGTTTTTCCGTGGTCTACATGTCCGAGAATGGTAATAATAGGAGGCCTTGAATTCATACTAAGTATGAGAAATTTACTACTAAATTATTAACTCTTATCCACTGTTGGAGAAGTCTCTTCAGTAGATGTAGGTTCTGTTAGTGTGAGTGGGGTAGAGTTATCTACGGAAGTATCTTTTTTCTCTTCCTTTTTATCATCATTTTTTTCTGTCGAATCTTTTTTTTCTGCAATTTCTTCTATGTCGATAGTATAACCTGTAAGTTTCGATGCGAGGTCAACATTTATGCCGCCCTTGCCGATTGCTAAAGCAGCTTGTTCTGAGTCGACTAATACACGAGCACGTTGATGATCTTTATCAAGAATCACATCACTTATTTTTGCAGGCGAGAGTGCGGAGATTAAATATAATTTTTCATCGGGATTCCATTGAATAATATCAATTTTTTCATGGCCACCCAACTCGTCTGTTACTGTCTGTACTCGTACTCCTTTTTGTCCAACACAGGCACCCACTGGATCAACACCGCCTTGGTTACTGAATACAGCTATTTTGGCGCGTTCACCCGGTTCTCTCACGACTTTCTTTATACTGACTGTATTATTTGTGATTTCTGGTACTTCGCGTTTAAAAAGTTCTTCTATGAGGTTTGGATGTGTACGTGAAATAATGATTCTTGTATTTCCGAATTTATCAGTAGTGATGTCCTTTAAATAAACAATTAAGGTCATGTTTACACTGTAGTGCTCATTTTTGATTTGTTCTTCCTTTGGGAGAAGTGCTTCTGCTTTGCCAATATCGACATAGGCATTGTAACCGTCGTAACGGATGATTCTGCCACGTACAATGGTTTTTAAAAGACCCTGATAATGATTGATAACTGTTTTTTTCTCTGCTTCTCTTATTTTTTGCAGAATAACTTGTTTGGCAGTTTGGGCGGCGATACGACCAAATCCAGGGGGAGTAATATCCTTATCATCTTGAAATATGCGTGTTTCGCCTGTATTTCTATTTACTTTGGCCACAATTTCCTCTTCTTCTTTTTCGGGATATTCTTTTTTATATGCAGCAATAATAGCAGCTTCGATTGATTCGATAACTTCGTCTGCTGAAATACCTCGCTCATTGGCGACCTGATTAAGTGCTAATGCAAATTCATCTTTAATAATACTCATTCTGTAATTGTATCATACTCAGATGTATTTGCAACGAGAGGATGCGCGGAATTCGATATTATTGTTGGGAATACCCCGCTGTTTCTAACTGCGGGGATACCTTAGTTAAAAACAACAACAAACTTTTTAATAGTCATCTAAATACCCCGTCAGCTTGCTGCGGGGAAGTTTATTCTTTAGTTTCAGCAGGTTCAGCTTCTCCAGGAACTTCTTCACCTTCAGCAGGTGCTTTTTCAGTAGTAATCTCTGGTTGAGCAGCTTCTGTTTCTGGAGTTACACTTTCTTCTTTATGTTCAGTAATTGAGATGATAACTTTTTCTGGATCCTCTTTGATTTCATACTCTGCTGATTTTGGTAAATCGCTGACTTTAATATCAGTGCCAACCTCAGTTAATTTGGAAATATCCACTTGAATTGTTGATGGAATATTTTGAGGTAAAGCTTCAACAGTAACATGGTCAGTTTGCGTTAAAAGTACACCTCCGAGTTGATTCACTGCAATTGATTCTCCTACTATTTCGACCGGTACTGTAGTCTCAATTTTTTGTTTGAGATTTATTTTTCTAAAATCTACATGAAGAATATGATTATCTACGGGATGATGTTGCACTGTGCGTATAAGAGTAGGTATCTCTTCATCACCCAATTTCACATATACAACTCCAGTTTCATGGGCAACTTTATGAGCAGCTGTAAAATTGGCTAAAGTTATGGTGATAGCTTTTGATTGAAAATCTGCGCCAAATATATTCGCGGGAATAAGACCTTTATATCGAAAATTTCGTAACTTCTTACCGAATACATCTCTCGGCTCGGCTACTAATTCAATTTTTTCTTTTGTTGTTTTTTTTGTTTTTGCCATAGTTATTCTTTCAGCAACTCAATAAAGAATATTTTATCTGCTGATAGATTTGTATTATAGATGATCTGTTTATTTTTGACAAGCGGAGTGAAGTTTTGATTTACAACATGAATTGTATCTGGAATCGTGGTGTTTAGAGTGAGATCGTTATTTGTGGACCCTATTTGTTTTTGTATGACGAGCTGGTAAATTCCTTCACCGCGTTTTAGTTGATCATCGAGTTGATAATTAATTTCTAAGGTCGTAACTTCTTTTGGTTTTATGATAAGTGACATACCTAAACGTGTCAGATCTGTATTAGATTGATCAATATCATCGATTTGTACACCATCTCTCGTAATGCTTTTTACTCCTGAATTACGGGGAAGATATATTTGGAAGTAATTATGGTACGATCCTCCTGGATAAACATCTGAAGGTGCATCGTTTTTGAATGTTATAAGGAGACGGTGTTTTATAGTACCGTTGCTATCAATTGCAGTTCTTAATTCCATGCGTCGACTTATAAAAAAATTAGCTTTATTCCCTCCAACATTTGCGTCTACAGGAAATACATAATCTGTTATACAGTTAGCACTGTTATTGCTGCACTGAGGTTTAATCTGTCTACCTGCCCAGTAATAGGAATCGAAAACTTCCTGTACATGAGGATCATCACTATAAAAAACCATTTGTTTTTCATCAAAAGATTTTTTTGTACTTTTGAGTATATCTTTCAAAGAAGCTGTCTCTAGATTGATAAACAATGCCCGTGCTAATGATGCAAGAAAACTTTTCTTTTGTATTGAACCTGGGAAAAAATCTTTTTCCGCGTAATACTGAGTTTTGATGTAGAAATTTTTATCGTTTACCTCTTCTTTAAAATCGGGAAGATAAATACTTGGGAAAGCAGATAATAGATTTTGTACGGCAGATGTAGTAAGGAGAAGTGCTCCCGAAAAATTTCTTTCGTTCATCTCTCTATCGAGGAAAAATTTTGCTTGCGTATAGTTTTCCAGAAAATCAGGTGAAAAAGCAGAATCGCGCAGAAACCAATGCTCGACATTCAAATATTTTTTAATGGGCTCGGGAGGTTCAATATGAGCTTTTAATTGTCCATCAGCATCATATACATCATAGATAGTGATAGGATCAATAGTGTAATTATGTACTTTTACGATACCAAAGGATCCAATAAACCCACCACCAGGACGCAGTTCCATATTGTTGGCAAAAATAAGTAAGTATTTTTTTTCAGTACCTTTGGCAAATATACTATCGCTTTGTTCTAAAATACGCCGACCTTTCGCAAGTAATTCAAGCATTACACTGATGTCATCTTTTAATTTAGTTGATTCTTTGGAGTACGAAGGGATTTTTTGTTGAATTTCAGAAAGGTCACTCTCTAATGTCGTGGTATCCGATTTCAATTGATTAAGTCGAAGCAAAAGCTGTGTCATATCTTCAGAGTTTTTCTCTCGTTTTAAAAACAAACCGCTGATTTGCTCACTATTTTTTTCAACATTAATCACTGTCGATATTGCATGTTGAGCACGCTCATTAATTGCGATGATATTATCGGGGAGAATAGCAAGTGAAAATAGGAGCAATGTAGCATGTGGGAGAGGATAAAACTTTTTTGTGATGATTAAGTCACTTGATCCTTGTCCTAAATATTTTTCTGCTTCATCAAGTTTGCCTTCTTGGATTTTTTTAATTGCTTTATAAGTATCATACGATGAAAAGACTAAAAACGGTAAAAAAATAAGATGAAAAATCCCGATCACAAATACCGCTAGCAATAATAATTTTTTAAATTTAAAATTCTTTTTGACATGATGTTTAATTGTGGGGTGGCGTTTTGGTTTTTTTTTCGAAGAAAGCCCAGTCCTCATATTTAATACAACTTCTTTATTGGGCGAAAATGAAAACCACAGCAGCCTTTCTATCGTTGATTCGTTTGTATCTTCTTCATCCAAAAGAATTATTTTAATATCCTCAATTTTTTTTAATTGTATTTCCCGAACGAAATTATTAATCGTCGTGTTCTGTGCATGAGAAATGAATGAAATGTTTTTATACTCGGTTTTAAGTGCCACTTTACAGGCATGTATATCATCAACAATAAAAATATGATCAAAGTAATCAAGGTTTTTGGGAATATCAGGAGATATATACACTTGAGCGTTATATTGCAATAAAAATTTTTTGAGTTGTTGACTCAGTATTTGATCTTTTTTATTCACTATCAGTAGAGGTTGAGCTTTTTCGACCGACTCTGTTTTTAGATACATATATCTTTATTGTATAATGTATAGACTTAACTATGCGTTACTTTCTTGGTATTGATCTCCCAGTAGAGACAAAAAAAAATATAACTCGTCAATTGAAAGATTTTCGAAAAGATTATCCGTATTTCAGCTATGTAAATGAAGATAACTATCATATTACGCTCCATTATTTAGGGGATGATTTTCAAGAGGATAAAGTCAAATCAGCAGTTGAAAACGTTGTCTATGATATACCTGCCTTCCAGCTCTATGCCAATACTGGCGATATATTTATAAACTACAAAATTACGATGTTTATAACGTTTCATCGAGAAAAAACATTAGATACATTAGTTCAGGGTATACGTGAGCAACTTCAAGTTACGGATCAAAAAAAATTTGTTCCACACTTGACCTTTGCACGATATAAGCTTCCTTCTAAACAACAGTATTTACTAGTAAAAAAACGACTTGAGCAAATGGAATTTGAGTTCCATTTTGATGTAAATCGTATCTATCTTTATGAAAGCATAGAAACGCGTAATCAGCCTATTTATGAAAAGAAAGCAGAGTTTAGTTTAGTGAGCAGAGAAAATGGTTAAGTATCCATGTATGCTGGCTTGATACAGCAGCACTTCGATTAACAGTATCGTACTGATTAATATAACGCTTTTTTTAAAGTCTGCAAGAAAATGACTTCGAATTATTTGTTCTTCTGAATTGACGTACGAGGAAGAAGATGATTTAGTAGAAATACTATTTTTTTGTGTGTCTGTCGATGAGTCGCGATTTACTTCTATTCGAGAAGTCTGGTTGAGACGTCGTTGAGCAGCTCGGATTTTTTCCTGTTTAGTCTTTTTTGCCATACAGTATTTCTATCATATCAATTGTAAAAAGTAAACGGACAAACTCTATTGACACGTATTTAATTAACTCTTAGAATTAACAGTACTCATTACCGTTCATTATTAATCTTTTTCTATATTATGGTAAATAAACCGGTTACATTTTTATTAGTAATAATTGCCTTTGTTATTTCTGCTGTGGGCTCTTATTTTTATTTTGGTCAAGGAGCAGTACACTATCTATCAGCAGTCAAGTATCAAGCACCGGTAGGGAATAATGCTTCCAGTGACACCCCAGTAGATACAGGTGAACCTAAAACTGAAGAATGTCCGATAAATGGAGCTATGTATGGGAAGTCACAAAAAGAAAAATGGGACAAGCGAAGACCACTTGGGATAATGATTGAAAATCATAAAGAAGCTCGACCTCAGTCTGGTATTTCATCGGCGGATGTAGTGTATGAAGCGGTGGCTGAAGGTGGTATTACACGCACACTAGACATTTTTTATTGTCAAGATGCTCCTTATGTTGGTCCTGTAAGGTCGGCGAGAATGCATTTTATGAAAATGCTTCGTGAGTATGGTAATTATCCATTATATGCTCATGTAGGAGGCGCGAACTGCGATGAAGAAACAGGGTCAGGTTGCAAAAATGGGGCTAAGGCTGATGCTTTAGGGACTATTAATAAACTAGGATGGGCTGGGTATAACGATATGAACCAGTTTAGTGTACCATTCCCGGTCTATTACAGAGATCCCGATAGATTGCCTAATCGTGCGACAGAACATACTGTATATTCTTCAACCCAAAAATTATGGACCTATGCAGCGCAGAAAAGAAATTTAACAAATGTAGATAGTAAAGGTGTCTCGTGGGATACAACTTTTACACCATGGAAATTTCAGGATGATGCTGCATCCTCAAGTCGCGGTACGGTAAACACTATTCAATTCGGATTT
>CAZXWS010000013.1:0-22917 GCA_964644605.1 uncultured Gammaproteobacteria bacterium
CAGCATTTAGGACTGCATCGACAAATGTTTTAGGAACTTCATCCAAGCTCACTATACGAGGTGATCCATCATCGAAGGTTGAATATAGTTGTATTCCATTTTTATCGTAAATTTTAGTTTCTTGTGGGAGCGGAAAGTCAGAAAGTTTTTTGGGATAGGGGAGTCCGCTGGCGATAAATACGATATACGCAACTATACCTATTATAAGCGGGGTAACGAGAGGTATTTTAAATCTCCATATCACTTGAAACAAATATTTTGATATGAGGGTTACTTTTTTCAGTATGGAGGTGCCGATATTTAAAACTCCTTTGTAACTAAGTATCCCGATCAAGATCCCTACACTTATAAAACTTAGTATTACCAGCGCACATAAATTAAGAAGAAAAATTACAATTATTTTTAGTGTTTTTACCGCATAGTAGGGCATGCGACCGAGATGAAAAAGCAACGTAAGTATTACCAGAAGTAACTCTAAGCGAGCTTTCCGAGTAAATTTCTTAAGTTTTTTGGAGAAATTTTTATACATTATTACTATATAAATAAATATCAGTTTTTTATCTCAAAATTATACCATGCTATAAGATACATATCAATCATTATGTCGTTGTGAAAATATGGAAAAAAAGTAATAACTAAGAAAAATACAAAATAATCGCAGCTAGTATCAGAAGTAACAATGAGTTAATGCTACTGAATCCAGTGAAATAATTGATTAGCAGAAACAGCACTACTGTAGAGCTGATAATTAATGATTTTTTTTTAGTTAAGAGTATTGAAGTAAGTAGGTATAGTAATGTATATATAAGTATTATTAGGATTAACACGCGGTATAATTCAGTGGGCGAAGTAAAAAAAATTAGGTATATAATGCTACTAAGTGTAAGAAGACTATAGAGTAATCTTACTAGTAATTTCCGTTTAAATTCAGGTTTTGACATAAAAACTGTTGAAAGTTACGACTCTATCATTTATAATCATACCATATATGGCACAATTACCAGAAGATAAACAACAACTCATCGATATGTTCGCTCAGCACACTGGCGATACTGGTTCACCGGAAGTACAAGTGGCACTTCTCAGTCAGAAGATTGATAAATTAGGTGAACATTTAGAAGAAAATAAAAAGGATAATCACTCACGCCGAGGACTTTTAAAGGTCATCGCAAAACGAAGAAGAATTCTTAGTTATCTTCAAAAATTAGACGAAAAAAGATATAAGGAACTCATAAAAAAACTGAACCTTAAGAAATAATTACTTATTAATTTGGAGTTTTCGTCGAAAGTTCATTGTTACGGTAAGGAAGCCTGTATAGTAAAGCGGTACGATATTTACCTTTTTACCATACTGGCTTCGTAACTCTCTACTTTAAGACACACAACTCCTTTATTTTTTATTATGAAAGCATTCAATGAATCCATTGAGATCAATGGACAAAAACTCACTCTTAAATCAGGGCAGTTAGCCCAACAAGCCACATCAGCAGTGCTGGCAAGTCTGGGAGATACTTACGTACTTGTTACCGTTACAGTTGGCAAGGATCATCCTGATTTTGACTATGTACCACTACAAGTGGAGTATGTCGAAAAATTATACGCTGGTGGCCGCATTAAAGGCTCACGTTGGGTTAAACGCGAGGGTAGACCTTCTGATGAAGCGGTTTTAAAAGGCCGTTTAATCGATCGAGGAATTCGCCCTTTCTTTCCTAAAAATTACCGAAAAGATGTCCAGGTCATTATTACACTTTTCTCCATCGATGGTGTTAATCCGCCAGAAATTTTATCAGCAATCGCGACATCAGCCGCATTACATTTATCTTCGGTGCCATGGAATGGGCCAATTAGTACCCTACGGGTGGGCTATGTAAAAGCTGATGATGGACAAGGAAGCCATGTAATTAATCCCACAGAAGATGAAGAAAAATTTTCAATTATGGACTTAATCGTCTCTTCTACTAAAGAAAAAGTAGTTATGTTAGAGACAGGCGCGGAAGAAGTAAGTGAGGATGTGGTATTAAAAGGTATACAATTAGCAAAAGCTGAAAATACAAAAATTATTGAGTTTATAGAATCATTGAGAGAAAAATATGGTGATCCGAAGGAAGTGGTCACAGATGCTCTCGTTGATGAAAAAATAGTTCAGATACTAAAATCAGACTATAAAGACAAGCTCGATATGATAATTGAGCAAAAAGCAACGAAAGAGTTTGAAGATAAAGCATTGTTAGATGAAGTTGTGAGCAGTGTTGCAGAAGGAAGTAAAGAAGAACTCGATAAAAAAGAGATAGCAAAAGCTTTAGATTACGTAACGAAAAAAATGATTCGTGAACGAATTCTTGAAACTAAAAAGCGATTAGACGGTCGAGGAGAAGATGAGATTCGTCCAATTAGCATAGAAGTTGGCGTTTTACCAAGAACTCATGGATCGGCAATTTTTCAACGAGGTACAACACAGGTGCTCTCAATCGTTACACTTGGTGCGCCAAGTATGGAACAATTGATTGAAGGTCCTGAAGGAATTGTTTCTGAAAGATACATGCATCATTATTTTATGCCTCCATATTCAGTTGGTGAGACTGGCCGTGTAGGATTCCCTTCGCGAAGAGAAATAGGGCATGGCGCTTTAGCTCAAAAAGCCATTGAACCAGTTCTTCCGACTGGAAAAGAATTCCCCTATGCAATTCGTGTGGTCTCAGAAGTTTTATCTTCTAATGGTTCAACTTCAATGGCATCAACCTGTGGCTCTGCATTATCGTTGATGGATGCAGGTGTCCCAATCAAAGCTCCGGTAGCCGGAATTGCGATGGGATTACTCAGTAAGTCGGATGATGATTATATGATTCTCACAGACATCATGGGAATAGAAGATTTTTCCGGAGAAATGGACTTTAAAGTGACCGGTTCTGAAACAGGAGTTACAGCTGTCCAACTGGATGTAAAAAATGCTGGATTGACCGATAAAATGCTTGCCGAAACATTGGAAAGAGCAAAAGCGGCTCGTTTATTCATTTTGGGAAAAATGAAGGCTGCTTTGTCTGAACCTCGCCAAAATATTTCCAAATTTGCACCAAAAGTAGTTGTACTCACACCTCCACAGGAAAAAATTGGTGAAATTATTGGACCAGGAGGAAAGAACATTCGTGCATTGATCGCAAAAACTGGTACTGACATTAATGTTTCTGATGAAGGTCAAGTAACTATTACTGGTATTGATCAGGCGAAAGTAGATGAAGCTGCCCAAATGATTGAAAATATCACAAAGGATGTTGAAGTGGGGGCTGAGTATGAAGGTGAGGTAGTACGCATCATGCCATTCGGTGCATTCGTACAAATATTACCTGGAAAAGACGGCCTTGTGCATGTATCCAAAATGGGTAAAGGCTTTGTACGTGATCCGAACGAAGTAGTCAAAATCGGCCAAAAAGTAAAAGTAACAGTAACCCAAATCGACAATCAGGGAAGAATCAACTTGCAGATGATATAAGAATTGATTTTGCTAGGAGACTTCTATAGAATGAGAGGGTATGGGTAGAAGAAAGAAAGGTATTCGATTACCATTTTTTACACTGCGGATCAATAAAGGTACAATCCTTAACATTTTTGGGTTCTTATTCATAGGAACTGCAATTATTGTGGGATTTGCTCTTTTTAAGCATTTCACTTCAGTGGAAGATGAGGGAAGAATGCTCACAAAAGTAGCTCTGTATGTAATGAGTAAGGTTGGCGGCCTTGCAGTCCTACTTCCGCTGATGCTACTTCTTTTTTCGGGACACTTTTTTAATTCAAAAAAATTAAAGATAGTAAAGTGGAATATATCACTCGGCGTTTTACTTGTATTCACATCACTACTTGGATTCTTTCAAGCAGGGGAATGGGGTCAAAAAATATTCTCTAATCTCATGCTTGATTTTACCCTCTTAGGCGCTGTTTTGATTTTATTCCTGTGTTTAATTGTCGGTATTATTCTATTCCTCGATACTTCAATTGATGTATTTCTTCTGATGCTATTTAATTTGGGAAAAGCATTTATTCATTTTTTGAAAAACCATGTGTTCCGTACTTTTTTTGAAAAGAAAGATAAAAAACTTATTGTGAACAAAGGAAACACAGAAGATACATATATTCAAGATAAAAAAATTGATGACAAACCAAAATTAGCACCGATTTCACCTGCTCCCGCAGTGGCACCTGCCGTTTCTGCAGCAACAGCTCATAACGCTTCAAAAGATATAAACATTAAACCAATCATTGCCAATACATCATCTACATGGATTTATCCACCATTAAGTTTGCTTGCAGACGTGGCACAAAAAGATGCAGACCGGGGAGATGTGAAACAAAATGCAGATATTATTGAAAAAACTCTCGAAAGTTTTGGTGTGCGTGCACGTGTGTCAGAAGTAAATTACGGCCCAACCGTTACGCAGTATGCATTGGAAATAACAATGGGCACTAAATTGTCAAAAATCACCGCACTTTCTAATGATTTAGCTTTAGCATTAGCTGCATCTACAGGCCAGGTGAGAATAGAAGCACCTATCCCTGGTAGATCATTGGTAGGTATAGAAATTCCGAATAAAAAACCGGAAATTGTGACTTTAAAACGAATGCTTTCATCACCAGCATTTAATAACAACAATGACTTACTTAGTGTCCCACTTGGTCTCGATGTGTCAGGACAACCTCAGGCATCAACGATCGCAAAAATGCCACACGTATTGATTGCAGGAACCACTGGATCAGGTAAATCTGTTATGCTGAATGCATGGATTACTACATTTCTTTTCCGCACAAAACCAGATGAACTCCGAATGATTTTAGTGGATCCAAAGCGAGTTGAACTTTCTGTATATAACGGTATTCCCCATTTGTTGACTGAAGTAATTGTCGAACCACCAGAAATTATTAAAGCATTACGCTGGACAGTGGCGGAGATGGAGAATCGATATAAAGAATTTGCTAAAGTGGGTAGTCGTAATTTAGAAAGTTATAACGCAACAGAAGGTGTCACAAAAAAACCATACATTATGTTTGTTATCGATGAGTTAGCAGATTTGATGATATTTGCACCAGGAGATGCAGAAGAATTAATCACACGAATAGCACAGATGGCGCGTGCGACCGGTATTCATTTAATTTTGGCCACACAGCGACCGTCAGTAGATGTTATCACAGGCTTGATGAAAGCAAATATCCCAACCCGTGTTGCATTTAATGTATCATCTATGATTGATTCACGTGTTATTATCGATTCTCCCGGAGCAGAAAAACTTATGGGACGAGGAGACATGCTTTTCTTACCTCCTGATCAAGCAAAACCACGACGTATTCAAGGACCTTACCTTACTGAAAAGGAAGTGCACGAAGTTGTTACATTCCTCAAAGCTCAGGTACCGGTAGTTCACTATACCGAAGAAATTACGAATCAGGAAATCGTAATTAACGGGCGTGGTGGGAGTTCTGCAGTGGGTGGAGGTGAGGGAAGTGATCCATTATTTAAACAGTCAATCGATATTGTAGGTCAATTTGACAAAGCTTCGGCTTCATTATTACAGCGACGTTTGAAAATTGGGTATGCTCGGGCAGCACGAATTCTTGATGAACTCGAAGCAGCTGGGTATGTTGGTCCATCAGAAGGTTCTAAGCCTCGTGAAGTTATCAAAAGAGCAGCAGAGGTTGTGGAGAATGCGGAGATGTAATATAGATTTAAGATTTTTGATTTACGATTTAAGAATTGCTTATTTATCATAAATCTTCAATCTTAAATCCTAAATCCATTTGTTACTTTAAATATTTTTCTACATTCTTATCGTGTTCTTCCTTAGTACGTGCGTAATGCATTACGCCCTGTTTATCAGCAATATAGAAGTAATAAGGTGTAGAAGAATCTGCATTTGCAACGCCTTCGATAGAAGTTAACCCTGGATTGCATACTGGGGCTGGAGGTAAGCCTTTATTTTTATATGTATTATATGGGGACTCAATTTCAAGATCCTGATAATATATATCTTTCTTCCACCATGTCTTTTCTTTTGGTTGATAACCTAGAATGTATTGTATTGTGATATCTGATTGCAACGGCCAGTCTGATCGAATTCGTTTTAATAAAACGCTAGCAACTTTTTGTTTATCCTCTGGCGTTTGTGCCTCTCTCTCTACGATTGAAGCGAGAGTAATCATTTGTTCTTTCGTTAAGTTCAGCTTCCGGCCTTTTTCTATTAAATCGGGAGTAAGTTTCTTAGAAAAATTATTTGTCATTATTTGTACAATACTTGAGACAGACGCATCTCGAGGAATTAAGTATGTGTCAGGAAATAAATAGCCTTCTGGCGCATCTTTTATAAACTCTGATTCAGGAATATCGAATTCTTTTGCGACAATTTGCGCAATTTCTTCTTTACGGAGTCCTTCAATGACAGTCACCCATTTATCGAGTGTCCCGTGTGTAAGCGTTTCTGATAACTGATAGAGATTCATTGATGGAGAGAGTCGAAAGTCACCTGCTTGGATTTTTTTATCATATCCTTTTTGTTTAACGACTGCATAGAAAATAACACGGTTTCTAATTAAACCCTCATTGGCTAAGTGCTGTGCTATGGTACTAATACTTTCCCCTTTACTAATAACGAAAATTTTATTTGTTTTATCGTCTTTGTTTACAGGCAAGGTACCTTCTCTATATATAAGGTAACTTGCTATAAAAGTAACTACGATAATTGCTATTAAAACAATAATTTTTTTCATAGTATTTACTCTATTTCATAAATTGGAAAATTTTGGACAGTAACTTCAGCTTCTTTTAATTTAAATTTATCGGTTGAATAAAACTCCATGAGTGGATCATTTTTTTCGACAATTTCATCGAGTTTACGGTATAAATAAATTCCTCCATATTTATCAGTTGGTGCACCGAGCACTTTCGCTACTGCATTCAGATTATAGTTATTAATTTCTTTTATTTTACCAGTTTTTGGTGCTTTCACTTCTGTTTTATGGGCTTTTGTTTTCATTGTTGCGGAAGAAACGGTATTATCTCCATGTTGTGCTTTTACAATTTCATGAAATTTTTTGAGTGCGAGTTTGTCAGCTAAAATTTTCCGTGCTTCATCTTCACCGTCTTTCTTTATCCCAGCATCCTCATAACAAATATTGAGCAGTTTACCAGCAAGACGCAACGCTTTTGCTTCTAATTTGAGTGGTCGGTCTGGTGTTTGTTCCAAAACTGCTAACGCATCGCGTGCCTCTAAAAATGGTCCTACACCTCGACCCGCTGGTTCTAGGGTCTCATTTATATCCGCAATCACTTTCATTCCAAAACGTTTACCCAGTGCTTTGAATTTTTCTGCAACTTTTTCTCCATCAGTAAAGTGTCTGATTTTCATAGTTTTTCCTACAGGTATGTCAAGAATGAGATGGGTTGTAGAAACTGCCGCTTTTTTTGCCATAATCGACACAATCAGTTTATCGAATGGTTCAAACATCAGAGGTTCTTCAACACGGATAATAATATCATCAGCAGGTGCAAGGCCAAGTGTACCGTTCCACATAATGCAACCACCCACTGTTTCCACAATTTTTTGTGCTTCTGCTGGTTTAAACTCGACTTGCGCTAAAACTTCCATAACATCAGCTGTTCCCGCAGGTGTAGTAATAGCCCGTGACGATATTTTTGGAATTGTAAAGCCAGCGGCGGCGATAATAGGTACGACAATCAATGTTGTTCTTGTACCCGCGACACCTCCCGATGAGTGTTTATCAGCAACAATTCCATTAAATTTCAATCGTGTTCCAGTTTCTACCATTGCCTTGGTCAGATAGAATAATTCCTCAGGGGAAAAACCTTCTCGAAAGGACGAAGCAACAAAGTAGGTGGTCAAAACGTCACTTAGCCTTTTATGTGCTATCTCATCCATGATCTCATATATTTCACGGTAACTTAATTTTTTTCCAAGTAATTTTTTCTGTATGGCTTTGATAGCATCTAAATGTTCTCCATTAGCTTCATTTTTCATTCTATTCCTGTATAAATTTCAAATATTTTCTTTTGGTACTCTTTGGCTTTCAGAAGCATTTTCAATAAGAGGCCAAATTCTTTGACACTGAATACCCAGCATAAAAATAAATATAGCAGAAAATACAGTATTCCGGTAGTACAGAGGAGCATAAATACGTTAATAGTGCGGGTAGTGTCAAAAATAAGACCATCAAATATTGACATATATTTATACGCTATAACGCATGGTATTAATGCTGCTAAAAGTATTTTGCAAGTATTAAATAAGAGTTCTTGGTAATCAAAGCCGTTTAGTTTTTTATGCAGTCTATATAGCAATATGACTACACTGACATTCATCGCAGTAGAAAAGGCAATAGCTAATGAAAAGACCTGTAGGTGTAGCACGAGAATAAAAAATAAACTAAGTATGGCGTTTAAGGCAATAGAAAATATACTGATGTAAAACGGAGTCCGTGTATCAAAAATTGCATAAAAACAGCGAGTGAGGAAGTAATAAATAGAGTGGAATGGTACAGATAATGCAAAATAGGCAAGTGTGAGAGCAGTGAGTTTGGTCGCTTCGGGATCAAATTTCCGGCTTCCAAAAAAAATCTTTACAATGTTGGTATTTGCAAACATAAAAAATATAGCTATCGGGATGATAAAGAAAAATAAATTTAGAATAGATTCTATAATCACGCTTTTTAAGCCTTCTGTTTGTTTCTCGTGGTACATCTCACTTAAGTATGGTAAGGATGCTTGGCCGAATGCTATACCGATTACAGATACAGGGAGCAACTGTAAATGCTGAGCAAGGTAAAAAATGGCATATGAGCCTTCACTAATGAGAGATGATAAGGAAAGATCAACTGTCGCTTCAATTTGCGCGGTAATTACTGTAAATACGCGTGGCATGGTAACTCGGAAAAAGTCCCATAGTACACGACTTCGTTCAACTATAAATCTATACTCAAAATCACTGACAAATATTACAGGCAATTGAATGATAAAAAATAAAAACGCGCCGATAACCACACCTAGCACTGGCGCCTCTAAACCGATTTTGCTTGAAAAAAGTATCGTACATATAATAATCCCGACATTGTAAATAATAGGAGCAACTGCTGGTATGAGAAATCGCTTTCGAGCTTGACTAATGCCAGTAAAAAAGTTTCCGACTACTAAAAATGGCAGCTGCCCGATTAAAATAATACGTGAGTAATAGACGATTAAATCAATCTTATCCTTTGAAAATCCTGGGGTGATAATAGGAAGAATAAAATTTGCTAGTACGGTGACTATAACAATAAGAAGAAATAATATAAGGGTGATGAAGTTAATGATTGAAGATATATTCTTACTTAATTTTGCGTGATCATTTTTGTACTTAATGAAAAAGGGGATAAATGATGTACTGAGCGCTCCGGTAATTAGGACTTCAAATATGAGATCAGGGATTTTAAACGATGCAAAATATATATCGAGCTGTCTTACTTCAAAGTAGTTCGTAAGAATACGATAGCGTAAAAAGCCAAAAAGTCGTGCCAAAATCATCATAGCTGAAAGGATAATCGTTGATGAAATCATGCTGGTTTGCTGAGCAAAAACGAATTCCTGTGTCTTTTTGAAGAGTTTGTTCATAAGCAAAGAAATTATACGTGAAAAAAATATATTTTTTCTTACCTTTTTCTTGTTGACTTTTGCTGCAAAATGGCATTTAATGGTTATATATGGTTTTTTTTGGTGAATATGAAGTCTCTTTTACCGGTACGGGTAGAATAGTACTCCCAAAAAAAATCAGAGAACTTTTAAAAGGGAATGTTTTTGTCTTATCAAAGGGTTTTGATGAATGTCTGGTAGGATATGACCGGGATGATTGGGAACAGCGAGCCCAAGACCTTATGACTACTTCTCTTCTTGAAAAAGAGAATATGGATCGGAAACGATTTTTATTCGCATCGACGATATACGCAGAAGTGGACGATCAAGGCAGGTTTGTAATTCCCAAAAATCTGCTTCAGTTTGCAGATTTGAGCGGGATAGTGGTTATTATCGGAGTTGGTGACCACTTCGAGATTTGGAATAGAGGGAAGTGGGAGCGCTATATGATAGAAATAAAAAATTAAAAATAAAAAATAAAATACTAAACTCCAAACTTATAAGTAAATAAATTATAAGTTGTGGGTATCTAAAGTTTTCTAAATTTAATTTTTGATTTTTAATTTTTTATGCATACCCCTGTTCTTTTAAATGAAGTAGTAGAAGCACTGGATGTTCATCCAGGCGGCGTGTACATAGATGGAACCCTTGGAGAAGGGGGACACACGATGGCGATTGCGGAGCGTGGAGGTAAAGTATTGGCGATCGATTGGGACGACAGTCAAGTCAAAAGTCAAAAGTCAAAAGTCAAAAATTTTGATGTCACATTTACGCAGGGAAATTATGCGGAAATATTAAGAATTGCGAATGAAAATGGGTTTAAAGAGGTGGACGGCATAGTGTTTGATTTTGGACTGTCAATGAGACAGCTTTCAGAATCAAAGCGGGGTTTTTCATATAAAAATCCTGATGAACCACTTGATATGCGTATAGGCGACGACCAAATGCCTACGGCTGCAGACATAATTAATACATTTACAGAAGAACAATTATACGATGTATTTGCCAGATATTCTGAAGAGCTTCATTCTCGGGAGCTTAGTGAGTATATTGTCCGCGCCCGTACAATAAAAAATTTTGAAACTGTCGGTGATTTATTGAAAGTGATCGATGCAGTAATCTCGGATTGTCAGGCGAGCCATGGGCATAAAGCAGACGCGATATACGCTCAGATTTTTCAAGCGTTAAGAGTCTGCGTTAATAGCGAGTATGACAACATTCGCGCAGGATTGAGTGGCGCGTTGTCCTTGTTAAAACTGAATGGAAATTTAGCAGTCATTACATTCCACTCTGGCGAAGACAGGATAGTGAAGCAGTTTGCTCGTGAGAATTCATTGAAAATGACTGTTGTGAAAGGATCATGGGAAAAAAAATTTGAAAGGTCGGCGATTTTAAGAGTTATAGGGAAGAAATAGTATCTAGTATATAGGGAAATATTTATTAAGTATTCAGAATATTTATGAAAAAAGTTAAGTATTTAATTGGTTTAGTGCTAATTGGATTAATAGTGGTTAATATACATATATTTGTCTCATCTATAAAATTGAGTAACGATATTAATAAGTTCGAAGCGCAGATAGCGGCGTTGCATAAGGAAAATATCGAACTTGAAAAAAACTTATACCAGGTCGATTCTTATCAGTATGCAGCATCTATGTCTTCCGCGTTGAATTTTACAAAAGTTTCTCAACCTCTCTATATTGACAATATCCAATATGCATATAATAAAGGTCTATGATAAAGACGCGCCTTTTATTATTATTCTTTTTAACCTTATTTGTAGTAGTTACCGTAAAACTTTTTTATATTCAAATTCTAAATCCCTTCAACTACTCCTCGAATGACTATTTGAAAACAAATCGCCTGAGTGCAGAACGTGGAAAAATATATGATCGTAATCACCAACCGTTGGTTGTGAATCAAATTAGTTATAGACTCTTTGCGGAGCCGAAACAGATACAAGACAAAGAAGAGACAATACATAAGATCGATGATGTTTTGAAAATTGGAGAAGCTACCCTTTCAGCTCGTCTTGATATGACAAAAACATGGGTTTCTCTTGCACCACTCATAACAGCCGAAGATAAACAAGCCCTTGAAAAAAAAGGAATTACCGGCATTGGTTTTGATGATTTATATCAACGGTATTACCCTGAAGCATCGCTTGCTGCGCAACTTATAGGATTTGTAGGTAAAAATAAAGACGGCGAAGATACAGGATATTTTGGAATAGAAGGATATTACGATCAGGATTTAGTCGGCTTACCAGGTTTTATTAAGTCAGAGCGTGATTTATTAGGGCGTCCTATTTTATTCGGAACGCAAGAAAAAACAGATTCAGAAAATGGACGCGATCTTGTACTAACTGTAGATAAAACAGTGCAGCAGATAGTAAAGAAGAAATTAAAAGAAGGAATGGACAGATATCAGGCTAAAGATGGATGTGTTATAGTTGCCAATCCAAACACTGGAGAAATATTAGCTCTTTCTTGTCTTCCTGACTTTGATCCTGACAAATACTATAACTTTACCGAACAAGAATACAAAAACGCCGCAATTTCCAGCACTTACGAGCCTGGTTCTACGTTTAAGCCATTGGTAATGGCCGCAGGTCTCGAAGAAAAAGTAATTAAACCAGATGATTTTTTTAATGAGGATGGGCCGGTAGCTGTCGGCGAATATAAAATTCATACGTGGAATGATAAATACGAAGGCAAAATTTCTATGACCCGAATACTCGAACGGTCCTCAAATGTTGGTATGGTTTACATCGGAAACAAATTGGGAAACGATAAGTTATATGAATATGTACAGAAATTAGGATTCGGAAATCTTACAAATGTTGATTTACAGGGAGAAGTGGATGGTGTGGTGAAAGATAGATCCCAGTGGTACCCGATAGATTATGCGACAGTTACATTTGGCCAGGGCATTGCTGTTACACCTATTCAAATGATTCGCGCATTCTCAAGTTTAATAAATGGCGGAAAACTCATGCGACCATATGTGATTTATAAAACATATGATGGTGGTGAAGAAAAAGTGAGGGAGCCACACGTACAGCGGCAGATTTTTTCGGAGAGAACTTCAGAAATCATGAAAAAAATGTTGTATTCGACAGTGGAGAATGGAGAATTTAAGTGGGCAAAACCAAAAGGCTATAAATTTGGTGGTAAAACAGGCACAGCTCAAATTGCGGTAAATGGAAAATACGATCCTTCAAAAACAATAGCTTCGTTTATGGGATTTGCACCGGTTGATAAACCTCAGTTTATCGCACTTGTGATTCTACATGAACCAGGTAGCTCCCAATGGGGATCTGAAACTGCGGCTCCACTTTTTTTTGATATTGCCAAAGATCTTCTCGTGTATTACAACATACCTCCAGACAATTAGCATTTATCACCTCCGAAGTGCAATGGAGCTTTGTGATAATCTATAAACAAATGTCACACCTCCGAGGTGATAAAGACCTCCGAGGTGATAAAGAGGTGATAAAAAGGATGAAGATGTATAATATTCGTATGAATCAGAATTTGAAGAATGCTTATCACTGGGTGCAGGCTCAGCTCGCAGTAATTTTGTATGGTAATCCAAGCAATAAATTGAAAGTAATTGGTGTAACTGGTACTGATGGAAAAACTACAACAACTTCATTGATTTACCATGTATTAAAAGAGAAAGGCAAAAAAGTGTCCATGTTATCCACTGTATACGGAAAAGTTGGAGATAAGGAGTACGATACTGGGCTTCACACAACAACACCAGATCCTTTTTTGGTTCAAAAACTATTAAAAAAAGCACATGAGGAAGGGGATGAATACTTTGTGCTTGAGACAACTTCACATGCCCTTGATCAACATCGTGTAGGTGGTGTCGAATATGAAATTGGACTCATTACTAATATTACCCATGAACATCTAGATTACCATAAAACATATGAAAATTATGTCCGTGCCAAAACAAAATTGCTTCAGCGTTCGAAAACAAGGTTAGTCAATAGAGATGATGAGTCATATCCCTTTATTGCCCATATCCTAAAATCAGAAAATAAAAAATTCTTAACATTTGGTTTAAAGAAAGAAGCCGATTTTAATATAGATCTCTCAGCCAAACTTGGCATATCTTTACCAGAGTTTAATCGTTATAACTATTTAGCGGCTTATACAGTGGCGTGGCTTTTAGGAATTGAAGAGGAATATATTCTGCACGCACTCAAATCATTCTCTCTGCCGATAGGTCGAATGGAGACAGTGTATGCTGAAAAGTTTAAAGTTATCGTCGATTTTGCCCATACACCACGTGCGATCCGAGAAGCGTTGAAAGCTGTTAAAGATCAGTCTAATCTAAAGGGACGTCTTATACATGTATTTGGTTCAGCGGGTTTGCGCGATCAAACAAAGCGTCCGTTGATGGGTGATGAAAGTGGAGCATATGCAGATATCGCTATTATAACTGAAGAGGATTACCGAACCGAGGATCCTCTGCAAATTGCGAAGCAGATCGCAAATGGTTTAGTAAGGCATGATTTTACTGAAGTAAAAGATTCTGAGCTCAATACAACTAGCGCAAAAAAATATTCAATAATTACAAATAGAGAAGACGCTATAAAAAAAGCTCTTGCTATCGCAGGTTCTGGCGATGTAATCATAATAACTGGGAAAGGGCATGAAAAGAGTTTATGTAGGGGGAAAATAGAATATCCGTGGAGTGATCAGGAAGCTGTAAAGCGTTTACTTGCAAAATAACGTATGATCTACTGGAATAACTCATTGCAATCGTTTAATTCTTCATATATAAGTTCTGATTTTTTTTATGTAGGCTTTACTGCTAAACAAAGCGGCGACATGAGACCTTTTGAAAATAGTTTTATATTCGTAAAAAAATTTCTTAGTGGAAGGAAATCGGTCGTCCGTTTACGACAAGTTCACTCAACAAATATTTCTATAATTTCTAAATCTTCAGATGAATTAGCGATCATAGATAATTGTGACGGTGTGGTGACAAATGAATCAAATATAGCATTATGTGTTGTAGCAGCCGACTGTGTTCCAATTCTATTCATTGATGAACATCACGGGGTGATTGGTGCATCACATCAAGGATGGAAAGGAACAGTGCAGGGGATGGCTACAAAAATGATCTCTCAGATGTTGGAACTTGGTGCTGCACGAGATACGTTAAAGGCAGTTATTGGCCCATGTATTAACGAGTGTTGTTACAACATATGGGGTGAGAGAGTGGAAGAATTTCGGTCAGTATTTGGGAAAGATGCAGATAGTATATTGATCGAACGCGATAAGAAGATTTATTTAAATCTTATCAAAGCAAATTATATTCAGCTTGGGCACGCTGGTATAAAAGAAAAGAATATAGATTACTTTCCATTCTGTACGTCCTGTGATAAAAATCGTTTCTATTCTTTTCGGCGAGATGGGGATATAATAGGAGAGGTGATGGGATATATAATGATGAAAAGTAATAACTAAACGTATTAAGTTGAGATTTGACAAGATATTTATGTAGGGAACGGTCGCGACCGTTCCCTACTAAATACGAAGTATCAATGTCAATCATGAAAAATCATTATAAAAATATGATAGTAGATCAATCTAAAAATGTTTTTTTTGTTGGTATCGGTGGGGTTGCTATGTGTAACCTCGCTATTTTGTTAAAACAAATGGGTAAGGAAGTAAGCGGTTCCGATGTCCCTGGTTTTACAATGACCGATGAAATTTTAAGGCAAAACGATATACCATTTATCACTTCTTTTGATCCTGGCCTATTACTTCCTGACGCTGATTTAGTAATATATACTGGTGCGCATCAAGGATCCCAAAATCCACAGGTTGCGGAAGCAACTAATCGTAATATAGTTACTCTACAGTTATCCCAGGCTACAACTGAATTATCTAAACTATTTGAAAATACTCTTGCAGTGTGCGGTACACACGGAAAAACGACAACATCATCGCTTCTCGCCCATGCACTGCAAAAATTGAATCAACATCCTAGTTTCCTCATCGGTACAGCAACTTTTGGAGAAAATTACGGTGGTACCTATGACGGAAATAAATTTTTTGTAATAGAAGCAGATGAGTATGGCTCTAATCCTCCAATAGATAAAACACCGAAATTTTTACGCTATGATCCTCAGTATGTAATCTGTAATAATGTTGAATTTGACCATCCCGATATATACGGATCAGTGGATGAGGTCGAAAACGCCTTTCAAACATTTTTTGAAAAAAAAAGTATTAAAAAATTATTTTTATGTGCTGATCATGCGAAATTAATGCAAGTAATTGAGCGAACAGAACTGCAAAATTACGAAACATTTGGATATAGTAGTTCAGCGGATTTACGTATTATTGAGTCTCACGCCGATGAATATCATTCCTATTTTTCACTCGAATATCAAAATAAAAAACTGGGGGAATACCAAGTAAAGCTGTTTGGTGAAAAAAATATATCAAACATAGCTGGTGCGATACTTCTATTGCTTAATTTAGGATTTGAGAGCGAGCATATAAAAAGTGCAGTAAAAGATTTTACAGGCGCGAAACGACGGTTTGAAGAAGTAGCTTGTATCAATGATTCATTTATTTTTGATGATTACGCACATCATCCCAGTGAAATTACCGCAACGATTAATGCAGCACACAGCCGTTTTAAAAATCGCCGTTTAGTAATACTATTTCAACCTCATACATATAGCCGAACAGAGGCTTTAAAAAATGAATTTATTGAGGCTTTGTCAAAAGCAGACATTGTATTTCTATTACCCATTTATGCTTCACGCGAAGCCAAACAGGAGTCTCACATAAGTTCCTTCGATCTAGAGAAACTAGCACGATCAAAAAATTATTTGAACATTAAAGCAGTAGATGACAAATCAGCATTAATAACTCTGTTACAGAAAGAATTAAAAAAAGGAGACGTTATTTTTACCATGGGAGCAGGAGATGTTTATCAGGTAAAGGATGATATAATTAGGTTACTAAAAGACGTATAACGGTTAAGGGTTTCGCTGCCCGTATAGTCTTACGTACAACGTTAGACGGTTTACGACCTGCCCGCCAGTGCCTTGCGATACAGGCACACGAAACTGTATAGTTAGTTTCACCTGTATGAGTTACAAATCGGTACAGTCAGGCTAAGGCAGGCGGGTACGAGCTGCTAAAACATATTACTTATTGACGATACATGAATATTTTAGAAAATCTCAAATCAAAACTTGGAGAAAGAGTAGAGCACAACAAAAATATATCAGCTTACTTTACAATGAAAACGCAAACAGTTGCTGAGTATTTTTTTCAGGCAGAAACGAGAGATGAACTAATTAACGCAATAAAAGTGGCTCATGAACTTAATCTTCCTATGTTTATGTTAGGCGGAGGTTCGAATATTGCTGTCCTGCACTCGCAAATACCTGGACTGACACTGCGGAATCTTTATCAAGACAAAAAGATACTATCGGAAAACGATCACGATGTTGAACTATTTGTAAGCTCAGGGTATTCTACTTCGCGCTTAGCAGCAGAGACAGCTCGAGATGGTTTTGAAGGATTTGAGTTTCAATTTGGACTGCCAGGATCTGTAGGTGGTGCAATCTGTATGAATTCAAAATGGGTTGCTCGCATGGATTATGAGGGCACTTTTCCTAAGTATATGGGTGATTCTTTAATTCGGGCGACATTACTTGATAGAAGTGGAAACATAAAAGAAGTAGATCATGACTATTTCCATTTTGCCTATGATTACAGCATTCTGCAGGAAACAAAAGAACTGTTTTTAGAAGGAGTCTTTAAGCTCAAAAAAAATAATCCAGTCGAATTAGCAAAACGTACTAAAGATGCGTTGGCATATAGACATAAAACACAGTTAGTGGGGATGCGCACCTGCGGGTGTATGTTCCAAAATATTTCAGAGGAACTGAAAAATGAAAAAGGGCTTCCCACTACTTCTGCAGGTTATCTTATAGACCAGTGCGGTCTCAAAAATACAAAAATCGGTGATTTTGTAGTTTCAGAAAAGCATGCAAATTTTATAGTCAATACAGGTTCCGGCAATCCAGAGGATTTAGTATCGTTATTAGCTTTGATTAAGTCAAAGGTCAAGGAAAAATTTGGAATTGAGTTAAAGGAAGAAGTGGTGTTAGTTTGAGAGAAATCATATAGATCTTATATGACTTATAAGACCTATATGATTTTACAAATTATTTATGCTGTATGGAAGATGCGTTTATTATTAAAGGAGGAAAAAGATTAAGCGGATATGTGGAACTATCAGGAGCTAAAAATGTTGCACTCAAAGTACTTATTGCTGCACTCCTGTTTGATGGTGAAGTGATTTTAAAAAATATTCCCAAAATTAACGATGTCATTGAACTTTTACATTTAATTAATGGCACTGGTGCACATGCCGAGTTTATTGATGATCACACGGTACGTGTTGATAGTCGGGGCATGAAACATTATCAACTTGATATGTTACATGCTTCAAAAGTTCGAGTCTCATTTTTATTTTTCGCCCCGCTTTTATATAAATTCGGAAAAGCAGAGATTCCGAACCCAGGTGGATGTCGTATTGGTGCTCGCCCCATTGATCGTACAGTAGAAGGTTTGAAGCATCTGGGTATATCACTTGAGTATGTATCGGACAACGGTTACTACCATGCAAAAATGGATTCATCTCCAACAGGTAAATATAGATTTATAAAGTCATCAGTTACAGCAACTGAGCTTTTAATAATGATGGGTGTTTTTACTAAGTCAGGTGTGACTATAGAAAATTCAGCACTAGAACCCGAAGTTGACGACTTGATTAATTTTCTTAATAAAGGTGGCGCAAAAATCAAACGAATGGGTACAAGTATCGTAATTAATACTGCTGATCATTTGGTACAAACTGAACCGTATAGCATAATGCCAGATCGAATTGAAGCAGGTACATATATTGCTCTTGCATTAGCCACACGCGGCGAAATCACAACATCGCATAATTCTGAAGAAGCGATGAAAAAATTTCATGAAAAGTTGCTCAAAGCAGGTGTCTCAGTAGAAAAAGAGCGTGACAATACATGGCATTACATCGCAAAAAATGGTTTAAAAGCGGTGGACATTAATACCCAGCCCCATCCTGGTTTTATGACCGATTGGCAACCGATATGGTCGGTGCTCATGACTCAAGCAGAGGGTACATCGATCATCCAAGAGCGTATTTATGAGAATAGGTTTGCATATGTTGAAGAGCTTCGGAAGTTAGGCGCGGATATTGACTTTGTTCGATTACCGATCATTAACCCTGCTGAATATTTTTTCTTTAATTTTGATCCAAACAAAAAATATAACCAAGCAATACGTGTTGTTGGCCCACAACAACTTCATAATGGTGTTGTAAAAGTTAATGATCTTCGGGCGGGAGCAACACTTGCAATTGCAACACTTACTGCGGAAGGTGAGTCAGTGGTAAACGGTGCTTCGATACTTGAGCGAGGCTATGAAAATTTTGTAGAAAAAATTACACAGCTAGGTGGAGATGTGAAAAAAGTTTAACATCGTATGAAAAAAATTGCAGTATTAGGAGGGGGAACTGGAACATTTGTGGTGTTGTCTTCACTCAAAAAATATCCACTTGATCTTGGAGTCATTGTTACTATGATGGACTCGGGTGGTTCTACTGGCAGATTGAGAGATCAGTTAGGGGTTTTACCTCCAGGGGATTTACGACAATGCCTTGTCGCTTTGTCAGAATCTTCTGAAATATGGCGTAAATTGTTTTTGTACCGTTTTGAAACTGGGGATTTAAAAGGACATAACTTCGGTAATATTTTTTTGGCTGCGTTAGAAAAAGTAAGCGATTCATACACACAGGTTGTGGATTTAGCGAGCGTTGTATTGAAAACGAAAGGCGAAGTTATTCCCGTAACCTATGAAAAAACTCACTTAGGCGTAAAATATGAGAGTGGTGCTGTCATAGAGAGGGAAGGGAATATAGATGAAGATAATGAAGAAACCTCAAGAATTGTAGAGGCGTATTTAAAACCACCAGTACCCTCGAATGAAAAGGCAATTAAACGTCTACTTTATTCAGATTATATCATTGTCGGACCAGGAGATATTTATACAAGCCTTGTTCCTGTTTTACTCGCAGATGGAATTAAAGATACGATTAAAAAATCCAAAGCAAAACTAATTCTTATCTTAAATTTGATGACTAAACACGGACAAACTACGAACTACTCGGCGAGTAATTATGTCGAAGATATACAACGATATTCGGGAAGACTGCCTGATTTTGTCATAGTAAATACACAACCAATTCCAACAGATATGCTCAAATGGTATGAGGATCATAAAGAAAATTTAGTGGAAAATGATTTAAAACAATCAAATTACAAAGGTAAAGTAATACTCGGCGATTTACTTGATGAAACTAAAGTAATAACATCATCAGCAGATAAATTAAACCGCAGTGTTCTTCGCCATAGCTCAGAAAAACTAGCCAAATTATTGATGGAGAAAGTAATAAAATAATTTACTTCACTACCACACTTTTTGCCAGGTTTCGTGGTTTGTCTGGGTCATAACCTTTCGCGATAGCTAGATAATAGCCGATCAGTTGCGCCACAATCACGTTTGGTATGATGGTTGCGTCCTTGCAGTTATTTACATGTATAAACTCATCATATATATCATTTTTCTTGTTTGATATGCCGATAATATACGCGCCGCGTGCTTTCACTTCATATGCTGCTGAAAGTGTATCATCGTAAGTTTCATCTTCTGGGTTAAAAATAATAACAGGAGTGCCCGGCTCAATAAGCGCAATGACGCCATGTTTTAGTTCGCCAGCTGCAAAACCTTCTGCGTGAATATACGAAACTTCTTTAATTTTTAGTGCTGACTCAACTGCCGTAGCATACGACACACCGCGTCCGAGTATAAATATATGCTCTTTATTAAGTAAACCCTGTGCAATTAATTTGATCTTATTTTTATTTTTGAGTAGAGTTGTAATTTCTTGGATCACTTTTTTAATCTGGGAGGTGCCGAAATCGTAGGAGTTATCAAGTTGGTGAGCCAATAAATAAAGCATAGCAATTTTGGCTGTGAATGACTTAGTTGCGAGGACACATTTTTCAGGACCGGCTTGTAACAGTGCTTTATAATCAGCGAGACGGTACAGTGATGATCCTAATACATTCGTAATTGCCATGATTTTCGCTTTTTTCATTTTTGCTTTTTTGATGCTAGATATAATATCGATTGTCTCTCCAGATTGTGAGAGTGCAATAACAAGCGAGGTTTTTTTAAGAAAATCTTCTAAGTATGTAAACTCAGAACCAATGCTCGCGTTTATATGGCGTTTCGCTATTTTAGAGAATAAATAAGTACCAGCTAAGCAGGCGTAATACGCAGTGCCACAACCTACGAGGTATGTTCCATATGCATTGGCAATCGCCGCAGCCATTTCTTTTATTATTTCTTTTTGGGAGTTAATCATATTCTCGAGAACCGCTGGTTGTTCGTAAATTTCTTTCATCATGAAGTGCTTGTGGGTTCCTAATCCAAGATCTTTCGTTGTTACTGAAAGTTTCGTATAGCGGATTCTTTTTTTATTCCCGCCAGTAGTAAACAAAGTAGCTTTTTTTTTGTGTATTGAGAGCATTTCACCATCTTCCATAAAATATACGTTGTTAGAGTAGGGGATAAGTGCGGTGAGATCTGAAGCCAGGACCACTTCATTTTCAGTTTGTGTAAACACAATAGGTGATCCGTCTTTCACTGCCACAATCTCTTCTGTTGGTGCATAGAAAACTATGAATGCGTTCATTCCTTTCAGTTTTTTGTAAACACTGTCCACAATATCTATTAGTTTTTTCTTAGGTTTATATTCATCTTCAACCATATGAGCAAGTACTTCCGTATCAGTTTCTGATTTGAATGTGTGCCCTTTTTTGAGAAGGTTCGATTTGAGTTCTTGAAAGTTTTCGATTATTCCGTTGTGAACAACAATGATTTTCACAGTGCAGTCGGTGTGGGGATGGGCATTGGTTTCTGTAACTCCACCGTGTGTCGCCCAGCGAGTGTGACCAATGCCAGTGAGTGAAGAGATAATGGGTACTTGTGCGTCTCCGATTTTTCCAACTTTTTTCTTTATATATACTGCGCCGTCACTTTGTTTCGCGGCAACACCCCATGAATCATAACCTCGATATTCGAGTGAGCGTAAACCTTCTAGAATTAACTGAGCAGTATTGGATTTGTTCCCTTGGTAGGCAAAGATTCCGCACATGTGCAGATATTGTATCACACAATGCCTATTGTATAGCTGTGTTACATAGTGATACACTAAAAGAAGTATGTTGAAAAGACACAGACTTGCTTTTAAATATGCGCATAACGGGCTTTGGTGGGCCTTAACAACACAAGAGAATTATAAAATTCATTTGTTTTTATCAGCTATTGCTTTGGTTTTGTGTGCATTTCTGGAAGTTTCGTATTATGAACTTCTAGTGATTTTATTGCTTATTATTATTGGTTTTGTTGTAGAGTGTATAAATACTGCAGTTGAACTGACACTTGATGCGATTGATAAAGATTGGAGGCAAGACATCGGTCTTGCAAAAGATGTGGCGGCCGGTGCCATGCTACTTTTCTCAATAGGAGCAATGGTAATAGCTGGTATAATATTTGTCCCGAAGATACTAGGTTTATTATGAAGTGTTACTTTATAAACTTAGCACTTTACGAACTTTATAACTAATAAATATGGCTTTATTTTTATTTATCACACTGGTTTCATTTTTTACACACTTTGCTCTGATTGTGCCGTTTATAAACTATCTGTATCATAAAAAGTTCCAGAGGCAAAACCAACAAACTCTCGACGCGTTCAATAAACCGACACCTATCTTTGATAAATTTCATCAACACAAAAAAGGAACACCTGTAGGCGGAGGTATTCTTATTGTGATTCTTTCAACGTTTCTATTTGCTTTTTTTCTGACATTATTTATCCTGTTTAATCATGAAATAATTACGAATTATCCCTCTGTAGTGGGCGAAATTAAAATACTAATATTTACCTTTATTAGTTTTGCATTCTTAGGCATATATGATGATTTAAATAAAATATTTTTTTGGAAGAAACAGAATTTTTTTGGTATGCGTTTGCGGCATAAACTTATCATAGAAGTAATTTTGGCGTTTATAATTTCCTGGTGGCTATTCTCTGATTTAAAAATAAGTATT
>CAZXWS010000014.1:0-3328 GCA_964644605.1 uncultured Gammaproteobacteria bacterium
ACTGATTTCCAAACTGTCTCTCAAGAAGAGTTGGATGAAGTCGTAGAGGAGCTTAATAACAGACCAAGAAAAGTGTTACAATATCAAACACCCAACGAAGTCTTTACAAGTTACTGTTCGGATTCCACTTAGAATTCAGGCATACTCTTACTGCTATAGGAATGTGATAAAATTTATTTGTTTTGATATTTACAATTTTAGTATAAAGACTATCAACTATAGTCTTACGACTAATTTCAGCGGTGGTAGTTCAGTGGTAGAATGTCTCCTTCCCCCGCCTGCCGGAGTGCGGGATTAGTACAGCGGTAGTATGCCACCTTCTTTACCGGTCAAAGCGCGGCGGTAGTTCAGCGGTAGAATGTCTCCTTCCCAAGGAGAAGGTCGGGGGTTCAAATCCCCTCCGCCGCTCTGAAGCGCGACGTCCGGCCAAGGTGGAGAAGCGGGTTCGACTCCCGTATCCCGCTCCAAAAATCAAACATTATAAATTGGTTTTAGAAATCTATTATGGAAAATGAGTACGTGCATCACATAAGAAAAATGATCCGAATTGCTCAAGAGGCTATTAACGGTCCTATATTAACTGAAGAAACTGGAATAATTAATGTGAAAGGTGATCATCAAATTGGCATGGATGTACGAATAGAAGAACTATTAATCGAATATATTAAAGAAAATAACCTGCCCGTAAATATTTTTTCTGAAGAACAAGGAGTGATCAATTTTCACCAAAATCCAAAATTTCTTGTAGCATTCGACCCTCTTGATGGAAGCACTAATTACAAATTAGGTAAAAATATCCTACCTTACGGATTACTAATTGCTTTTTATAACAATCTCTCCCCTACTTTAAACGATGTTTTTGCAGCTGGTGCAATAGAATACACTCATAATTTATCTTGGATCTATGATGGAAAAGATACTATAGATAACGATGGAAATGCAGTGATAATAAATTCAGATTGGAAAGTGAATCAGTCTACACCAGTATATTTGGATTTATATTACAAAGAGGGATATGATTTATACCAACCATTGGCTCAACAAATTTTTGTCAGAAATACTGGTTCAACGATTGGCAATATTTCTTACGTTTTATCAAACATCGCCGCTGGGTTAGGTGCTGTCAGTATGCGTGCAGAAGAAATCGGAGCGGTATATTCTTTAATAAAAGGATCAAAGGGAACAGTAGTTAATCATAAGGGAAGGGATTTAGGTGAATATATTTTCGATCCAAATAATACTTATCCCGTTGTTGCTGGGAATAAGACGATTGTTGAATTTTGTATATCCAAAATTAAATCTTAAAACAATGGAAGAAGTTGATATTTTAACTCCACCAACATTTGAAAAAAGCGGAGTAATTAAAAGCCGCAAACTAGCCATACGTGATGGTGATTGGATTGGTACATTTAACCTCTGGATAATTCAATCACAGCCAACGCCTTCAATTATCTATCAGCAACGTAGCGCCAATTCTCGCTGGGCTCCAAATAAACTTGATGTAACTGCCGGAGGTCATTACAAAGCAGGTGAAACAATATATGACGGCTTACGTGAAGTGCATGAAGAACTTGGTAAAGATTATCAAAAAGATGAGCTCACATATCATGGTCGGAAATTAAATATCAGTCCAAACATTCATGGTGAAATGACTCACACAGTAGTAGATATTTTCTTTGTGACTGATAACTCTCCATTAGATAAATTTATACTAGAAAAAAATGAAGTATATGCCATAGCAGCCTGCCCTATTAACGAATTACTTAAAGTTCATACAGAACAAAATTATTCGTTTAGTGTTGAATCAATAACTAATGAAGGACAGACAAAAGAAATTACGATAACAAAAGATTCGTTTCCGTATAACTGGGATAACTACCACTTCAAAATTGCGCTGCTAGCAGAACGATACTTAAATGAAGGAAATAATTTAATTTACTAGTTTTTTTCAATTAATTAACACTCGCTTTTCAATCAGTTGTTTCAACATATCAGCGTGTAGTTTTATATATTCTCCAAATGCTGGTGAAAGTGTGAGATTTTTCAATTCATCAAAACTAAAAAATTCCAGTTTTTGTCCCTCATCACCAAGCTTCACTCTTTTAGCTTCTTCATCGCTTAATTCTGCACAATATCCATGCGCTTCGACATTTTCGAACTTCCACATTCCCATATAATTTAGTTGTGCAGGTACCATACATATTTCTTCCTGAAGTTCACGACGTACAGCTTCATCTGGAGTTTCACCCTTGTCGATTCCGCCGCCAGGGGGTGACCATGTATTGGGTGCTGCAATAAAAGGAAGATCATCACGCAGCATAAGTAATATTTTTCCTTTATACACAATTACTCCATTGACCGAAGGAATCATAAAGTTCTTTTATTAACAACTATATATTCAATAGAAAGATTCTGAGGTTCTTGCAAAATAAAAGCAACAATCTCAGCCACATCTTCAGGATTCATATATGTTTCTGTCGGGCGCTCTGAGTTCGCTTTCTCAAAAAAAGGCGTATTCATACCACCTGGATAAAATCCGACGACACGAATATTAGTTTTTGCTAAATCGAGTTTTAATGATTCTGTGAAGCCCTGCACTCCCCACTTACTTGCGCAGTAAATAGTTTCATTTGGACGCCCTTTTAAACCAGATGTCGATGACACATTCACAATAAAGGCGTTTTTAGACTGCTTCAATTTTGAAAGTGCAGCTTTTGTCGTAAATATTGTGCCCATTAAATTTACATGAACTGTTTCTGTTATTTTTTCTGGTGTAAATGACTCTAAATTTCCTTCAAGAAACATCCCGGCTGTATTTATGACGACATCCAGTTGTTGCATTTTACTCACCATAGATTCAACCGCAGAATAATTAGTGACATCGCACGCAATTGTTGAGAGATTAGAAGAATTTAAATTCGCTGCTGCTTTTTTGAGGTTTTCTTCAGAACGCGAACAAATAGTTACATACGCTCCTTTTGCAAGTAATTTTTTTGCAATTTCAAAGCCAAGACCTGAGCTTCCCCCAGTAACTAAAACATATTTCCCTTCCATAATTTTTTATTATACAACGTCTTTGATAACAATTATGAGTTCTCAAAGGAATCCGAACACTTAGGGTAAAATGTTCGGAATATGGGAAAAACAAAACTAGATAAAAAGGAGCGAGGGAAAATAGCTTGGATGTATGCTGAAGGGAAGAAACTGCGTGAGATAGCGCGAGTATTAGGACGCTCTCCCTCAACTATCAGTGAGGAGTTGAGACGCAATAGCGTATGGGATGGGGAGAAGGTAGTATATGAAGCAATAGAGGCACAGGAGCAGTATA
>CAZXWS010000015.1:0-4080 GCA_964644605.1 uncultured Gammaproteobacteria bacterium
GCAAAACTATAAAGCCGAATTTTAAGACAATACTTTCGAATTTACGCGACAGAAAATCACCGCTTGGTAAAAAAGTTACCATTGCTGTTGTTTTATTAATCGCAATAATACTTGTGTGGAGTGTCGGATTAGGATATCAACGGCGGCAAAGTGCCCAAATGGATCAGCGTATTCTTGTAACACGAGAAGATATTCAATATAAACTTTCGCAAGCAGAGGGAGAATCTTTTTTAAATCCTCAGAGTGCGGCTCAGTATATTGCTGAGGCTACTAACGAATATGAGATGCTTCGAAATGATTTGAAAGGAAAAAATAAAGATAAGCAACTACAAGATTTACAATCGTTTATTACTGATAAGGAAGCAAAAATAATGAAGAAAGAAGAAGTTAAATATACCGAGTACTACGATTTAGCGCTTGATACAAAAAATGCGCAAGGCGTGACGTTAAGTAGATATAATGAAACTCTTATAATACTTGATTCTACGAACTCATCTGTGTACTTTCTTTCGCTTCCAAAAAAATCTCTTCAGAAGAAAACTGCAGCGGAATTGAAAGGCGCTCAGTTAATTGCGTTATATGAAAACACAGTATTTTTTTATGATCCTAATAATGGAATCTTTACTCTGACTGATACAGGGACAGTAAAGAAAGTGATAGAGAAAGATTCAGAATGGGGAAACATAGTAAGTATGAGTGTTTACGGCGGAAACATTTATCTACTTGACTCACAGAAAAATGATATATATAAGTATCTTGTCGCAGAAAATGGTTACTCGACCAAGAATTCATATTTGAAAGGATACCAGCTTGATTTATCGGATAGCAACTCTTTAGCAATAGACTCTTCCATATATATTGGTTTGAAGGATAGTCTTGATAAATTTACGGCTGGTGCAAAAGATGAATTTGAGACTAAATTTCCTAATCAAAATATCAATATCTCAAAAATTATTACAGATAAAGATATTGAAAAAGTATATGCATGGGATAAAAATGGTGGGACACTCTATGTCTTAGGGAAAAACGGCAGTTATGAGAGACAAATTATCTCTTCTGTATTAAAAACAAGTACAGATGTCACAGTATTTGGAAATAAATCATACGCTGTGTCTGGAAGTAAGATTTATGCAATTCCTATTGAGTAATTACTGACCAAACTTTGGAATATTAATGACCCAACTGCCACCTTCTCGTTTCACTATTCCTAAAATATCTCCGGCAACAGTACCAAATAAGACAAGTACGACGATAATTACTAAGAAGCCTATTATTGCTTGAGTTATTTTTTGTTGTGCTTTTTCAATTTTAGTTTTTTCTCCTCCCGACATGACCCAATCAAACGCACCCCAGAGCATGTAAAGCAATACAGCTAAAGCAGCTACCGATAAAAATAAACGAATTCCTGTTGCAAGTAGAAATCCGAGGGTAGCTAACGGATCTCCATTCATAATAGTTCCAAATCCAGATGGAGTAATTTGTCCAAAAATTGTAGGAACTGCATCAGCTGGAGAAGAAGTGCTTGCGGTATTCATATTTTATTAGAATGGCAATGGGCCAACGTTTAATATATACGATATGAGTTTTACTAAAAACATACTTGCGAGAATAAAGATAAAACCAAATATGGCATAAGTAATATATCCTTGTGCTTTTTTCACTGCTTCAGGCGACCCGCCGCTTGTAATCCAGGTCCATGCCCCTAGTAGTAATAGAACGAGCATAAGTAGTGCACCCCCAACAGTAATAAGAGGAAACAAGAGGTTAAGGAGTTTTCCCATATCCCCAAACTTAGCAGTAGGATTAACATCGGGGTTGCTTATATCTATGGCATATACATTCATGAGTAGAGTGTAACCAAAATGATTAGAGGAGTCAAGTTTTATTAGTGGTATATAATAGTGTGTAGATATGACTACATATATACTGCCAAAACATGTTGCGATTATTCCGGATGGAAATCGACGGTGGGCAAAAGAACGCCATCTTCCAACATTACTTGGGCATAAAAAAGGAGCGGATAGAGTGATTGAGTTAAGCCGCAAGGGCCGTGAACTTGGACTAAAGGTCATGACGTTTTGGGGATTTTCAACAGAAAACTGGTCACGTACCGATAAAGAAGTAGGATATCTCATGGGTTTATTTGATAATCTCATAGATCGATATTTAGAGGAAGCGCTTCGAGAAGAAGTTCGCATTATTCATTTAGGAAGAAAAGATAGATTTAGCAAAAAATTGCGTGAAAAAATAGAAAATGCTGAGGAGCGTACAAAGCAATTTTCAAAGCATTATCTCGCCATAGCATTAGATTATGGCGGAAGGGATGAAGTGATGCGTGCAGTAAATAAATATCTCAGCGATACAGATAAGACAGATTATGTAACTGAAGAAATTTTTGAGAAATATTTAGATACGGCTTCCTTACCATATCCTAATCCTGATTTAGTAATTCGAACAAGTGGCGAATATCGTACATCTGGATTGATGATATGGCAAGCAGCGTATGCAGAATATATTTTTCTCAAAGAATATTTTCCCGATTTCACACCGGAATTATTAGAAACCTGTATACAAGAGTATGCGGCAAGACAACGCCGCTTTGGCAGTTAATCTCTGCTATAATTTTTAGCATGTTCTCTCCGAACTTTACTATCACTAATAAAATCCTCATCAATATAGCCAAAATTGAAGCAGCAGAAGAAGTAATAAAACATTCTCCACTACTTCCGTTATGGGAAAAACAATTTAAAGAAGAAGCTATTGTCCGACAAGTACATCATGGTACTCATGTCGAAGGGAATATGCTCCATTTCACAGAAGCTAAAGATGTACTTTTGGGAAAAGAGATTATTGGCCGTCCGCGTGATATCCAGGAAATTATTAACTATCGAAAAGTAATAGAACTTATTGATGAAGAAGCAAATAAAAAAATAGAAAAGATTACTGAACTGTTGATCAAAAAAATACACAAAATTATCGTGAATAAAATACTTCCGGATGAAGAAGCAGGGGAGTATCGTTTGAAGCAAGTCATTATTCGTAATTCACAAACAGGGGAAGTGACCTTTCGGCCACCACCTCCTATTGAAGTTCCATTTTTAATGCGTGAATTTTTCTACTGGTTGAATAAAGATGATAAAGATCAACTACATCCCATACTGAAAGCGGGAATTGCTCACCACGAAATGGTCAGAATCCACCCTTTTATTGATGGCAATGGTAGAATTGCTCGGGCAGTGGCAACTTTACTATTGTTTTTAGGCGGATATGATATTAGACGTTTTTTTTCGTTGGAAGAATTTTATGATAAAGACGCAGTGAGTTATTATGAAAACTTACAGAAAGCCTCGGCGGGCGATCTGACATCATGGTTAGAGTATTTTACGCTAGGCGCAGGCATAGAGTTTGAAAAAATAAAGGAGAAAATTTTGAAAGTCTCGAAAGATGTAAAGTTAAAAGAACGCTTTGGAGGCCAACAAATTTATTTAACTGAACGGCAAATTAAAATTATTGAGTATCTACAAGAAATTGGATTTTTGCAAAATCAATCGTTCCCCGCAATTTTTCCTGATATATCAGAAGACAGTGTTTTAAGAGATCTCCAAGATTTACTGAAAAAAGGACTTATTAAAAAAATCGGTAGCACAAAAGGAGCGCGATACGTGCTGACTTAAATTCATAGATAGACACGTCCAACGGGCTGTTCGTATCGGTTTACGTACAACGTTTGTCGGCCAACTATACGAGCCGCGAAAACTTTAGACGTTATCCTTTAAGCGCAAACAAATATGGAATTTAAAGAATTATCACAATATTTCGAGAAAATAGAACACACGTCTTCACGATTGGAGATTACAGAGCATTTGGCAGTTTTATTTAAAAATCTAAGTGAGTCAGAGATAGATAAGACTACATATTTATTACAAGGAAGACTTACTCCGCTTTATAAACGACTAGATTTTGGAGTTGCTGAGAAAATGGTTATAAAAAGTGCTATAAACGCATTGCAAATTGATAGAACTGCTTTTTTGCATCAGAATCAAACAATCGGAGATATCGGAAAGACAATAGAGTATTTTA
>CAZXWS010000016.1:0-7843 GCA_964644605.1 uncultured Gammaproteobacteria bacterium
TTTGCAGCAGCAGGACTTGTCAAACAGTACTTTGATTCATTCAGTCTGGAGACAAGAGAGTATGAAATACTCCGAGATATTAATGATCAGACTTTACATACAGGTCGGATTGTCCCTGTATACCCAGAAAAAAGAGGATTATCTTCCCACACAATTCGTGAAAAGATTTTTTATATAGTGAAAGAACTAAATGACACGATTCTTCCAGAATGGTTGACTGATGAAATCATTACATATAATAATTTGATGCCACTTTTAAGTGCATACAAAGAGGTACATTTTCCGAGCAATCAATCAACTATTTTACAAGCCACTGAACGGCTCTCTTTTGATGAATTATTTACGATACAACTTTCTGCTCAACTTATCAAGAAAGAGTGGCAAAAAGAACAGGTCGGACATATGTTTTCGGTAGAGACGCCATTAATGGCATCTCTACAAACATTCATACAGAATTTACCGTTTCCTCTTACAGGAGCGCAAAATCGAGTTGTCAATGAGATACTGGACGACCTTAAAAAGCCTACGCCCATGAACCGCTTTGTACAGGGCGATGTCGGATCAGGCAAAACTGTGGTAGCCGCAATTGCGACCTATTTAGCTCACCTAAATGGATTTCAATCGCTGCTCATGGCTCCGACAGAGATATTAGCCCAGCAGCATTACCAAACCATATCAAAATTATTTGAAAATTATAATTTGAAAATAGGGTTACAAACGGGATCAAAAAAAATTGTGAAGAAAAGTACGGACAGGTCGAAACCTGTCCCTACATTACCATACGATGTGGTAATCGGAACACATGCTCTGCTGAATGACTCACTGCAATCTGATAAAATCGGCCTTGTAATTATTGATGAACAGCATAGATTTGGTGTTGTACAGCGAGCGCAACTGAAGCAGAAAGGGATTAATCCGCACCTTCTGACAATGACTGCGACGCCAATTCCCCGCACGGTCATGCTGACGCTCTATGGCGAACTTGATTTGTCTGTTATTGACGAAATGCCAAAAGGAAGACTTCCAATAAAAACTTTTGTAGTACCGCCTGTAAAACGAAGCAATGGATATGAATGGATAAAAAAACAAATACAAGAAACACAGTGTCAAGTATTTATCATCTGTCCGCTTATTGAAGAATTAGAAGGAGAAACGCTGAAAAGTATGAAAGCAGCTACAAAAGAATATGAACATCTGCAAAAACATGTATTTCCAAAATTGGCGGTAGGTCTCTTGCACGGCAAAATGAAACCGAAAGAAAAAGAGCAGGTTATGCAAGATTTTAAAAATAAAAAATATGACATTCTTGTTTCCACCTCAGTTGTTGAAGTAGGAATCGATGTACCAAACGCTACCATTATGATCATAGAAGGCGCAGAACGATTTGGTTTGGCGCAATTACACCAACTGCGTGGCCGTGTCGGAAGGGGAGAAAACCAATCCTACTGTTTTTTATATACAGAAACACCTGATCAAAAAAGCAGCACACGCCTTCACTTTTTCGCAACAACAAATAGTGGGCTGGCGCTCGCTGAGTATGACTTTAAACTCAGGGGCCCTGGAGATGTGTATGGAAAACGACAGCATGGGTATGCTGACTTAAAGATAGCAAAACTATCTGATACTGATCTTATTCAAAAAACAAAATCAGCAGCATCATATTTTGCAAATCATTATCAAATCGAGAAATATCCCGATATACAAGAGAGAATAAAACGGTATGATTTAGACCAAATTTCGAGAGACTAATAAGCAGATAGTAGCGAGTAATGAGTAGTTAGGAGTTATGTGTTAGAGGTTAGGAGTTACGAGTGACGAATGAGGAATTACGAATATAAATCCAAATGTCAAAATTCAAATTTTAAATCAAATCCCAAATCCAAAGCTCAAATGTGTATTGTGATTTTGGATTTTGATATTGTTTTGAAATTTGCCTGCCCGCCAGTGCCTTGCGATATAGGTTCACAAAACTGTACAGTTAATCTTAATTGTATAAGTTATTATCCTGTACAGACAGGCTATGGCAGGCGGGAGCTTTGTAATTTGATTTTTTTGGTGTAGGGAACGGTTTCCGTATCCCTCCAAAGTCCCGCCATGCGGGACGACGGGGGAAAACCGCTCACTACAATTTTTTAATTTTTGACTTTTTATTTTTTAAATCTATTCTTCTCTTGCAAATAACTATCCGCCTGTGTAAAATTGGTTTAGTCTGAAGAAAACCACAGACTTTTAACTTTTGACTTTAGACTTTTAACTAATATGGCCCCATTACCAAAACGCAAACACTCAACACGACGTGAAGGCAAGCGAAAACGAAGTAAACTGAAAGAGTTACCGCAATTAGTAAAATGTACGCACTGCGGAAAAATGAAAGTACCTCACCGCTTGTGCAAATACTGCGGAAAATAATATTGCAAGTTAGTAGTTAGTAGCTCGTAGCTAGTAGTTAGGATTTCTATCTACTAACTACTTAATACTTACTACTTTATATCATGGACAAACGACACCTGCACCGTATCAATGTAATCCAAAACTTATATGCCTGGAGCTTCAATGCTGATAAACAATCACTTCCTCATCCTGAAGAAGAAAAAACTGATAAAGTAATTGCTCATTTGGCAGAGATCGACGAACTTATCAATAAATACGCAGAAAAATTCTCAATTGATAAAATAGCCAAGACCGACCTTGCAATACTCAGGTTGAGCACCTATGAACTAGCATTTGAAAAAAAACTTCCAGAAAAAGTGGTTATTGACGAGGCTGTGGAAATAGCAAAAGAGTTGGCCGGGGAAAAATCATATGCATTCATCAATGCAGTTCTCGGTAAAATCTTAATAAATCAAGAAAATAAAAATTAATTAAAATGCAAAATTAAGCTCAATTCGTCATTTTGGCTTGCCCTCCCACTTGGAGGGCTTGACCAGAATCAGACGAATTGCAACCGGTGCTCTATTGATTCTGGATGCGCTCAAACAAGTTTGAGCTTACCAGAATGACGTGATTTTGTTTTATACATACAAATTTATATATGGAAACAGATTATTTAGCTCTAGAAAAACTCATAAACGTACAGTTTGGTGATAAGAAAATGCTTCAAAATGCTTTTGTTCATCGATCCTATCTCAATGAGCATAAGGATTTTGAGCTCCCTTCAAATGAAAAACTTGAATTTTTAGGAGATAGTGTCTTGTCACTTATTACATCAATATACCTATATAAAAACTATTCTGACTTAAAAGAGGGCGATTACACGGATATCAAGGCATCGATCGTAAGGACCGAAAGCCTTGCTGAAGCTGCAAGACGCCTACAACTTGGGAACTACCTGCATTTATCCCGCGGCCAGGAGCAGGAGCAGGGGAGAGATAATACCAATATCCTTGCTGATACGTTTGAAGCGCTACTTGCCGTTATTTTTCTTGACAAAGGTTTTGATACTGCGTATCAATTTATCGAAAAAAACTTATTTAAGGACAAATTAAACACAATAATTAAAAATAAGCTTTATTTATCACCGAAAAGCCGGTTACAAGAATATTTGCAAGCAAAGTATAAAGTTACTCCAACATACATCGTTTTAAGAGAAGAAGGCCCGGAACATTTACGCACTTTCACAGTAGCTGCGATGTTTGCTGAAAAGGCAATTGGTACAGGCTCAGGAAAATCAAAAAAGGAGGCCGAAGAAGCAGCAGCTGAGAATGCATTTGAAAAAAGAGACCACTTTTGATAATATAACAACATTATAACTATTTTATTTCTATTTCATGGCAGTTTCTATTAAATTATTACGGATTGGAAAAAAGGGCGCACCAAACTATCGCTTTGTTATCATTGATAAAAGAAAAAAGCCAAGTAGTGATTATATTGAGAGTATTGGCACATATAATCCATTTGCAAAAGACAGTACTGTAAGTGTTAAAGATGAAAGATTGGAATACTGGGTAAAACAAGGTGCTATCATCTCAGAAGGTGTTCACAAGTTGTTAAGAAGTAAAATTCATACAATCAAATCTAAGGTAGTAACTCAAAAATAACTTTCTCCTCATAACTCCTAACTCATTTCACCTAACATTTTAAAAAGGATTTTGTTTCGTGTCATAATCCACCGTCCCTGCTGATTCTTGACTTGCTGGATTAGAAGGAATATCACTGTTAACAACTACTTTGTCCTGAATTCTTTTAATAAGATCCTTATCTGATTCTGTAAAGTAAGCAAATTTATCTGATGAAGCATTACTTTTGCTCGTATAAAAATTCATATTTAACTTAATCTCCTCATAACCTACATCTGCAAAATTAATCTTATCTATTGTAATAAGTCTACCTCCACTAAAATTGTAGTCCTTTAAAAAACGAAGAAAAGCAGGAGTATCACCAGCTCCAGTTACTGTAATAGAAAGTTTTGCCGGTGTTTTTTTGTTTAAATTTATTTGGTAATTCGTGATAATAAATCCCGTTTTTGCCGAAATTCTTTCAAGTGCGGCAACAATGCTGAAATAATCTTCCGACGACGGAAGAAGTCGGGCAAAATTTTTATTTAACTGCGGAATGTCTATGCTTTGGTTTGAGAGAATTTGACTGTACTTTATAATATCAACTTTTTTGTTTAGGTCCCCTAAATCCTGTTTCATTTTGTCTGATTTCACAGAAACATCCTGCAGATTACTAATAAACAGCGAGATTGAGAAAAAACTTAAAAAAACGATCATCACTATTGCTCCTGCATATAACAAGTTTTCTTTCAGAAGACGAATTAAAAATGCATCAATTTTTGGCATCATGTATATCTTTGAACTTTCCTTTAAAAGTTAATTGATATGATTTTTTTTGCTCTGTTAAATCAAAATTGGTAAGCGTTATATCATTAAAATATTTGAGGAAACTATCACTTTCTGCAAATTTAAAAAAAGAAAGAAGGGCTTTATAGTCAGCCAATATCACACTAAATTCAACCTGTTTATTTTTATCAATTACAACAGATTCAAATCGAGCTTCCTGACTTGAAGTTTTTAGACTTTGAGTGAGCAGATTATAATATGGCTCAAAATTTACATCATCTTTTAAAATACGTGACACTTCAAGTAATTTATTACCAAAATATACAAACTGCGCTTCTGTTTCCTGATTCTGCTGTAAATATATATTATTCTCTCTAACACGTGAAATCAGAGTATTTAATTCCTGATTTTTGTAATACGTAATGGTCAAAAAAATAATATTCATCAGTATAAACACGACACCAAAAACTACCACAGTAATACGCAAATAGTGAAAATATTTCTCATATTGCTGGTAGCGTTTACCTGCCTTAATTAAATTTATAGTTTTACTCATTTCAGAGAGCCTCCAATTACTGTAATCATACTTGAGGGCGGAACTGTATTAGTAAGCGTCTGATTTGTTTTGATTACTGCACTAGAGGTATCGTAAAGAGAAGCAGCGATACCCAAATGTTGCGCAAGAGCTTCTGGGAATTTATTAATTTGATATGCATTATTATATAAATACACCTGATCAACAGGAACTTTATACTTCTCTTCAATTGCAACCATAAATTTTTTTATTTCCATCTGTAAATCAGTAATAACCGGGTTTAATATATCACTTATATTCACAGAGGATGTCGGATTAAATCCAATTGCTTTTAGTGCTTCCGTCGCTTTCTGATTGTCCACGTTTATATTTGCTTTGATTTCTTTAAGGAATAACTCAAATCCAATTTTTATAACATGAGAATCAGTCAAAAGCGAAAACTTATTATGAAAAAAATACAGTGAGGATGTAGAATAGCCGAAATTAATAAAAATAGTCCCTTTTTTATCGACTGGTGGTTTATAAAACTGTGTAAAAAAACGACCAGAAGAACTTAACTCATTTTCTATTGACTCTGGGATCAATCCGCTCTGTTCAATGAGGTTAGTAATATTAGATATTATTTTTTGAGAAGCAGCCACTATAAGAACAAGTAGATTATTATTAGTTTTATCCTCATATAAAATCTCAAGGTCGAGTGCAGCCTCTTCCAAAGGGAGTGGAATAAACTGATCGGCTTGATACCGTATAGCCGATAATAATTCTTTTTCTTTTAGACGTGGCATTTGAGTAATCTGTGCATAGGTATAGGCATCCGGAATTACAATATTGACATTTTTACTGGTAATTTTACTGGCTGCAAATAAAGTATCTATTATTTTTGCTGTCTCACTTGTAGCTTTCTCAGAAAGTAGATTAAAAAATAATGGCGTATTTTGCTGCTCTGTATATGAATTGAGGGAAACTTTATTGCCTTGTAAGGTACAATCACATAAACGTATATAGTTTTCACCTAGCTCAACAGTAGTTTTACTCATGTTTTAAGTATTAATAAAAATCGTATATAAGTCAAGTGGTGTGAGGAAATATAAATGCTTTAGTATGTCCTTAATTTAATTTTTGTCTGGTAATGCATTGAGGCAAGATCTTCGGGGCGAGTGCTTGTACCACTATTATAACTGATATCAAAACTCAGAAAGACAATGGGTGATGGATATTCTTCTCCACGAGAACATGTAAATGTAAGATTTGAAACGATTAGTTTGGAAGTAGTGAGGTCAACCGGCTGAGCAAGGACAGCACTATTTGAACTTAATTTATTATTGGAAATTGAGTATATAAGCCATGAACCATTTTTATCTTTAATATAAAAATTTGAATTAGTATATGAACTGTTTTTTGAGTTGCATTGTGCTGTAGTAAGGGTGCTTGAGGTGTATATTCCAATACCATAATTACGTATCACATTTTCGATACTACTCAGTGCAAAATCTCCTTCACGCTTTACTTGAGATAAACGATAAATCTTTGTCTGCTGCTGGAGCATAGTAAAGATTATCGAGAAAAGCGCCGGGAGAGCTAGTGAAATTACCCCAATTACTACTACCATCTCCACTAATGTAAATCCTTTTTTTTGCAAAATTTTTATTCCCATATTGTATATACCTGCTGAATTGGCACTGAATAAGGAACACCATTTTCCTGCCATTCAACTAATACATTAACATTCACTTGATACACAGGCGATCCTTGCTTGGTAAGTGTTACTTCACGTTTAAAAATTAAAGGGTTTGTACCTGTGATACCTGTGTAATAAGGAGCAGCACAGTTACCTACAGCTGGGAAATCAGTTGCTGAAGTTATTTGGTCATTAAAACAATAGGTGTTGCCATTATTACCCCCTGCTTTCGAAACAAAATTATCCCAATTTATATCTTTTTCGGTACGTATCCACTCTGCGAGCTCTTCGGCATAGCGAGTTGCAAGCATACGATGCTCGTTCACTTTCATATGTTTTAATGATGCGACGCTCACCGTAATAGCTGCAATGAAAAAAATGCTGAGAATGGAGATGAACACTAATACTTCAATGAGAGAAAAGCCTTCATTTTTTTCTACCATAAATACACTGTAGCATAAATAACATGAAGTAGCGAGTAGAGCATTTAGCATTAAGGAAATAAATTAAGAGTTACGAGTGACGAATTACGAATGTAAATCCAAAATTCAAAGCTCAAATTCCAAATCAATGTCAAAATCCAAAAGAATATTTGGACTTTAGATTTTGGATTTGATTTGACATTAGGATTTTGAATTTTGGATTTAATGTTTAGGTACGGACAAGTCGCGCCGTGCCCCGTCTACCCCGCCATGGCGGGGGAAGTGTGGACCGTTCCCTACACCGAATACCAAATAACAAATACCCAATAACAATTTTTACTCGTAATTTGTCATTCGTAATTCGTAATTTTCAACTTATTGCTTATTACTGAATACTAACTACTTTAATTACACGCAGGATCCGTAC
>CAZXWS010000017.1:0-11994 GCA_964644605.1 uncultured Gammaproteobacteria bacterium
TGATACTGCTCAACACTTTGAGAAAGTAAGAGACCTGCAATAAATAGGCTGACATATACTGGTAGACCTACCATAACAGACCCATATGCTACGGTTAATATAAAAAGGATTATGAAAAGGCTAAACAGATCTCGGGATACATGGGCAATGTGATCAAATACGGAGGGAATTATTTTTTTGCCTGCAAAATTTAATAACCACAGTAAAAGTACGGTGAAAATAGTGGTGATACTTATGTTCTTAAAAATTGTGAGAAGATCAGACTTAGTGCTAGAACTACTTAAGCTAATAACATATATGACCGGAATGAATGTCAAATCCTGAAAAAGCAAAATACCTGCTACTAGTTCGCCGAGAAATGTTGCCTCCTCTCCCCTCTCTTGTAAAATTTTCACAATTAGAGCAGTAGAAGAATAAGAAAAAGCGACAGCAATAAAAATAGACTGAAAAATATTAAAACCAAAAAACTGGAAAAAAATGTCAGGGATATGATCGAAATACATAACTGGATAACTCCGCCAAGTACAATAAACTTGCGTAGCTCCATAATCCTTTTATAATTCATTTGCATTCCGGTGGTAAAAAGGAGGAGCATAATCCCAAATGTTGCGAATTGATCTACAGCAGGGGCATTAATATAGTTACTAAAAAATGAACTGAGCAGTATGCCCCCCAACAAGTATCCAAATAACGATGAAATGTGGAGTCTACGGCAGAGGTACGCTAAGATGAACGGCACGAATAAAAATAATAAGTAACTCACAAAAATGGAAGACTGTATATCAGCCATATCATTACAATATACACTAAAAACTAAGTTAAAAGTCAATCCCGAGTACTCGGGACAAAAGTCAAAAGTTTTAGATTACTTGCGGAGTTTCGTTTCGCATTTAATGCAGTACTGTGCTTCTGGAACGAGATTAAGACGGGCTTGAGGGATAATTTCCTTACAGTTTTTGCAGTATCCATAAACGTTTTTTTCAATAGAAGTTAAAGCCTTTTCTACATCTTTCAAACGCTTTTCCAGTTGTTTTACTTTTGCTTCAACGAGAGCATGATATTCTTGTTCACGTACATCAGTATCAATCGCAGCGTTATCTGAGGCATAATCTGGATCTGAAAAGGGATCATCCTTCTTCAACTGTTTTATCTGAATCCGGATTTCCTTGTTCAGATTCTGTAGTTTCGTCTGCTGGTCTTGAATAAACTGTTTGGGAAGTTTTGTTTCCATTCAATATTTTGAAATTTTTAAATGATCCTATGTTTTTAAAGGTGGTATTTTTTAAGCTGATAAGTAATACAATAACAGATATACCTAATACAACAGCAGATACTATACCATTAAAACTTTGACCTAACAAGTATAACCGATGCTCCTTTAATTTGTCAAATATAAAATAAATAAGAGAAAAATAGAGCAAAAAAAAGTAAAATACAAACCCTTTTTTAAATGTTTCACGACGAACGCTAAAAAGCAATTTATAGGCGATAAAAGCACCGATAAAAAATAAAATCGCCTCATAAAACGGCGTGAGATGGCGAAACTGTGAGTAACCCACATATTTTATAGACAAAGGAAACTTAGTTTGAGTACCCACTTCACTCCCCGCAAAAAAACTTCCCAACTTTCCAAAACCTAACCCAATAAATATTGGTGCCATAAAATAATCAATAATATCGTTAAATCGGTATTTTTTAGTTCTAATATACAGCAACAAACCGATTAATCCGCCCGCGATACACCCATAAATTGAGAATCCAGGGTATCCATTAATCAAGATATACCGAAGTAAGTGTGTGCCGAAGTCTTTGAAATGTAATGCGATATATATAATTCGTCCGGTGATTAAAGCTCCAATCACTGCACTAAAAAAGCCATCAAACATATCTTCTTCTTTGTAAGCAGTGAGGCGGAAATTCTTCCATAACAAAAATGCACTCCAGAAAAACGCAAGAACCAAAAACACCCCGAAGGTGTATATTTTGATGAATTTTAAGTCTAGTAATACTGGTAACATATTAATTATGAAACATGAAACATAGAACACGAAACAAATAAGTATAATTGTGTTCCATGTTGCGTGCTACATGTTTCATGTGTTGTCAACGTTTCTTCAAGTATAATTTACTCAAAGTGAAAATACAACGTAGTGAAAAAAACTTGAAAGAACCTATCAGAGTAGGCTTTGATATGGATGGTGTGATTCTCTATAACCCCTTTCGTATTATGCGGCCCATTGTTTCATTCGTAAAACGCTACCTCCTTAAACGAAAAACAACTAAATTTTATTTACCAAAATCTCGTTTTGAAATGTTTATTTGGCTATTATTACACAAATCAAGCATGTTCCCTGCTCCAGGATTTACTGATCTAAAACAGCTCATAAGACAAAAAAAAATCAAAGCTTATATTGTGACGAGCCGCTACAGTACTTTAAAAAGCGATGTTGAGTACTGGTTTAAAAAACTCAATGGTGACAGTATCTTTGAAGGCTGCTATTACAATGAAGGTGATATTCAACCGCATCTCCATAAAGAAACTATGATTAAAAAGCTTAATTTAGACTATTTTGTGGAAGATAACTGGAATATTGTGCAGCATGTGAACGATAACTTACATAAAAATAATCTCAAAACTAAAGTCCTGTGGATTAGCAATATCATTGATTATAGGATTCCATATGAGCACAAATTTTCATCACTTAAAAAAGTTGTGGAGTTTTTAAAGCATGAATTTGAAAAATGAAAATACTTTTTTTTTCTCCTTACTTCTATCCTTACACCTCAGGAATTACTACGTACCCGTTTCTTGTTTTTTCCCATCTTGCAAAACAGAATGAGGTGACTATACTCACATTTCCACATATTAAAGAACTTCCACAAGAAGAACACATCGATAATATTACTATAGTACGGCTCCCCTATGTATTCAAAATCTCAAAAGGATTCATATCACCACAATCTCTGTATTATTTCTTCAAGTATTTACAAAAAAGTGAGATTGTTTTTCTGAATATTCCTAACTTTGAAGGTATCTTTTTAGCGATCCTCGCGAAAATCCTAAAGAAACGAATAATAAGTATTTATCACTGCGAAGTAAAATTAAGCTCAGGATTTTTTAATAGCATAATTGAGTGTTTTCTGAGCATAGCCGTATTTATGCAGTTACTTCTCAGTGATACGATAATTGGATACACAAAAGATTATGTTATGGATAAAGCAAACGGGAGACGCTTTAAAAATAAATTTGTCTTTACTTTGCCTCCTGTTCCATCGTTAACCTATACTAAAATAAAACATGACTCAAAAAGATTTACTCTTGGCTTTGCGGGAAGAATTGCTCAAGAAAAAGGGTTGGAATTTTTAATTGACGCGGCTTCAACCTTACAAAAAGAGGGAGTAAATCTAGAGCTCATATTTGCAGGTCCCCTTGGCAAGGAAGTAGCGGGTGAAGAACAATATTACAAAAAAATACGTAGTCTGCTTGATCATAAAAAACTAAAATTTACGTTTTTAGGCACACTAAAGAATAAAGATTTCGGAAATTTCTATAAATCTGTAGATATATTAGTCCTCCCCTCTGTTAACAAAACAGAAGCATTCGGAATGGTACAGGTGGAAGCAATGTTAGCAGGCACACCTGTTATTGCTTCAAACTTAGCTGGTGTCCGTATTCCAATCACTTTAACAAAAATGGGTATAGTTGTTGAACCAAAAAACGTTGCTGATCTCGTTACAGCGATTAAAGAAATTAAGACTCATTACGATAAATATGCCAATGATCTACTGATCAAAAAAGCACATGAAGTGTTCGATATAGATAAAACATTCAAACTCTATGATAAACTTATTCGTTTATGAAATTTAATACTCGATTCTGGATGCGCTCAAACGCACGTTTTCGCTTACCAGAATGACGTTGTAATTTATAATGTATGAAACGAACACTAAAATATTTTATTAGAGAGTACTTGGAAAATCGTCCACTCTTCTTTTCGTTTATTAGACCTCAAGAAGCTTACTTATTCTATAAACACTTGGATCTTCTCCACTCCCCTATTCTTGACTTTGGTTGCGGAGATGGTTTTTTTGCTGAACTAGTTTTTGGAAAAAAGAAAATTGATGTTGGTTTGGATTTAAAAATAAGCCGCGCGCCAGAATCTGAAAAACAAGGAGTATACAAAAAAGTGTCTTATTATGATGGAATTACCATTCCCTTCAAAGATAACTACTTCAGAACTACGGTATCGAACTGCGTGCTTGAGCATCTCCCCTATCTGCAAAAAAATTTAGCAGAGATTTATCGTGTACTGAAACCAGGTGGATTCTTCATTACAACCGTAATGGCAGACAAATGGGAACAGACACAACTGGGGGCAAAACTACTCGGCAATACCTACCGCAATTATATGAGGCGAAAACAGGAACATAGTAATTTGTTAAGTGTAAAAAAGTGGGAAAGTGTTTTTAAAAAAGCAGGCTTTAACGTGGAAGCGTGTGAAGGATACCTCTCCCCTACTGCAGCAAATGTATTAGATGCAGCACACTATGTTTCCATTCCTTCTTTAATAAGTTACAAACTCACTGGCAAGTGGGTACCATTTCCGAAATTGAATGATGTATTAAAACTAGAAAACCATATCGAAAAAATTATCAGCAAGACTGTAATGCCAGCCGATTCCTCCGCGCTTTTTTACGTGTTAAAAAAGTAATATCGCATATTTTAGTAGTTAGCGCAGGGAACGGTTTTCCCCCGTCGCCCCGAGTACTCGGGGCTATGGAAGGACAAGTAAACCGTTCCTACACCTAACACCTAACGCTTAACTCCTAACCTCCTAATACCAAATAACAAATACCCAATAACAATTTCTACTCGTATTTCGTCACTCCTAACTCATTAAGTTTTCTTATATATTAAAACAAGCGGGTGATCGTAGACTGTAAACGATTCATCACTCCACTGGTCAGGAAAATCGAGAGGAATACCTAAATATCGAAGTGATGGATAAGAATGAAATTCAGAAACTTTTTTATAGTTTGTTTTATTATTCAATAATTGGTTGTAAAAAACAGTCATGCGCGGATACTTTTCTGGAACTGTGGGAATACTTCCCCATCCTCTATTACTTGAAAGAATGTAATAATCAGCACGCTGCAGTAAATCCTGCATTTTACTGAATTTTTCATTTGAATCTGGATCAAAAACCGGTAATTGCTCACTTTGAAATGTTTTTCCATAATTTTCAGGTAATGGCATTGGAAGCCCATCATCCCAATGTTCACTCAGAATGAGTGAATCATTTGGAAGATTTTGATAAATCCAATCAGAAGCAGCTAACCGCGAAGTTTTATTTATATAAATAGACATAAAAGCTAAGGGCCAGATGAGAAGTGCAATCACATAAATACCTTGTAATAAATAACGTGTAAAACGTGATGAATTTGCAAATAATCCTGATATGTACATATAACCGATAGCAGCAAGAATTGCTAAGTACGGATATATAAATATAAAATAGCGCACAACTTTCACAAACTGCACCGATTGATAGAGAAAAAAGACTAATACCCAGATAAATATGACAGACAGTACTGTCCTATCCAAATGTTTACGTAGTAAGTTTCCCTTTAAAAGTAGCGCTAACACTCCTATTACAACTAGAATAAAAAACGGTAATCCTATACCGATAAGAGCAAGATTTTTTAGACTAAATAGTACGGGAGGTTTATTTATCCACTGTACTCCTGGTGGGTACCACACATTTTTTCCTTCAAATGATTTCAGCGCTCGCAAATTCTGCATAAACAACACATTGAGTTGTGGATTCAATACATTTTCTGTTTCAAAATAATATGGAGCTGCAATACGCAAAGAAAAATAACTTGTGAAGCAAAATAGAAGTGCAAGCAGAAGTGTAGTAAAAATTTTCTTTCTGGTTTTAAAGTATGGATATGAAAAGAAAAATAGTAATAGTGGAGCGATAAAGACCCCACTAACTTTTGCCGCAATTGCTAAACCAAAAAAAATTCCACTCAAAGCTACCGCTGGGATACGCCTGTTTTTATAAAAACGAATCATAAAGTACAAACTCGCAGTCATAAAGAAATTTAAAAGAGTATCAGATGCGAAACAGTGTGAAAGGTGAATGGGAAGTACTGCAATCGCATACAACAAGGCTGCGATAAATGGCAATACAGTAATGGTATTCTTCTTTTTTTGTTCGAGAAGCAATTCTGTAATTTTATAGACAAAAACTACCACACCAAGGTCAAAAAAAGCGGATAAGCCTCGTCCTAAGATAGTAAAACTACTATATGTATCGTTGTTAGTAGCAAGAGCAATCAATTTATTAATAACAACCGGGAGCGTACCATACACATAAAATTTATATCCGATGTTTGTAGGATTAAAAAGAGATGTGTTTGGATCAAGATATTGAACGAATGAATGTGGCAATACCATTGCATTTCCAACCATTGTGAGAAACCGTTCGTCTGGATGTAAGTGTAGTCCTTGATCCCAATTAATTCCGTATAATCTGAAAGCAGCTGCAATGATAAGAACTAAAAGCAAAAAAAATTTTCGCGTGGCAATTCGTTTTAAACTCTCCATATACATATATTACTTTATTGCTTTTTTATTTTTTTTAGAAGTGCAGTAAGATCTCTCCCCTCTTTGTGTATAACTTCAGGTTTCCCGCGTTTTGGTATAACAGAGAGTGCAACTTTAAATAATGCCCCATTTTTTTCCTCTTGAATCATAAGTCGAGCCTTATCAACTTTCGATAGTCGACCAATACGATTGGATAAATGATTAAAAAAGCCGCCTACTTTTTGGCGGCTTATCTGGGAAAGATTTCGCGTAATGAGTTCAATTTTTTTCCCTTGAGAATTTAAAAGACAAAATTTGAGAAAATCACGAGTAGTCACTATACCTAAGGGATGTTGGTCTTTATCAACAACTACAACACTCCCTACTTTCTTCTCCAGAATTAAATCAAGAGCTTCACTGGCTGTGTCTTCACGCTTCATTGTTATGATGTAAGTCTTTATGTAGTTCTTTACTTTTTGTGAGTAGGTACCGGTTTTATCACCTTCTCGCTCTCCCCTTTGCAGTCTTTGTTTCGGCATCATAAGAAACGCAATAATGTCGTAGTAAGTCAAGATACCTGTTAGTTTATTGTCATTATTTACAGACACAATTTTAGAAGCTTTAGTTTTTTTAAATAAGCTCAGGGCTGTAGTCATGCTTTCGTTTTCATTGATTAAAACAAGAGGATGTTTTTTATGATCAATGATCGAGCCGAGTGTAATATGAATATTATAAGAACGCTGCAAATAAGAGAATAAACGGCGGGCTGTAATAATACCTAAAAAGTTTTCATTACGGTCAAATACTGGCAGGTAATGTACTATAGATTCTAACATCAGTTGGGCAACTTTAGCATTTGAGTAATCAGAATATACTTTCGGTGCATGAAAGAGGCAGTGGATAACTTTTGCATTTCCGGGCAAAGAGGATTTGATAAGGGCATAGTAGGGATTGATCACCCCTAAGTACTGATTTTCCTCATTAAAAACAAAAGCGGCATCATGTGAGGACGATAATTTAGCTAAAGCTTGCGATAAAGTACTCTCAGGACTTACTCTTATAATATTTTCGGTTTTAATAATATCTGTTAGTTTAACCATAGTAAGGCCGAATATTTATAATGCTATATCATCGTAACTCAATAATAGACTGCACATTCCGTTTAGTCAAGGTGTAAAAAATATGTAAAAACAATAATATCTCGATGACTTATTATGTTTCATGTGATGAGTAGAAAGTTCCTGATATAATAATAGAAAGTAGTTAGTAGCTAGCAATGTACTTAGAGTATCCCTAGATACTAGCTACTATCTTCTATCTACTTTCTTATTGGGCAAGTGTTGGAATGGTAGACAAGCGAGTCTCAAAAACTCGTGGTGTACAACACCGTGAGGGTTCGAATCCCTCCTTGCCCACACTCATGATTATCTTTATTGTCGTAGCAATAATTTTTCTTCTTTTATTAGGAATCATCATAATCTTTACATTTCCACAGTTTTCCCCTATCCCCTACTTTCCTTCAAACAAAAAAGATCTCTCAATTATTTTAAAAGCGTTGGAAGTACAAAAAGATCAAACAATTATAGATTTTGGAGCTGGGGATGGAGTGGTAATATTTGCCGCAGCTACTCAAGCCTTCAAAAAAAAGCTAAATACTCAGTTTATCGCACTAGATATTAACCCAATTCTTACACTAATCATGCAATTAAGACGTATAGTACATCCAAACCGTAAAAATATTAAAGTTATGCGTGCCAATATGTTTACTTTAGATATACAAAGACTTTTAACTTATGACCTTAGACTTTTAACTTGCTTCTTTTACATCTCTCCCCGATTTTTAGAACCAATGATCAAAAAACTTGAAAAAGTTCGAGGCAGAAAAACGGTTGTTTCATATTTTTATCCCATTGATCGTTTAAAAAAATCAGAAATTAGTACGAAGGGTATTCATGCCGTTTATAAATATAAATTAAAGTAGGGACAGGTCCCGACCTGTCCCTACACAACAATGAATCTGCAATCCAAAGAATAACAACATCATTTACTTTATATGTTAAAAGAGGAAAAAACGGTTTTTGCCAGAAAATTAGAACATGCCCCTAGTGAGAATCAACCTGGATCTCCCTTTTACACTGAAACAACCGCAACCCCTCCGCCGTCTCCTGCTGTGACCGAAGAAGTCAAAAAACTGGATGAATTGGTTACCAAATCCCACCGCATCTTATTCCGTTGCAAAACCGTGTTTCCTTTTGATTTATTTCCTGATGAGCTTATCATCGATGAAAATAAGATTGACATTATTCATAAAACATTTTTCTACACAGAAGCTATTTACTCAGTAGTTATGAAAAATGTTCACGGTGCGACGGTACAAACGGGTATCCTTTTTTCCAGTTTGGATATTGAAGTGATCGGTTTTGAAAATGATCCGCCACCACTCAAATTCCTCTGGGCAGCTGATGCCACAAAAGCACGCCGTATAATTACTGGCCTAACAACAGCTATAAAAGAAGGAATTGATCTTTCAAAAATTCCAGCTGAAGATTTAACAAAAAAGGTTGAAGAAATAGGTATTGCGAGGAATGGATGATTATGAAGGGTAGAAAGTAATAAGGCTAAAGTCGTCGCCGCTCGTATAGTTTGTCGTCTAACGTTTTACGTAGTAACGAGACTAGCTGCGAAACCCTTTACCGTTATACGTGCATTATATGCTAATAGATTTCTCAACAGAATAAAATTTCACACGGTCCCCACGGAACATGAGGTCAATATCCCCTATTGCGCCATTACGGTGTTTTGCAATGGAGAGTTTAATATTACGTTTGGCTGAATCTAACAGATCTTCTGAATCATCTTCATAGTATAAAAACATCACTACGTCTGCATCCTGCTCAATAGCACCTGACTCACGAAGATCGGATAACTGAGGTTTCTTATGTCCTCCCCGCTGCTCTACGGCACGTGATAACTGCGAGAGTGCTAACACAGGGATCTTTAATTCACGGGCGAGATTTTTCAAACCTTGTGACACAAATGATACTTCCTGGACACGCGAATCAAAACGACGGCCGGCATCCGCAAGCTGCAAGTAGTCTACGACCAACAGCTGCAGATTTTTTTCTGCTTTTAATTTTCGGGCTTTTGTGCGCATTTCAAGAATAGAAATACCCGGAGTATCGTCAATAAAAATGGGAGCATCCGCAAGCGTACCCATCGCAGCGGTCAAACTTTTGTAATCATCATCTGATAAACGACCGGTTTTTAATCGCCACGCATCAATATCAGCCTGCCCTACCAATAAGCGGTCAACTAATTCTTCTTTACTCATTTCCAACGAAAAAAAACCCACCGGCATTTTAGATTTTGTCGCTACGTTTAGTGCAATATTTAAGGCGAAGGTTGTTTTTCCGATACCAGGGCGAGCAGCCAATATAATTAAATTTGCGGCTTGCATACCGGCAAGTTTGTTATCTAGGTCAACATAGCCGGAAGGAACTCCCCGAAAACTATTGCCATTTTTAATAAACTCATCCAAACGCTCAAAACTTTCTGCCAGAATATCTTTTAGTTCCACAAAATCGCGATGATTTTGCTGTTGGGCTAAAGAAAATATTTCTGACTCTGCACTATCAAGAAGCATTTTGACATCACCAGTTTCATCAAAGGCCTTCTCAACCATACGAGATGAAAGAGTTATCAAACGTCGTTTCATGAAATGGCCTTTAACTATCTGGCCGTAATGTTCAATATTAGCTGAGGTAGGAACCGCGTTAAGAAGATCTGATAAGTACGCAGCCCCACCAATATTCTTGAGTCCCCCACTTTTTTTTAAGGCATCCTGCAAAGTGACCAAGTCGATGGGCTGCTGTTTTTCAAACAGTGTAAGCATGGCGTTATAAATTGTATCGTGTTCTGGCAGATAGAAATGTTCGCCTCGCAAAAATTCCGCCACTAAAGTCATGGAAGATGGGTCAATCAAAATAGCGCCAAGCACAGATTTCTCTGCTTGAACATCGTGTGGAGGGACTTTGAGAGCATCGGATGTACTCATTATGAATTTCTAATTTCTAATTACCTAATTAACCTAAAGAAGTAATACTATTTTACTTTTTTATAAATCGAGTTAAAGATTAAATTTAACTCTTTTGCTTCTTTCCACAGTTGTCGTGCATTTTCCTTTATTCCATCATGGCTTTCTAATGCTACCACTAACATTCGAATAAAGTGTTTACTTTCCCGACATTCTTTTTTACAAATTCCAATTTTATGTTTAAAGTCAGCTTTACTTTCTGCATCATCTGCCTCGCAATAATTCGCACCAACACTAGTACTACACTTCACTAATTGTATTACTAATGGATCCGTTATTGTCCCTCGTGTTATTTTTTTGCAAAAGCGTATACATTCTTCACCAAACCTAGCTGTTCTTTCTTCTAAATCATATTTTGGATCCACTTGCTTATTAAAATTTTCTAATTGCGTCATTATTTAGATCAATTAGAAATTAGAGTACTTAGATCAATTATGATGTTATCTCCATTACCACCACCTTCATTCCTTCTACCTGGAAATCTTCTTTTTTGGCAGTGAGTTTAGTTGATGTTTCTGGTGTGGCTCCTATTTTTTGCACAAAATCGTGAACTGTTGCGAGTTTATTAAATGTCTGTTGATCTAATTTTTCATGATTGTAGTGCATAGGAATCACTATGGAAGGTTCGACTTTACGCACTACCTCCACAGCTTCTTGGGGATCAATCGTATAAAAACCACCGATTGGGACCATAAGTATATTTACTTCACCGATATCTTCTATAAAATTCTGATCAGGTACTAAACCCAGGTCGCCGCAATGAAGAATCGAGATGCCATCAGCCTCAATTTTAAACATAATGTTCTCTCCCCTATCTGCTCCCTTATTTTTGTCATGAAAAGTTTGGTATCCGGTAATACGTACTCCTTTTTTTTCATACTCGCCCGGCCAATCAATCACAAGTGGACTCCCCCCAACAGCTGCCACGGCGTTATGATCACCATGTTGATGTGAAACAGTGACTATGTCAGCATCTACTTTTGGATACTTCATACCGACCGTTTTTGTGTCATAAGGGTCGATAACCACTGTGGAATCCTTCGTTTTAATTTGAAATGATGAGTGTCCGAGGTATTTTATGTCCATATTTGAGATAAATATTTATTAATTAATTGTACGTTCTAACGTAAAACGTCAGACGACAAACTATACGAGCGGCGAAACCATTAAACGAATTTCTATGTCACATAGATTACCAGAAACGGAAGAATTATGCAATAAAAAACCCCGCCGATGGCGGGGTGAATGAAGTGATTAATCACTTTTTTATTTTTTTACCAACCGTGATTTTTTGCGGTTTGGCTGTTTC
>CAZXWS010000018.1:0-24478 GCA_964644605.1 uncultured Gammaproteobacteria bacterium
CATTCAGGTAGAACTGCACGGCTTATATCAAGATATCGACCCAAAATTCCTGTATATGCTTTCACTACCGAAGAATTATTTCGTGATCAACTGACTTTAAACTTTGGAGTTTTTCCGTTCCTTGAACAGGTTACAAGGGAAGGCGAAGTTAAGAAAGTAGATGTGGCAAGTACATTGGAGTACTTAAAAAATAAATCTTATGTAGAACAAGGTGATAGTTTAATAGTTCTTCATGGGGACGTTTGGGCAATCGAAGGAGGAACTTCTACTATAAAGGTAGTTACCTGCAAATAATTTGATATTTGATTTACAATATCTCCTATGGAATACCTAAAGAATATCCGTAACTTTGCGATAATAGCGCATATTGATCATGGAAAATCGACATTAGCCGATCGCTTACTCGAACTGACTCATACTGTAGAAGCTGGTAAGCATGATGAACAAATGCTGGATCGAAATCCTATATCGCGTGAACGTGGTATCACCATCAAATTAGCACCGGTTAGAATGAAATATGTTAGTGCATCGTCAGACGGAAAAAGTCTTCACAGTTCGAATTTACGAATAGACGATACGAGCCGCGAAATCCTAGAACTTTCGACTCAAACTGAGTACACTTTAAATCTCATAGATACTCCCGGACATGTTGACTTTTCATACGAAGTTGACAGAACACTTGCTTGTGTAGAAGGTGTGATACTACTAGTAGATGCAACACAAGGAATCCAGGCACAAACAATAGCTAACGCGTACAAGGCGATAGAAAAAAATTTAGTAATTATTCCTGTGATTAATAAAATTGATTTACCAAATGCTGAGGTTGAGAAGTCAAAACAGCAACTCGTCGATTTTTTAGGCGTGCGGCATGACGAGATCTATGAAATTTCCGCAAAAACTGGTAAAGGAGTTGCTGCTATACTTGATGCCGTAATTCAAAAAATACCTCCCCCATTATTGCAGCATGAGCAGTCCCCATCAAATGAAACAGCGCAAGCTCTTATTTTTGACTCATACTATGATACACACCGCGGTGTAATAGCTTTTGTGCGTGTTTTTGATGGCTTGTTAAAAAAGAATATGAAAGTATCATTAGCGGCAAGTCATATTGAGTTTGTTGTAAATGAAGTTGGAATATTTACACCGGAACTTACACAAAAAAATTCATTAAATACAGGTCAGATAGGATATGTAGTTACAAATTTGAAAGACATACATGATGTAGCAGTTGGTGACACAATATCGACTGATAAAACCACCACTCACTCTTATCCTGGATACAAAAAAATAAAACCGCTTGTCTTTGCTGCGATGTTTCCTACTGATACTAATGATTATCTAAATCTTAAAAAAAGTTTGGAAAAACTATATTTGAATGACTCTTCTCTTGAGTTTAGCGCCATTTACAGCCAGGCATTGGGAGCTGGTTTCCGTGTAGGTTTTTTAGGGTTATTACATGCGGATGTAGTTCGGGAGCGTTTAGAACGTGAGTTTAATTTAAGTCTTATTCTCACACCACCCCAGGTAGAGTTTAGGTATGAAAATGATAAGTATATGGAGCCATGGGTCAAGATTATGCTGTTAGCTCCACATGAATATTTGGGAGCTGTAATGCAGCTGTGTGAGTCTTACCGAGCACGATTTATTACTATGGATAATAAAAATCAAATTTCGATTGCATATGAAATGCCTTTAAGTGAGATGATATCTGAATTTTTTGATAATTTAAAAAGTGTCACTTCTGGATATGCCTCATTTGATTGGGAGTTTTTGCGATACGAAGAAGTCGAGGCGGATAAATTAATTATTTTATTAAATGATGGTGAGGTAGATGAGTTTTCACAGGTTGTAGTAAAGGAACGATCTATTGAAAAAGCGATGCAGCTAACGAAAAAATTAAAAGATGTAATCCCCCGCCAGCAGTTTGAGATTAAAATACAAGCGAAATATAAAGGGAAAATAATAGCAGCAGAACGAATATCAGCATTCAGAAAAGATGTAACTGCAAAACTATACGGTGGTGACCGCACGCGAAAAGATAAACTGCTCGAAAAACAAAAAGAGGGTAAAAAACGAATGAAAATGATAGGATCTGTCGAAGTTCCCAAAGAAGCATTTCTTCAACTCTTCAAAAAATCATAAAAAAGTACCTAGTATTAAGTAGTGAGTATTAAGATTAAAGATAAAGTACATTTTCAGTCACTCATATAAGTCCTATATGTATTTATAAGACTTATATGTTATTTTAGAACAACAATCCAAGTGCCACCAGGAGCAATGGTGCTGCAACGACGATCCATTGAATAGGAGTTCCAGCTGATGGAATGGTAGGTGGAACTGGGGTATTTGTTGTCCCACCTTTAGCTATGACAATCTCAGTTGGCGCCTGAGTAGGCCCGGCGCAGCAGCTATCCATAGAGGGATTATTTTTGCATGCTGTTTCGTTTTCAGGTTTTGCACAGTACGACTTGTCGTTTTTAGCGGTGACACAGTTCAAACCGTTCTGACATGGATGTTGGCTGTCGCACTGTGTGTATCCGCACGCATTAGGTGTGGAGCGACAGCAGGTATCATAGGACGGATTGTTTTTACAAGCATCTTGATACTCAGGAATAGCGCAGTACGACTTATCATTTTTAGCAGTGACACATGTTAAGCCACCATTGCAGGGGTGAGCTGAGTCACACTGAGTATAACCGCATGCGTTGGGTGCAGGAGTGGGTGTAAATGTTGGTATAGGAGTATTTGATAGTATTGGCGTATTGGTTGGTATAGGTGTATGTGTCGGAGGTATTTTTGTGGCACTAGGAATAGGTGTATTGCTCGGAGGTGTCCCTGTTGCAGTCGGAGAAGGCACTGGCGTTTTACTTGGAGCTGGGGTGTTAGAAGGAGTTGGTGTGGGTGTGGAACGTTCAGGTTGGGTTGGTGTTTCTTCTGTAGGACATGCTTTACAAACTGATGTATCACATTGCCAATCACTTAAAGCACCACAGTTTGGTAATGGATCATTACCAGAAGCACGTCTAGTACGTGTACAACGCATATAAATATTAGGACATGTCCCAGCACCTACACATGGTAGATCTTGAACTTCAGTAACAGTACCATCGTCACTGGGTACACAAGTGGGCTGCGGGTAGCCTGGCTGAGGACTTTGAGTACATTTTTCTTCCTGAGCTTTTGAAGGTAATGATACTTTTTGAGTTTTTAAATTTTCAGAAATTATAATGGCGGTAAGACCGATAACTATTGTGGATATAAAGATTATTATCGGTAGTAGTATATTTTTATTCTTCATGGTTGTTTTACAGTAAAGTGTAAAGATGGATTGGCAGCATAAAAGACTGTACATACCCCTGGTGTAGGAAATACAACACCTGCTGCATATCCAAACTTATCTTTTTTATTTGAAACAGTACGTACATAGACATAATAGTCACCAGGCTGTAAATCTAGAAATGTATAAGATGTTTTATCTGTTTTTTTACCTGCAGCTATAGGATCAGTGTTAGGTCTTGGTACTCCTTTGTCCCCGCTTAATACAATATAATAGTGTTGAGCATCGGCTACAGGCTCCCAATGCACTGTAATATTTGTAGATGTTATTGTTGTATCAGATTTAACATCAATAAGTTTATTATCTATTATTGTCGTTGCACTTATACCTGTTGGATTCGGTACATCAGGTGGACAAGAATATTTTGTTGCCGCATTTGTATTTAATGTATTACTTTTATGGTTTATTTGAGTTATGTAAACTGAAGTTAATAAAGCGAGTGCAATTAAAAAAGAACCCCCATTTAAGACAAAAAAATTACCTTGAACTCTATTTCTCTTAGTTGAATGGAAAAAATGATCTGCAAGCGGAGTAAAATTTCTTAAATTAGGTTCCATATACTTAATACTATTGTAAGAAATAGTAGATGTCAAGTTATCTTAAAATTTCTGCTAAATGGTTTTTGGCTGGAAGATAATCTGGATAGAGATATAATGACTTCCTGAAAAAATAAGTCGCTCTTTGGTAATCCTTCATTTCCATATATATACTTCCGATATTATCAGCAATATTATAGTTAGTGGGATCAAGATAGAAGGCAAAACGATGAAATTGGAGTGCTTTTCTCAGAAGTTGATCGTGCTCTTTCGGTGTGTCGAGAGCGTGGAAAAATAGTAATGTACCTCGCAGGTCCCAGTAACGTGATTCATTCGGATTTCTAGAAGTAGTACGCTCTGCTGATTGATGTGCTTGATTGTACTGCGACAAAAGATATAAAGATGTGCATGTATGTCTACTGATACAAGAATGGTTTAGTCGATAATGAAAAATACGATCATAGTAAGCATATGTTTCTTGATAATAGTATTCGCTGTTATAGGGAAAGATGGCTATTGCCTGGTTTATATGGCCTCGATGACTCTCAAAGTCAGCAACTAAGAAAGTGATTGCCGTATATATATAGTAAATACCTAGGAGTAGAAGTGTTATACATAACAATGCCCTTTTTAAAAATATGGTATACACCAATGTATAGTTTCTGTTATAGGAATTAACAAGCCCAAATAAATAGAATATATATGTTAGCGGTGTAAGATAATAAAAAAGTTGCCAAAGAATAAGAAAATAAAACATATATGAAAATGGATTGTGTCGTTTTCGCAGCGAAAATATGATTAAACCGAGCCAAAAAATAATACCGATCAAACCTTGAGTGTAAATAATCTCCATATAGTGATTCCTTATTTTGCTCAGATCCCAATTCCTTTCTTTTGTTAGATTAAGTGCAGGATTGCGGTATATTTTATAGCCGTAACCACTCGTGTTTTGTCCATAGCCCACAATAATTCGTCCTAGATTCTTAACACTACGTAACATTTTGATAGCAGAGGAGTATTCTAGGCTGCGTTGGGAGACACTAAACGATTTTTTTGGAATAAAATATAGCAACAGAAGTAGGAAAGTACATAAGAGCGTTATAAAAATTAGTTTAATTTTCTTAGTTTTTGTTGTGTACAGTTTTAACACCACAAGTATAAGCAAAGTTGATATAAGTGAAAATATAACTGTTGATGACTGAAGAATAAATAGTGCCAGACTATGTATTAAAACTGCGCATATGATTATAATTTTTATATACCATCTATACTTCTCATTCCAAAGCGAAGCTGCGGATAGAATACCGATAGCAATTATGAGTGAGGAAAGTATGGGCTGCCCCTCTAGTCCGTCTGGTCTGGGATTAACTTTTGAAAATAACAAAATCGAATAAAGACTCGAAAGGGTTGATGCAGCTATAAAAAAAACTAGAATAAGGGTGTTTTTTCCTTTCGGCAGGCGAGCGTAAATAAAGCCAAACATACAGTAGCAAAGTACTGAAATGTAACCCAGCCCTTCCTGCTGATACATTCCGTAAAAAGATATTATTCTATTAACAGAAAATGCATAATTAATAGAGTGAGTAATAAGCAGTACTGCAATAACTAGGTCAGATTTATAAAAGCAATAATTTTTATGAGCAATTAAGGTAATAACCGCTTCTATGAAAATTAGTAATGAAGCTGTTATATATAAAATACCAAGTTTTGGAAGTATATAACTATTCGAAAGAAATGGTAAGAAAATTATAGCCGCATAGAAAAGGCCTAAAGCCAATATATATGATTGTATATTACGTAGTATAGACACCTTAGTTACCCAATTTCTATCCATCTGATATGTCGATCCTTTTTCATAAATGTCATTTGTCGTTTGGCATACTGTACTTCTTTTGTTATCCATTGTGAGATGGTTGTTTCCCATGAGATTTGTTTTTTGAGATATTGAATAATTTGTGTATACCCTATTGTTCGTAAGCCTGGATCCTGTTCATTATATCCTTGTTTTAATAGGTTTTCTACTTCTTCTAAAGCCCCATTTTTAATTCTCTCCTCTACTCTACTTTTTATTGCATTAATAAGCATTTCTTTGTGTCTAAATTTTAGCCCTATGATTTCTGTTTCCTGTATGGGTAATGGGATTTTTGTATTTGTAGCGACGTGATTAATCACGTCTCTACGTGATTGTGCGATCTCTATTTTTCGTATCAAACGCTGTGGATTATTGCGATCACTTTCATTTAATGCTTCAAATATTTCGCGTGACTCGTGTTGAAGTATCGTTTGCAGTTCGTGAATTGTTTTGGATACAAGTTCATTACGTAGCTTTTGGTCTGGTGGTATTCTTTCAGTATCCACGCCATACAGTAAATGCTTGATGTAAAGATATGTCCCACCGACAAAAATAGGTGTTTTGCCGCGTTGAAATATATTGTCGACTATATATTTTGCGCATTGTACGTAATCATATGATGAAAAGTATTGCTTGGGATCGATAATATCATAGAGCCATATAGGTATTGCATTGTTATATTGTTGCATTGTTTCATTGTTGCATGATGAGTTGTAGTAACCTATATCGAAAGCATTCAGATTAGAACTCTTATGAAATCTGTGCGAGCCTATATCCTTGCCGGTTATGATATTGAGATGTTTATACACTTGTCTCGAATCACAGTTGATTAATTCCCCGTTTATTTTTTTTGCGAGGTCGAGAGCAAATGAAGTTTTTCCAGTAGCTGTTTGGCCAGTGATTATAATACTCTTCATACGCATTGTTTGTGAGCAGCTTCCAAGAGATTATGGTAGAGATATAAAACGTCGATGGGACCTATGCCACCGGGCGTGGGGGTGTAAAACGAAGCGATATCAACGATTTCTGATTCATCATAATCACCTACTAACTTACCGTTTTCTCGCCTTAAGCCTGCATTTAATAAAATAACCCCTGGTTTTAGACATTCCTTGTGGATTACTTTTTTTCCAACAGCAGTAATAATAATATCAGCATTCTTGTAATACTCTTCCGGTTCCAACGTTCTAGAATTTATACTCATGTAGTTAATTTTAAATTGGTTGAGCGTTTTGCCGATAGGTTGACCTCCAGTTATTCCCCGCCCGGCAAGCACAATTTTTTTATGTTTCAAATATTTTTTTATGAGTGGTATATCCTCAGCAAGATTCAGTGGGAGAAGTTGATCGATGTTTTGGTTTGTGACAATGTACTTTAACACTGTCAGTATAGCCATGGAAATTGGTGGATAGTAAGGAGTTTTAATTTTATGAGCTTCTATTTCTTTTAAATCAGGAATAAAATTATATATGCTGTCTGTTTGTAACTGTGGTGGTAATGGCTGTTGAATAATCATTCCAGTTACTTCTGGTTTTCTAGATAAATCTTTCAGTAGCCCGATCAGCTTTTCAAATGAGGGTATATCGCTATAATGTAGAAATTCGAATTTGATACCTAACCTTTCCGCAACCTCTTTTTTTTTAGAAACATAGGAAAGTTGATCAGGTGATTCGCCAATAAGGATAGTTGTAAGTTGGGGAACTACACCTTGAGCACGTAAATTATCGGCTTTTTTCTTTAGTTGAGATTCGAGAATATCTGCTATCTCTTTCCCAGGTATAATCATTAATTTATTATACCATAGTGGCACTCACGACACGTTCTCCGGTACCTTTCATGCGCATCAATATCACGCCTTTTGCCGTTCGTGAACGGGAGGGAATATCTTCGATGGGTATTTTGACGACCATTCCTTTTTCGGTAGTGATGATAACTGTTGTATCTTCGGGTCCGATAATTTGAACAAATGCTATTTCACCCATTTTTTCGTCGACGGATGCAATCTTGACACCTTTGCCTCCTCGATGCTGGCCTTTGAACTGTGATAGCTGAGTTTTTTTACCAATACCTTTATCACCGATAACGATAAGGTTTTTATTAAATTCCTGGTTATTAAATACATCAACTGATGCAATTTCGTCATTAGTGTCAATTTCCATTCCACGCACGCCAATTGAGGATCTTCCGGTTTCGCGCACTTCCGATTCTTTAAATACAATAGCTTTTCCTTTTTCCGAAACCATAATAACGTTTTGCTGTCCGTCGGTGAGATTGATCCACAGAAGCTCGTCGCTCTCCTCAAGCTTTATTGCAATTATGCCTTTACTTTTTATATTCGCAAAATCAGAAAATGGTGTTTTTTTGATTGTCCCCCGTTTTGTTGACATAAGGACATAGGTATTTGGATTAGTTACAGAAGTCCCGTCGTATGTAAGTAATGACGTAACTTTTTCTTCTGGTCGCAATGTTAAAACATTAACAATTGCTTTCCCTTTAGAAGTACGAGTACCTTGTGGAATATCCCATACTCTCCCTTGGAATACCCGTCCTTGATTGGTGAAATATAACATAAAGTCATGTGTCATGGCTTTTACAATGCAGGCCACATTGTCAGTTTCTTTTGTTTCCATGCCGCTGACACCTTTACCACCGCGGTTCTGGACTCTAAATATTTCGCGTGGGACTTGTTTGATGTATCCTTCTTTTGTGAGCACAGTAAATACCTCTTTGTTTTCAATTAACATTTCATCACTAATCTCACCTGGTTTTGATTTAACTACTTTTGTCTTTCTTTCGTCACCGTATTTGTCTTTTAAGTACAGTAATTCATCTTTGATAACTTTGAGTATTTTGAATACATCTTTTAGAAGACCTTCTAAATACGCTATGGTTTCGCGGAGCATTGCAAGCTCATCCTCTATTTTTGATCGTTCGAGACCAGTCAGTCTTTTCAGCTGCATGTCCAATATAGCTTGAGACTGAATGTCAGATAAACCAAATTTTTTCATTAATTTTTCTTTTGCTTCAGGTTCGTCTTTTGATTTTCTTATGATATTAATAACTTCATCAATATTATCAAGTGCGATTAGGTAGCCCTCAAGGATATGCGCTCTGTGTTTTGCTTGAGCTAACTCATATTCGGAACGTTTCGTCACAATATCAACACGGTGTTTTAAGTATTCTTCAAGTATTACTTGCAATGAGAGAGTTTGCGGAACACCATTGACTAGAGCGACTATATTAACCGGGAATGTTGTTTGTAGCTCTGTATATTTAAATAAATTATTCAGTACTTTTTTGTATGAAGCATCTCGTTTTAATTCAATGACAATGCGAATACCCTCTCGATCAGATTCATCACGAAGATCAGAAATACCAACGATTTTTTTATCGACAGCCAAAGTAGCAATTTTTTGAACAAGGTTCGCTTTATTAACTTGATAAGGGAGTTGTTTGACAATAATTGCCATTTTTCCTTTTCCCAAATCTTCTTCTTCAACTAATCCCCGAACCATCAAACTTCCTCGTCCTGTTGCATATACCTGTTTAATATCACTTGCTCCATAGATTATTCCGTATGTTGGAAAATCAGGGCCTTTTACAAATTCTAGTAAGTCATCTAATGTCGCATCATAGGTCAGTAAATCTTTTTGAGTTTTCACTTGAAATACTTTGTCATAATCAGTGTCTTGTTCTGGTGCTTGCTTACCAGTATCTACTGCTTCTGCTTCTTTTGGATCTTTTGAGGGAGTTGTAAGTTTTGCTTTATCTATCATGTAGATAATTGCATCACATAGTTCGTGAAGATTATGTGGAGGTATTTTTGTTGCCATACCCACTGCAATTCCTTCAGCGCCCATTAAAAGCAAATTTGGCAGTTTTGCTGGCATATATAAGGGTTCTTTTAAAGTGCCATCGAAGTTATCGACCCACGCGACAGTATCTTTATCAATATCCGCGAGCATTTCTTCTGCAATTTTGGTGAGTTTGGCTTCGGTATAACGCATTGCTGCTGGAGGATCACCATCTATGGAACCAAAATTTCCTTGCCCACGAACTAAGGGATACCTCATTGAGAAGTCTTGTGCAAGTCTGACTAATGCTTCGTATACAGGAGCATCACCATGGGGATGGAATTTTCCTAGCACCTCTCCGACAACCTTAGCTGATTTTGAGAACCGAGCGGACGATGTGAGGCCCATTTTATACATAGCATATAAAATACGACGGTGCACAGGTTTTAAACCATCTCTAACGTCTGGAAGCGCGCGGGCTACTATAACACTCATTGCGTAATCTAAGTACGCGCGTTTCATCTCGGCTACTATTTCAGTGGATTGCGGTGTGGTGGACATAATTATTTCATTGATTTTTTAATATCTTCGTAGGCTTTTTCTTTGGGTAAGAAATCTTTGGTTTTCACCCATTTATTTGGTTCAAGTTCTTTGTAGTGATCAAAAAAATGTTGAATCTTTTTTTTCGTTACTTCATCTAGATCCTTAACATCTTGGATATGAGCAAAATAAGGATCAACTTTTGTCGTGGGAACAGCTAAAATTTTTGTATCAATACCCTCTTCATCTTCCATTTCCAGCATTCCGATTGGACGTGCTGGGATTGCGCAGCCCGGAGTTACAGGATACGAAGATATGACAAGTACATCAACAGGATCACCATCGTCAGTAAGTGTTTGGGGTACAAATCCATAGTTGAAGGGATAAAACATCGCGGGATATAAAAATCGATCAACCATGATTACTCCGGATTCTTTATCAAGTTCATATTTGATTGAAGATCCTTGTGAGATTTCAATTACTACGTTAATTTCTTCGGGAGGATTTTTCCCTGTACTTAATTTAGTTAAACTCATAAGTTGGTGCTAAATGATAATAAAATTTAAAGTTATAGGACCTATAAGTCATATAAGACCTATATGACTTATAAGCACAATATTCAACTTAAACATCTATATTCGCCAGGCGCGCGTGGGTAATGATGAATTTTTTACGTGGTGGAACTTCATCACCCATTAACATGGTAAATATTTGATCGGCTTCTTGGGCGTCGTCAATAGTAACTTGCTTTAATAATCTATTCTCTGGATTCATTGTTGTTTCCCACAGTTGCTCCGGATTCATTTCTCCAAGACCTTTATAACGCTGTATGACTGGTTGTGTGCTATCTGAGTACTTTTTTTTCAATATTCCGTCTCTTTCTTCATCGCTAAATGCATAATCAATTTTTTTGCCAGATTGTATCTTGAATAGTGGCGGTTGCGCAACATAGAGATGACCTTTTTGAATAATGTCAGGTAAATGCCTAAAAAAGAAAGTCAAAATCAGGGTGCGAATGTGCTCTCCATCAACATCTGCATCGGTCATGATAAAAATTTTGTGATACCTCAGTTTTGCATAGTCAACATTTTCTCCGATACCCATACCAAGCGCAATAACCAAATCTTTAATTTCTTTAAATGCAAGAACTTTATCTAAGTAAGCTTTTTCAGTATTCAAAATTTTTCCTCGCAAAGGTAAGATTGCTTGAAAACGTCGATCTCTCCCCTGCTTTGCCGTGCCTCCTGCTGAGTTTCCTTCGACTAAAAATAATTCAGAAAGAGCTGGATCTTTTTCCTGGCAGTCAGCTAATTTACCAGGCAGTGTTGCACCCTCAAGAGCTCCTTTTCGGAGCACTGATTCACGTGCCGCCTTAGCGGCTAATCGAGCGCGCTGTGATAGAAGAATTTTGCCGATAATATCTCGACCTACTTTTGGATTTTCTTCAAAGAATGTGTCTAAGTACTCAGTAACTGCTTGCTGTACGATAGTTTGTATTTCCGAGTTGCCAAGCTTTGTTTTGGTCTGTCCTTCAAACTGTAAATTTGTTGAAGGCATTTTAATGTAGACAATGGCTGCAAGACCTTCTTTTACATCATCACCTGTCAGAGCTTCAGACAGATCTTTTTCACTGAGTATTTTTTTTGCATAGTTATTAATTGAGCGCGTAAGAGCTATTCTAAAACCAGTTAAGTGAGTTCCTCCCTCATGAGTATTTATTACATTAACAAATGACTCTATATTTTCAGCTATTGAGTCATTGTATTGAATAACTACTTCGATTTCTTTGTCATCAACCCGTTTATTTATATAAATTGGATCATGCATAACTTTCTTACCACGGTTGAGATCATTAATTAAGGAGATTATTCCGCCATCGAAGAAATACGCATATTTATCATTATTTTTTTTATTTAATATTTTGATCAGAACACCTGGAATAAGGAATGATCGCTCTTTCGCTTGTTTTTTAAATGAGTTGTAATTTATTTCGATTGTCTCTGTAAAAATTTCTTTATCCGGAAGAAATGATACTGCGGTACCTTGTGCAAATGGAAATTCTAGTTTAGAGTCTTTAACTTGTGCCACTGGGCCTTTTGGTATACCTCGACTATATTCTTGACGGTATATTTTGCCATCCCTTTTGACTTCTACAATCATATGTTCTGATAATGCGTTTACTACAGAAGCACCGACTCCATGAAGGCCGCCTGAAATTTTATATGCTCCTTGTTCAAATTTTCCTCCTGCGTGTAGCTTAGTCATTACTAATTCGAGAGCAGAAACACCATATTTTTGGTTTTTGTCTACAGGAATACCTCGGCCATCATCGTAAACAGTCATATAATTATTGTCTTCTAGAACCACCTGAATATTTCGGCAGAAAGAGGCAAGGGCTTCATCATAGGCGTTATCAACGATTTCGATGAGACAGTGGTTAACACCAACTTGTGAAGTAGAGCCGATATACATTCCTGGTCTTTTTCTTACTGGTTCGAGACCTTCAAGAACTTGGATTGAAGCACCGGAGTATTGATTTTGATCTGGCATAGTGTTTAATTGTAGCAGTTTTTTTTGGATAATTCTACTTAATTGAAGATTAGTAATGAGCGTGGTTGTGGCCGCTCGTATCGCCGGTTGTCGCAAACGATACGAGCAGCTACACCTTAAGTAAAAATAAAAACATTTATTTTAATTCTACTTTCGCACCAGCAGCTTCGAGCTTTTTCTTAGCCTCATCAGCTGCATCTTTTTTAGCACCACTTAAAAGTGTCTGAGGCGCACTTTCTACTAATTTCTTCGCTTCCATAAGACCTAAGTCAGGTTTTATTTCACGAACGGCTTTAATAACACCGAGTTTGTTATCACCAGCTGCTGCTAAGACTACATCGAATGATGTTTTTTCTTCTGCAGGAGCATCACTTGCACTAGCTGCACCAGCAGCGGGAGCGGCTACAGCCATAGGAGCCGCAGTCACACCAAATTTGTCTTCGAGATATTTGGCTAAGTCTGCGAGTTCTACGACATTAAGTTGTTCAATTTGTTCTGCTATTTTTTGTAATTTTTCTGATAAATCCGCCATATATATTCACGCTCCTTTCAATAGATAAATTGAATTATTCAGTTTTCTTTGATTTTTCACTTAAAACGTATACTAATTTTTGCATGTTAAATTTCATTGCATATACTAATTTAGAAGATGGACTCTTCATACCACCAATTACTTTTGCTATTAATTCTGGACGAGAAGGTAGTGTGGCAATTCTGTTTAAGTCATCTGTTAAGTAAACTTCATTATCAAGTATTGCTGCCTTAAAACTAAGTGTTGAATCTTTTTTTGTGTATTGATAAAAAGCTCCTAGCCCTTTATTCCAATCTGATTTTAAAGCTAAAAGACCAGTATTTTCTTTAATAGGAAGAGCTTTTTTCTGGAAGTTTTTTAACTCGTTTTTTTTGGAGGATAATTTGCTCAGAGCTTTTTCTAATAACGTATTTTTTATGACTTTCAATGTTGCATCATTTTTTTTCAGCTCTCTTCGAAGACTTTCCAAAGAAGTGTGCGCAGTTTTTTCGAATTTAACAAGCGCGAAATTATTATTTTTCTCGAGAGTATCAAGAAGTTCCGTGACTAAGGATTGTTTTTTTGTGTTTGCCATAGTTTTCACTCGTCCGGGAAATTTTTAATTTTAACCCCGCTGAGCGGGTAACCTGGAGTCTTTGTGATTTAGATAGTATATCAGAAACCAGACCAAAATCAATATTATATTTGCCCAAGTAGTTCGCGTAATGATTTAGGTTCATTGTCACTTTTTTCTTTTTTATCTGTTTTTTTCTTTTTAGAAGATGAGTATGCTTTAGCTGCTTCTTGTTTTTTCTGGAACATCTCTACACGACCTTTGGTATCAAGGAAACGTTGCTCTCCTGTATAAAAAGGATGACATTTGTAGCACACTTCGACAGTGACACTTTTTTTCGTTGAACCGGTGGTAAAAGTATTACCGCAAGAGCACACTACTTGTGCGTCTGGGAAATATGTAGGATGGATATTCTGTTTCATAGCTTATTATTATACATGAAGAAATCGAGAAATGCCAATATAAAAAATAAAATATAAGGTTTATATGTCTTATAAGACATATATGACTTATATTAACCTTTTTCTAGTATTTTTTCCCATTTCCCTTGTCCAATTATATCTTCTAAGTTGTGGAAACTTTTGTTTACCCGATGATCAGTTAATCTATTTTGGGGAAAGTTATAAGTCCGAATTTTATCTGATCTCTCCCCTGTCCCCACGTCTTTAACTAATGAATTGCTGATACCTTTTTTTCGTTCTTCTTCGAGTTGATATAGTTTTGCCATCAATAAGTCTTGGGCAATTTTTCTATTTGCTTCTTGATAGCGTTCACGGCTGGCAGAGGTGACAATGCCAGTAGGTTTATGTATAAGTCGTACTGCAGTGGATACTTTATTTACGTTTTGTCCGCCATGTCCACCAGCGCGATAGAACTGCCATTCCAAGTCGGAGGGATTAATTTGAATATCTGACTGAATAATTTGTGGGAGAACTAAAATAATGCAGGTTGATGTGTGAATTCTTCCTTTGCGTTCTGTGGCCGGAATGCGCTGTACTCGATGGACTCCCGATTCATTTTTAAATAAGTGAAATACATTTTCACCATTTATTTTAATAGTATCTTCTTCCAGGTATCCCCATTTAAATCCATGTCGTTCTGAGTATTTGATGTACGACAGTAATAACTCTTTCATCCAGAGTTTGGATTCATCACCACCCACGCCGGGTAGCGCTTCAATAATAGCTATATTTGGGTTAATGATCATATTGAAAATTTCTAATTGACCTAATTGCGCTAATTTCTAAAAAGAACCAATTTTATAAAATCCAAATTTCAAAATCCAAAGATTCAAATCAATGTCAAAATCCAAAATAAATATTTGAGATTTGGATTTTGGATTTGATTTGACATTTGAGCTTTGATATTTGGATTTACTTTTATATAAAAAATGTCCTTATTTTAATTTCGTTATTCCTAATTAAGTAAGTTTTTTTACTAGTTCTGACAAGGATAGAGCTTGTTGCTCACCTGTTTTCATATTTTTAAGTTTCACAGTGTTACTTGCTGCTTCATCAGCTCCAATAATGATCGCATACGGAATTTTTAGTTTATTTGCATACTTAAGCTGTTTGTCGAGAGCATCATTTTTCAAATAAAGTTCGGTGTTTATACCATTCATGCGCAATTCCTTTGCGGTAGCCTTTGATTGCTGTTCATAGCCTTCAAACACCGTTACTAAAGCTTTAGTAATTGTAGAAGTTGTACTCAGTAAATTTAATTCTTCTACAACATCAATAATTCGATCCAGCCCAAGTGTTGAACCGACTGCGGGAATGTCCGGCCCTCCCAACATGGAAACAAGGTGATCATATCTTCCTCCCCCCGTGACACTGCCTATTTTTGGCTCATCAACCACTGTTTCAAAGATAGTGCCGGTATAGTAATTAAGTCCTCGTACTAAGTAAGGTACAAAAGTATATCCAGCTTGATCGGATGATCTTTGTTTGACGCCCAGTTCTTGTGCATTCTGAAATACTCTCAATAAATCAGGATCATCTTCGGGTTTAGCTGCATCAAGCATTTGGAAAAGTTCTGCAATTTTTTCTTTAGAAATATTTTTTTCTAGAAGTTCCTGTTCTACTTCTTCTTTTGTTTTTTTATCAAGTTTATCGATACTTTGAAGAACTGAGAACTTCTGTTCCTCGTCGTTGATCCCTAGCTTCTCAAGAATAGTAAATAAAATTTTGCGAGAGTTTATTTTTATCGTAAAGTTATTTATCTTTAACCGTAATAAAGCGGCATTAATTACTGCTATTATCTCTGCATCCGCCATAGGAGAGCTAACTCCAAAAATATCAAAGTCACACATAGTAATTTCTCTATATCGACCTTTTTGGGTGTTATCAGCGCGCCATACTCTTTGAATTTGGTAGCGTTTAAACGGTAAGGATATATTGTTTTGATATAAAGCTAAAACTTTTGCTGTGGGTACGGTAAGATCATAAATTAAGCCCACTTCACGTTTACCTTTATCTTCAAAGGTGTAAACCAATTTATCCGCTTCATCTCCATATTTTTTTAAGAGTGTTGAAGCATATTCAACAGAGGGTGTTTCGATGGGTAGAAAACCATATGACTCAAACACCTCTTTTAAGGTGTTAATTACTTTCTGTCTGATAATCATTTGTTCAGGCAAGAAGTCGCGGAATCCTTTGAGTGTTTGTACTTGTGTACTCATAGCATGAATTATACACTTAAACACTCATATACGCACTAAAAAGAAGTCGTTGAACAGCACACGTTGGAAAATGTTCGGACAGTAAATATAGCAATTCGGGAAAGTTTGGATACTTGGTTGTAAGTTTGAGCACTGTATTTATAGGTGAGTGAATGACTGATGGAAGAGAATCAAGTGACGATAAAATCATTTTTTCAACACCTAGCCGGAGGATAACAAACTCTTCATCCATCATATGTAACGTAAAATCGTTGCGGCAGAGCGAGAGATACTCTCTCAATAAGTCTTTTTGTATCGGAGAGCTAGAATTTATGACGACTTCTGAACCGCTTGTAGTTATTTTTCTATGTTTTTCCTCAGTACTTAATTCATCCTTGTACTCAAATTCCTGATTAAAAATAAAATCTTCATCTTTTATAGGTATATTTTGATGCAAACTTTCTGAATACGTACAGTCTTCCAATTTTTTAGCAGCCACAGCCCATCCCTTTATAGCTTCTCGAAGAGCTATAAAAATAATAGCAAGCTCTGTATTAACTCTATAAATTTCCTGTAGGTTTTTTTGAAAGTGGTAAAATGCAGGCGTGTTTTTATACAGTTCTTCCCAGTGAATTCTCTCATCAGATTTTGTCAGACTCTCATGGGTTAGATCTTTAATACTTTCACTAATATATTTGGTCATCTTTTTATATCCAGCGTGCTCTACATTGATGACAAGTTGGGAAGTAATATATGATAAATATTCAGGAAACGCACCAATGTAAAGAAAGAATAAAGGAAGTGAAGAAGTATGAAATGCGTTTTTTAAATGAGAATACTCTACTTGCACTTCGTGAGAAGCGACATCTTCGAATACAGGATTTATTTTCATGTAGCCAATTGTACTTTTATTATTTTCTATTTTGCAGCTTCAAGAACCATTGATACTGTTTTTGTGCTACCATCTCTCCAGTAGGTTATATTGACACTTTCACCTACTTTTTTCGCAGATATTATTTGAAGTAATGATTGATCATTATTACCTTGCACTTTATTACCATCTACATTTGTGATTATATCTTCTGCTTGCAAACCTGCTTTAGCCGCAGGTGAACCGTCAATAACTTCAGTAATATAGGCACCTTCAACCACACTATTTAAAATTGCGGTTTGTTTGTCTACCATTTTGTAGCGAACTCCAATATAAGGTCTTTCAAAGCTGCCGCCTCGTGCATTGAAGCTGTTTATTAAATCTTTTACAACACTGACGGGAATTGCAAAACCTATATTTTGTCCTTCCTGAGCAATGGCAGTATTGACTCCAATTACCTGACCGGCAGAATTAAGCAATGGTCCACCTGAATTTCCAGGACTGATAGGCGCATCTGTCTGAATGACGTTGTCAAGTTTTTCAACAGAGCCTTCAAACGGTGATCCCGCTGTAATACCTCGACCAAGACCAGAAATAATACCATGTGTCACCGTATTCGTAAATTCTCCAAGCGGTGTGCCAATAGCAATGACCAGCTGACCAAGTTTTAAGTTTGAAGAATCACCTAAAGAGAGAGGTTTTAAGCCAGTAGCATTAATTTTTAAAATTGCCATATCATTGAGCGGGTCTCTATAAATTTTGTCGACGGTATACTCTTTTTTGTCATTCGTTAGTACTTGATACGCAGCTTCAGTATCTTGCACAACGTGCTTATTTGTTATAACTAGGCCATCGCTTGTTATGATAAATCCGCTCCCAATATTTTGATTGACCGGCTGTTTTTGTCGAGGCATTTGCTGGAAGGGAGCAAATGGATTTAAAGGATCAAAAGGAAAAGCGTTACTTGAAGAAGTCGATTTTTTGATTCCTATAGTGACCACTGACGGTAGTGAGTCAGCTACAACCTTTGTTATTACAGATTCTTCGTATACTACAGTAGTGTTTTTACCTGCTTGTGGAAGTTGGGGAAGCGAAGAAGCATTCGGGAGTTGAAAATATTTATTTAAAAATGTCGTGTTAGGTAAAAATTTATATTGTTGCCCAAGAGATAAGACGACAACAATGATGGCTAGAATAAGTAGTAATCTTCTCATAGTCTATCTACTCATTATAGAATAACGATTCTGAAAAAAAGCTGAAAATTATTTCACTAGTTCTTGTACTGCAGCATCGAGCTGAGCATCAGTGTCTCGACTCAGTGTTTCTCCATCTTTTAATTCATTTTGTACTTTTACATCTGGTTCGATTCCTTTACCATTAATCCAGTCTCCGTTTGGTAATATCCATTTAGCCACTGTGACATGTAGGCCAGCACCATTTTTCAAGTCTAATGCTTCTTGAACTGATCCCTTACCAAAACTTTTTTCACCTATAAGTTTGGCTCGTTTATAGTCTCGAAGTGCTCCAGATAGTATTTCTGATGCTGATGCAGATCCTTTATTGATGAGTACTACGAGAGGAATGTCTTTGAGCTTTCCATCACGGAATACATAATAACTTTTTGATTCTGATGTTGTGGATTCCTGTTTTACGACTAGTTTATTCATTGGTAAAAACTCTGACGCAGTGTATACAGCACTATCTAAATAACCTCCCGGATTATCTCGTAAATCAAGAACCATTCCTTTTATTTTGCCCGAGGCATAATCTTGCTGAATTTGCGCTACTGCTTTATCCCACTCATCATTCGTATTATCACCAAACTGATTAAGTTTGAGACGCGCGACTTTACCACAACTTTGTGAACAGTCCTTTTTTACTTCAGTAGACAGATCTACAGATGATACATGGATTTCGTCACGAACAATGGATACCGTATATTCTTTTTGATTCCGTTCAAGAGTTAACTTTACTTTTGTGCCTTTTTCTCCACGAATTTTATATACTGCCTGGTTAAGTGTCCATGCTTTTGTTGATGCGTCATCAACTTTATTAATATAGTCTCCTGACTTAATACCTGCTTTTTCTGCTGGAGATGATTTAAGCGGAGCGATAACAACGATACGGTTATCTTTTAATCCAAGTTGTGCTCCTATTCCTTGGAATTTCCCTCCCAGATCATTTTTAGCTTCTTTATTTTCATCGGGAGATAAGAAAAATGTATAAGGATCTTCTACAGAAGCGACCATCCCTTTGATAGCCCCATACACCATTTTTTGGGGACTAATCTTTTTTTTGTCAACATATTTTTCTTGTAATTTATTCCATACATCCCAAAATAATGTGAAGTCTACATTGGAAGGGTTGCTTTTATTTCCAGCAACAGCCGTAAGAAATGATTCAGAAGATCCGGTAAGCGCTTTTGTAGAAGCATATTTGCCTGTTTGATATCCTGAGCCGAATAAAAATACAGCAACAGCAAGCATTAAAAGCACATTAGTTATTTTATTATTAGACATAAATATGGTTTAAGAATAAAAGTAAATTTTACTATACTCACTATCAATTAAACAATATGGATATTCATGTTCGAAGATTTTTTTCATATCCTCGATTTGTTTAATCATCGCATGTGGTACTGAAGATTTATCATTTAAATTGATTAATGTGACGAATCCACGACCCCCCATTGCCTCCATTTTTGTTTGATGGAAGTCGCCTAACTCTTCGGCAATTACTACACGATCACTGATGTCTTCCGCAGATACTTTATCTGCAATTTCTGGAGTTTTGAAATAAAAGACCGCACCTCCAAAATTCGCTTCGGTTTTTTTAAGTGGAACTTCAATTCCTTTACTGACTTTAATCGTTACTGTACCATCGACAATTTCATGCACATGACCTTTGAAATAACAATTTATGTTGTTTTTTTCGTCTGAACTTATTTCGACCACTAATACACCTTTTTCATGATCGATTTCTTTAATCAAACCTTCAGAGGGAGCATGGATTTTTTGTGTACTAAACAAACTTTTTTTTGCGGCAATCACATCACCTTTTGCTAGCTTTTCACCAACAAACTTCTTGAGATGACGAAATATTTTGTCAGGTTTAATTCCAAGTTTTTGAGCTATAGGAATTTGTACCTCGACTGCTTTATTTACCAGGACAAATGGTGTAGAAAAGTCAACTGAGTCACCTACTTTAATGAGGCACTCTCCTGTTTCAGGTAATTTTATTTTAAGATGCATATAGACATTATATACAAATCAATATGCGATGCGACTGTAATTTATGTGCAGATTAAAATTAGCGTGAATTCTGATAAGAAACGTAAGGCAAAAGTGCTAGATATCGAGCGTACTTGATTTGTTTTGTAAGCTGGCGCTGATGTCGAGCACAGATATGTGTCTTTTCTCGATTTAATATTTTTTTTCTTGGTGATATATACTTCTCTAGTTCCTCAGGAACCTGAAAACTAGGTCGTGTTTTATTTTGACAAAAAATACATTTATTCATATTTATTTACATTTAGTAACTTCGAAACGTAATTATACTTTATTATAAGTGATTTTGCATACTGATTAGCGTTTTATGTATAACGTTTAACGTTATACGATACGAGCAGCGAAAACGTTCCCCCTTTTACTCATTTAAAAAGGTATATCTTCCTCTGTCACAGTATCGCTTGGTGCTTCTTCGGTTGGCGGCTCGTGTGCAACATCTTCTGTTGTTGAAGCAGACGCTGTTGTCGATTCTTCATGTGACTCGTTTTCATCTGTCTTTTTCCCATCACCAAAAAGAATAAAGTCATCCAGCACAATTTCAGTAATTGTGCGCTGCACATTATCTTTTCCTGTGAATGTACGATAGGTTATACGTCCGACTGCATATATTTTTCTGCCTTTGGTCAGGAGTTTACCGCATAATTCTGCAAGTTTTTGCCAGGCTACTATGCGATGATATTGAGTATCTTCTTTTGTTTGACCGTCAGCGGTGGTCCAATATCGATTAGTTGCTAAACCGAATGTGCAGACAGCTGTACCCGTAGGAGTATATTTAAGTTCAGGATCTCTTGTTAAATTTCCGATTAGTTCTACTCGATTCAGTGATCTACTTGCCATATATTTTTTTAAGAATTCTTTTCAGCTTTTAAAATAAGGTATCGCATTAACTTATCATTAAAGTTTAGTTTCTTTTTAAAATCAAAAAGATCTTTTGGGCTTAACGAGACTCTCCAGGTATAATATTTTGCTTTATTTTTTTTATCAATGGTAAAAGCTAATTCTCTTTCACCCCAATTTTTTTCTGATTCAATTTTACCTTGATAGGAATCGATGACAGCTTTTAGGTTTTTTACTTCTGCCTCGTCGTCGACTAAAAAAGTAAATTCGTATGTATTCATGATTATGTTTTGACTGTTAACAACGTTTATATGATAATAAGAAAAGCCCTAAAAAGCAAGCGTATAATACATGAGAACTAAACTTGGATACAGTATTGGACTTATTTTGGTGTTAACCTTTCTATATACCCGCTATGTAAATTTATCGTGGGGACTTCCCTATCCATTCCATCCGGACGAACGTAACATGGCGGTTGCACTGCAGCAACTGCACTGTTCTCTGCCGACGCATGGTGAGGTGTTTAACCTTAAAGAATGCTTTAATCCTCATTTTTTTGCCTATGGTCAGCTCCCATTATATATGGGCTATATAATCATCTCGCTGTATCATATGGTCATAATGCCACTTAACTCTCCTCTTTATGGTAAGGTAACATTTACTGAGGCAACAATTGTGCTTCGACTTATTTCCGTTTTCATGTCTGCAACTACGATACTACTTGGCATATCAATAGTCCAACTCTTTCAGAAAAAACATAAAAAAATTACTTTTTCATCAATAAGCTTAGCGCTCATTTTTTCCCCTGGCCTTATACAAATGGCACATTTTGGTACTACTGAATCGCTCTTAACTTGTTTTTATACAGCTCTTATTTACTTTACCCTCCGCGTGATGAAAATGCCCTCATTTATAAGTAAGTATGTATATTTTGTTGCTTTTATTTGTGGTATGGCAGTTGCTACCAAAATTTCAGCCATACTTTTTTTTGGACTACCAACGTTCTATTTTATTTCTCAGCTAAAAACGGAACATATTACGGAAGTATTTTTCAGAGTTGTATTATTTTCTGTAATAGCAAGTTTTACCGGAATCATATTGTCACCATTTAATATTATTGATCTTCCCAATTTTTTGAGCTCAATGAATTATGAATCTGCTGTGGCATTGGGTCAGGTAGATGTGTTTTATACAAAACAGTTCGCCAATACTATTCCTGTTATATATCAGTTTGTAAAAATATTTCCATACGCGCTAGGATTGCCCGTTGTAGTAGGTTTTATCGCCGGTTTGTTTTTACTTCCCTATTCTAAACAAATGAATTTGCTGCGATTTAGTTTTTTACTATATTTCTTGCCTACAGCATTTATGTATACGAAGTGGAGTCGTTTTATGGCTCCAGTTTTTCCTGTAATGATTATTATTTCAGTACTCTTTTTACTCAGGGCGTATCAATTTATCGAAGAAATGACCCCCAAATCGCGAATTGCTCTTCAAGTACTACACATGGGAGTATTAGGATTGTTTTGCATTAATGGCATTGCCTTTTTATCAATTTATATACAGTATGATACACGTTTTCAGGTATCCGATTGGATATATCAAAATTTGTCTCCAGGTACCCAAATGTTAGGTGAGACTGCAAATGTTGTCGATCTACCGATTACTACTCCGCGTAACCCAAATCCAAAAGTTGGATATCGTGCGATTCCATTTAATTTTTATGACCTTGATAAGGATTCGGCATTACGGAACGACTTAATAAGTTTAAAAGAAAACTCTGAGTACATACTCATTCCCTCGCGAAGAGTATTTAAAGATTATACCTGTGTCTCAGCAGATAGTGGGACGATGCAAAAACGCACGCAACTCAGTGGATATCAAACCAATACTTGTGAACTTCTAAACCAATCATATCCACAGCTCTCTCAATATTATCAGCAATTGTTTAGTGGCTCTCTGGGTTTTATTACTTTTAAGAAGTTTACTTCATATCCAACGCTCAAAGTATTTGGATATTTATTCACATTTCCTGATGAGGAAGCTGAAGAAACATGGACGGTATTTGATCACCCCGTTATTCGTATATATAAACGATTATCTTCAGTTCACTCTGTTTCGTCGTAATCATATCCACCTGCCGCTGGGCTTTCTTCAAAATAATCATTCCGACCAACATTGCTATATCCTACGGTAAACTCTTCATCGTCGTCATTTAATAATTCCGGCGCGAAGTCTGCATCATCTTCTGTGTCGTGAATTTTATTTTTAGATTGTTTTTTTTCTCTTGGCATTATTTATTCACCACCTTTCAAATTAATATTTATAAATCATTAAATGTATTATTTACTTCTTATAGTAGGGAACGGTCCCCGCAACGTCCCGAGTACTCGGGACTAGACGGGGCACGGCGCAACGTTCCCTACAAAAATCTTGAGTAATTAATTAAGTGCAAAATATTTCTAATATTTATGCTAAACGCGTACTGTAGTATGGCAATAATAGTTAGGTAAGACGCAGGTAAGAAATAACACAACCCCGCTTGTGGCGGGGTCGGTTAAAGTAAACTTAAATTTGCTTTAGCGAGATTTACTTTCTTTTTTTAGTTGCTTTTTTTACTACTCTTTTTTTAGCTGCTTTCTTTTTTGCTGGCATGGAAATCACCACCTTTCATCTGAAAAATTATATGTCTAAGTTCATAGTAACAACATTAAATTTCAGATGTCAAGCACAATTTTTCTTATGGGAATTTAAATTAAAAATTAAATATTAAAAATATAAAATATTAGCATATTGCAACAACATAATTTAAATAATTGCCTTATAAAACAATCAATATAAAAAATAATATAGGATTATAAAAAATGGAGTGTTTTTCGCAAAAAAATTGCAATTTAATTATTAGAATTTGGTTTTTTTTGCTTCGATTCCGCGTGCAGAAGATAATGATTTAAATCCGTCATTTTCCAGGAGGTAACTCAACTCGTCGTTAATTTGGGCAATAAGCGTAGGGCCCATGTATACCATACCAGTAATGAGTTGTACAAGTGATGCACCTAGTTTTATTTTTTTATAGGCATCTTCTGTACTAAATACCCCCCCACACCCAATAATGGTTAATTTTTCTCCA
>CAZXWS010000019.1:0-2419 GCA_964644605.1 uncultured Gammaproteobacteria bacterium
TGATTGATTGTCGTTTAACCATTGCACATAGACACATCCAGTTGCTTGTTTTTTTTCACGATCCCAACCGGAAGTGCTGCATTTTTTCATTTTTTTGCCTGATGCTGTTGTCACTAGTAATAATGGTGCTCCACACATTGGACATTTCTCATCGAGTTCTTCTTTGCTGCCGTTAAACCACTCTACATAATCACAACCAGTAGGTTTACGAGCTTCACGATCCCAACCAGAAGTACTGCATTTTTTAAGTCGCTTTCCACTTTTAGTAGTGACCATTATTAACGGATTGCCGCATTTTGGACATTTTTCATCAAGCTTTTCCGGTTCAGCTTCGATCCATTTCACGTAAGAACAACCTTCATTCTGGCGTGTTTCTTTGTTCCATTTATTTTGAGAACAACGTTGGAGTTTTTTTCCCGTTTGAGTTTCAGTAACAGGTGCGAGTGGAGCACCACAAAGTGGACACACTTCATTTTTTTCTGTAGACATAGTCGTTTTGAGTTATTTGTAATTTGGATAATAATTATACTACTTTAATCGTTTGCGGAGAATCATTTCATACTCCTCATAGCCATTGCGCGTATACATGTGCTGGGCTTTGATCAAAGGGGAAAGTATAGAAGCCTGGATAATATCGATTCCGCTGTCTTTAATATATTTTTCTGCTTTATTGATCAGATTTTTCCCGACTCCTTTATCACGATACTCAGGCAAGACGATTAAATCAGTGATCGCACCATGTGGCTTCAATTTATCATGCTGATTATGAATAACCACAGCAATCATACCGACAATTTTTCCATCATCTTCTGCAACGAAAATTTTACCGTTATTCTTTTCACATGTCTTTAATAAGTTATGCAAATATTCATTAGCAATCTCAATCCCTTCAAGACGGTGCGGGTCAACAAGAGTATTAAATTCTTGCAGAAGAACCACGCATGCTTTGACTGATTCTAAATCTTCGAGTGTGTAATCACGGACAATAGTTGACATAGAAACAGTATACAAAATTTTAAGGAAGGATACTCTTATTTGATTTCATTCGGAGGCACTGTTTTTTTAGACAATAAGGTATCTTTAGAGATTACAGTAACCGGGGAAGTGACAATTATTTGTTGATTATATTTTGCAGGCAGTACTCTCTTTTTTTTCTGCCGCTTAAGTTGGATCAAAAACATCGCTATTCGTTGGCACCTTCTTTCTGTTTATTTACGAGCAATTTAATAGATATGAGAAAGACAAGCAGCATGTCAAGCTGGCATACCAAGCACACTGGACATATCACTTTTATCATAAAAATTTCAATAAATGTAAGTCTTAAGCAAAAAAGCATCCCAAATGTAGCTACACCAAGAAGTAATTTTTTATTTTTTGTAAAACTGAATATCAGTATACATACATATCCTATTAGACCATACAGTGAAACTGGAATATTAAATAGAGTAGATATTGGACCTTTTGTTACTGCATCGCAATTAAAGCTTGCGTTTATGCTGCAGGGTTGAATGGTGGGATGAAATAAGAAACTGTAAAGTAGGTAAGACGCAAGTATTATTCCTAAAAATCCGAATAGACGCACGTAAAACCAGCACTCGCTATTTTTCATAACAAAACTATATCCTATAATTCGAGTACACACAGTGATTAAAATCACTAAAACACAGTAGTAGTCTTAAGAATTTTTGGATTCTAATGAAGCTAGATCAAGGATTAAAATATGTTCACCTTGGAGTTTTACTAGATTTTCTTCTTGCAATTTTTCCCACTCACGGGATACAGTCTCTCGAGTTAGTGCAGCTAATGCACCTAGATCAGCGTGTGTAAATGATGCGTTTAGTAAGATACCTTTATCTGTTTTTTCTCCGAAGTGTCGTGCGAGAAAAATTATGATCGAGACAAGTCGTGTCTGTGCTCTATTGAGAGCTAGTTGTTCAAGTCGAAGCAATAATTTATCGGTCCCCAGTAGCAGACGTTTTGTGAGGTCTTCAAGGACATCTGGTTCTTTCTGAAGGAACCTCAAAACATCTTCTTTCGATGCTTGATATACCTCAACAGCCGTTTGTGATTCAAAAGAATAGCGGTTCGGTATATTTGCTAAACACCATGTCATGGGAAAAAAACTGTTTGGGTTAAAAATATGCAGTGTAAGTTCTTGTCCATGTGGGGAAATGGTATATTCACGGACATGTCCGGAAATAAGATAATAAATATTTGTTTGGGACTCATCAGAAGCAATTAATACTTCTTTCGATCCTAATTGTATTTTTTTATACGTAGAAAAAAAGTTTAAAACTTTTTTCTCTATCTCATTATTCATTGTCACAATTATACAAAGACCCGATATACTCTGCAAATGAAGGTGATATCCGTCACATAAAATAAGAGTGATTCAGAGTAAACTATATCTATGTTATGA
>CAZXWS010000020.1:0-5886 GCA_964644605.1 uncultured Gammaproteobacteria bacterium
TGTAGGGAACGGTCGCGACCGTTCCGTACGTTTACATTTAAATTAATCCTTTTGTACGGTGTATGGCGATACTCCCCTACACACCCTTACAAGACCATTTATTTGCAAGAGCTTCTAATGCGGAGCCAACGGGACTTGAACCCGCAACCTCTTCCGTGACAGGGAAGCGCTCTAACCAAATTGAGCTATGACTCCAGTTTAAAATAGTTATCTAAAACTTTCTTTAAAAAATTTCTACCCCACTGACTCTTTAAGTATTTTTCTCTACTAGTTGCATCTTGCTGGTTCTGAAAAGCTTCGTAATATATTAGCACAAACGGTCGACGATTTTTAGTTGAGGCTACCTCTCCTTTTTCATGAGATTGTAACCTCTGTTTTAGATTGTCAGAGTAGCCGATATACAATTTTTTATCCTTTTGGCTTTTTAAAACGTATGTGTAATACATAGCGCTCTTAACCCGGATAAATTTTCAGAATTTTAATAATCTGAAAATTTAAGCGGGTAAACCAAATTGAGCTATGACTCCAGTTTAAAATAATTATCCAAGACTTTTTGTCAGTCTGTCGTCATTCTGGTAAGCGAAGCGCATCCAGAATTGACATTCGCTAAAACTCCTGATCAGACTATTGTACCAAATAAATATTTGTTTTTGTATTCTATTACTTTTATATTTTGAATACTGCCTCTCAAATCCTTTCCAGTCTTTATTTTTATAGGCACCTGATTTTGCAGCACGGCATCTTGTATATCACCATCCCGCTGTTCAAGGAACAGTGCTTCAAAGGTGTTATTAACATGTTTTTGCATAAATACTGCTTGTTTTTTTTCGTTTAATGATGCAAGAGCCTTAGCCCGTTTTTGTTTTTCCTGCGGAGTGGGTTCATTGAGTCGTTTTGCCATGTAATAGGCAGCCGTATGTTCCCGCTTGGAAAATCTGAATATATGCATTTTACTAATAGGAGTTTCTTCGAGAAAATTATAGGTATCTTCAAAATCTTCGTCATTTTCATCTAAATAGCCAACAATCACATCAGTTCCGATGTAAGCAAAAGGATTTAGCTGGGCTATTTTTTGCAATTTTTTAATAAACTCTTCACGAGTGTATCCCCTTTTCATGAGATTGAGTACTTTATTACTCCCTGATTGCAGAGGAATATGAAAAAAATGTACAAATCGATTTGAGTCAGCATATTTTTCGTAAAATTTAAAAAAATTATCATCAAAACTCCATGGGTGTATAGAGCCAAAGCTCAGACGTCTTACAGCAGTTTGAGAGAGAACAGACTCAATTAAATCAGTAAATTTTTCTTGAGTATCGTACCCATATGCTTGCGTATTAATGGCGGAAAGAATAACTTCTTGTATTGAAGGATCAAGACTGTTAATTTGTTTGATTAATTCATCAGTTCGCGTTGATTTTGGAAGGCCTCGTAAGTAAGGCACGATGCAAAAGCTACAGAAACGGTGACAGCCGTCTTGTATTTTGAGTATGATGCGGCCTGAGTTGAGATATTTATCGTTAACGGCAACTGGTTTCAAGGCTCCTATCGTTGAACGTACAATGGTCGCATTATTGGAATCACGGGATTGTATAAGGGATGCAATATATTCTTTACTTTGATTATCCACTATTAAGTCAACCTCTTTGAGCTGTATACCCTGCTTGATCCAGTTGGTAGCAGCGCAGCCGGTGACCACTATCTTTGTTGCTGGCTTATTTCGTTTTACTTGGTATATCAACTGCTTTGCTTCGCGTTCAGCTTTATGAGTCACTGAGCACGTGTTGATTATAAAGTAGTCGGGTTTTTGTTCTGAGTATTGGTATCCCAATGCCATAAGCTGTCTATCTAGCTCTTCTTTTTCAGCTTGATTTACGCGGCAGCCAAAGGAATAACTATAAAAACGTTTCATCGAATTATTATACTTTATACCGTTTAAACGTCATAGGGTGTCGCAGCTAGTACGGTTTAAGGTTTAACGTAAAACGAAGACGATAGACAAACCAGCCGCTAAAACGTTAGACGATGAACTATTATAAGAAGTATTAAGTTCGAATTCAGCCCACCTACATCTGAATACGTAAACAATATGTAATTAGTATTGACAATCTTATAATAATCTGCTATAATTCCGACATGCCCAAATGTGAGTTCCATTGGAACGAGCAGGAGGGATTTTTTTTAGGTATTTTTTTTGTATAATAGGTCTCCGCATCGCTCTAAACGAGACCAAATATATGAAAAAAATAACTCTATTTTTTCTCATACTAACCGGGTTACTCCTGCTGACAAAATCTGCTCATGCAGAAAATGTCGCAGGACACTCTGCAACCCTTAACTTGGCTGTTTTACCCTTAAATTCTCAGATCATCAAAGAAACTGAATTACTCAAAAAAAAGGCTGCCATTCAGGCTGTCTTAGAACGCAATCATTCTCCTCTGGCTCAGTCCACCTCAGCCTTTATTGAGGCGTGTAAATTATATGATTTAAACTGTTATCTACTACCTGCTATTTCAGGGCTTGAGTCCACGTATGGTCAGTTTATTCTTCCTGGTTCTTATAATCCTTTTGGGTGGGGCGGTGGAAGAATTTACTTCAAATCATGGGAGGAAGGTATTATGACTGTTGGGCAAGGACTTCGTCTCCGTTATATAAACTCTGGAGCAGGAAGTATTGAAGCTATTGGTCATATTTACTCTGAAAGTCCTACATGGGCTGCGAGAGTACGTATTATGATGCACCAATTCGAAGAAGAAGAGCAAAAAAACGGTTTGTTTTTCACCCCTGATAGTGTAAAATTATGAGCATGATTTTACACACACTCAAAAAACTACCAAAAAACACCTACGAAATATTAGTCATTATCCCCAAAGATGAGATAGCAAAGGAATACGAAAAAGCCTTTATGAAACTGCAGGATAACTTAACAGTAGAAGGATTTCGTAAAGGGAAGGCCCCCCGTGAAATTGCAGAAAAAAATCTTCCACGCCAGGATGTTTACCAACAAGTAATCCAAGATCTTTTACCTGAGGTATATGCTGAAATCGTAAAAAAGGAAAATATTACTCCAGTTGTTTCTCCAAAAGTTGATTTAGTGAAAGCAAAGGAAGGCGAGGACTGGGAATTGAAAATGGAGGTCGCTGAAAAACCAAGTATCGACCTTTCAAATTATAAAGAAATTGTTCGCAAAGCGAAACAGGATGCAAAAAAACCTGAAATTTGGACACCAGGTTCCGCTCCTAAAGCTGAAAATCCCGAAGAAAAAAAACAGGATAACTTAAATGAAGTCCTTTCCGCACTTCTCAAAGATGTAAAAATAGAAATTTCTGAACTTATTATTGAACAGGAATTAAATCATCGTCTTACAAAACTTGTTGATGATATTCAAAAAATTGGACTCACTGTAGATGGCTATCTAAAATCCAAAAATATGACTATGGAAGATATGCGTAAGCAATTTAGTAATGAAATCGAGGAAACATATAAATTAGAGTTCTTATTAAGCGAGATAGCAGACAAAGAAAACATACAAGTAGCTGATGAAGATCTTCAAAAATTGTTTACCAATCTAAAGTCTGAAGAAGATAAAAAACAGGCTCAACAGAACGCATATTTTTATGCGTCGATTATCAGAAAACAGAAGACTCTTGATTACGTTTTGGGCTTATAGTATAATGAATCATGCCGCAGCAAAACAATAACGCTTCTGGTAACGGCGCCTTTCAGGTTCGTAAAAACCCCTACGAATCTTATAACGAAAGTACTTCCTCAAATTTTTTTCAAAATACCGCAAAAAATACAGTTTCAAGCTTAAATAAAACATTCGGTACAGGTCTGTTAGATCATTTTTTTGGGCGGGCGGAACAAAATCAAAATAACCAGGAGCGGAGTCCATCTGAGAAAAGAGCTCCTCTACCCCAACGCAAAGAGTTCACCATCTTCCGCCGTGAAGCTCACTTTGAGACACATGAAAAGCCGCGCGAGATAGAAATGTTAAAGAAACAAATAGTGCAGGAAGTCAAACTTATTCGCCAAGCAAATCAATCATTAATGGCAGAAGTGAAAGATATTGATAAACTGACTGTGGATCCAGGATCCGATCGCGAGGGAATATATCATCTCAGATTTTTGGAGATACTTATTAATATATTGCAGACTCTTCGTAAAAAAATTAACGAATCACGCACTTGGTTGAGTGTGGCTAATGGACGCAAAGCAAAGCGTGGTGGCGCCTTTGTCACACGCTCTAAAACTCAAGGAACTTCCTACTCTCAATCGCAAGAATTAACTCTCACACGTTCGGTACAGTAATGATTTGCATAGAGAAATAAGATTTAAGAATGATTGTGTAGGGACAAGTCGCGACCTGTCCCTAAAAATTCTTCATAAATCTAGTTTTACCCACTTGCATCACTCTCACACATTCACTATCATATATGCATGCTTCGGTCTCTTTTTTTGTACCAAATACTGTTTGTAATGCTGGTTATAGTAAACACGCTTATTTTTGTAAAACTTCTGCATAAATCGCAAAAAACAGCGTATATGAATAAAATACTTACAGAAATAGATAAACCTGTTGAAGTGCAGAATCAATTTCATTCATCAACAGCTCCATTTGTATTGGGTACATTTACTGCGGAAGCAAACATGGCTGATGGCCGCGCGGCTAATTTGAAAGCTTTTTTTAGAAAATATAATTCCCCACTTTATGATAAAGCAGACTTCATTGTCAAAACATCCGACAAATATCACTTTGATTATCGTCTTATTCCTGCCATTGCAATGCAGGAATCCACACTATGTAAATTTATTCCGGAAAATTCCTACAATTGCTGGGGATATGGCATATATGGAGACACGGTAACCCGTTTTTCCTCCTACGAAGAAGCTATCGAAACTGTTGCTGAAGGGATAAAAACAAATTATTTAGACAAAGGATTATTAACTGCGAGTGAAATTATGCGCAAATATACACCTTCATCAAATGGTAGCTGGGCGCGGGGTGTGAATACAGTTCTCGACTGGCTCGAGTAAAAACGGATTAGGACGGATTGATTACGGATATCTACGGAGCCACGGATTCACAGGCCAAGAAATCCGTTATCCGTAGTTCTCCGTATCTAATCTGTGTTTATCCGTTATATCTGGTAGTAGTACGTAAAAAACGGTTTACCTTCCAAAGTTTTTACCAACTTTTTGTCCCAGCCTTCCACTTTAAAGCCATGTGAAATGACAGTACTCCCCTTTTGTAACTCTTTTTCTAATTTAGGTCGTAATTCACTAATTAATTTGGGCATAAGAAAAATATACAGGGTATCAGTATTTGAATAGTCGACATCAAATATATTTTTTTTCACAAACTTTACATTTTTTACGTTTTGAATTTTTGTCAGTAAGTTTGAGTACCATACTAAAAAAGGATTCACTTCTATTCCATAGGCTTTTTGGCCAAAGTGTTTTGCTGCAAATCGCGATACGCGCCCATCGCCGCTTCCTAACTCATAGAATATTCCATTCTTCTTTAGATCGGCACTCTCTAATATCTTCTTGGCACGTTTTGACTGCGAAGGAACATATGGCGATCCCTTAATGTGAGAGTATATGAGTGATGACATAAACCCAAAGAAAGCTATAAGAAAAACAAGCTCTGCAAAGAGCGCAAAGACATAGATAAATACATGCATCTGTTTAGTATAATATAATCGCTAATAATTAATTAGTATCCAGTATACAGTATCTAGTATCTAGCGAATCACAAGCAATTTCCCTAAATACTAAATACTAATATCTTTCATGCGTCCGTAGCTTAATTGGATAGAGCATCGGTCTTCGGAACCGAGGGTTGGGGGTTCAAGTCCCTCCGGACGCACAGTAAAATATCCC
>CAZXWS010000021.1:0-3459 GCA_964644605.1 uncultured Gammaproteobacteria bacterium
TCCAGTAACATCTGTTGTTCTGATATAGAATTGTGGTCTGTATCCATTAAAGAATGGAGTGTGTCGTCCACCTTCTTCTTTTGTCAAGACATAAATTTCTGCTTCAAAGTCGGTGTGAGGAGTTACACTACCTGCTTTAGCTAGTACCTGTCCTCTTTCGACATCTTCTTTTTCAATTCCTCTCAATAAAAGACCGACATTATCACCAGCTCGTGCTTCATCAAGAGTTTTTCTGAACATCTCGATACCAGTCACTACTGTCTTTCGTGTTGGTTTGATACCGACAATTTCCAACTCTTCGTTCACTTTTAAGATTCCTCGTTCTACTCTTCCTGTTACGACAGTGCCTCGTCCTTGAATAGTAAATACGTCTTCAATAGGCATTAAGAATGGTTTATCCACTGGGCGTGTTGGCTCAGGAATGTACTCATCAACTGCTTTCATTAAATCTTCGATTGCTTTTACCGATTCTGGGTCATCTTGTAATGCTTTTAATGAAGATCCTTTGATGACAGGTACTTCATCACCAGGATAATTATATTTCTTTAAAAGATCTCTTACTTCCATTTCTACGAGATCAATAATTTCTTTATCTTGTACCATATCGGTTTTGTTGAGGTAAACAACAATTGCTGGAACATTGACCTGGCGTGCAAGTAAAATATGTTCTCGAGTTTGAGGCATCGGACCATCTGGAGCAGAAACTACCAAGATAGCTCCATCCATCTGTGCTGCTCCTGTAATCATGTTTTTAATATAATCAGCATGTCCAGGTGCATCAATGTGAGCATAGTGTCTTTTATCTGTTTCATACTCAGAATGATGAAGATTAATAGTAACTCCTCGTGCTTTTTCTTCTGGAGCACTATCAATTTGATCATATTTTTCATATTTGGCTTGACCTTTTTTAGCAAGCAGATCGGTAATAGCAGAAGTTGTGGTTGTTTTAGCGTGATGTACGCGACCAAAAGTACCAATATTTAAATGAGGTTTATTTCTTTGAAAAACTCCTTGAGCCATAGTAGTGTAATTTAAATGTTAATAAATAATAAAAAAATTATGCAAAAAAGATTATAACTGAAAAATATCAAAAATCAACACACAATGAAGTGCTTATCGATAATAATATCGTCATCAGATAAAAAAGTCAAGTGTGAATTAGATTTTTTCAGCGGTTTCTATGCCAAGTAACGACAATCCGTTTTTTAATACTTGCGCAACTGCTGCAGTAAGTTGCAACCTAAATAGTCGAGTTTGCTCCTCTGCTTTTAAAACAGGACTTTTTTGATAGAAAAAATTAAATTTCTGAGCGAGTTCAAATAAATAGGAACATAAAAGATTAGGGGCATACTGATAAGCAGAGTTTTCGATCACACTTGCAAATTTTATAAGATGTCTCATGATAGCTAACTCTTCGTTTGTGGTAGTAGCAGCCATAGTAACAGAAAGTGAATGATTACTCTGTGACAAGATACTCTGACAGCGTGCATAGGTATACTGGAGGTAAGGTCCTGAGTCTCCTTCTAAACTAAGAGATGTCTGAAAATCGAAAGCTGTGTCTGTAGTACGTCCAACCTTTAATATACTATATTTAACCGCACCTACTGCCAAAATTTCTGCTACGCGCTCTTTATCCTGAGCTGTAAAATTTAATTGAAGTAGTTCCGTTTTAGCATCATCTAACAAATCTTCTATATATACTACATTTCCTGTACGGGAACTCATTTTCCCTTTTCCTTTTAGACTCATCCATCCAAAGGGAATGTGAATCAAATCTTCTCGCTTTGCTATTCCTAACTGTTCGCAAATTGCAAAAAGTTGTTTTAGCGCTAATGTCTGCTCCGGACCGACAACCCAGTGTAATTTATCTGGATTAAAAGTGTCTTTTTTTAATTTTGTTAATGCGATGTCTTGTGTAATATATAGCGATGTACCATCTGATTTTATGATGATGGTATCCGGTAAATTATACGCTTCGAGTTGACTTAATACAGCTCCGTCTTCAAGTTTTTTAAAAACCCTTTTTTGTAATCCTTCATGCACAATATCTTTACCTAACTGATAATGCTCATCTTCATGCCAGACCTTATCAAAGTGATTTCCAAGACGAGCATATGTTTGTGCCTGCCCGTGATGTGAAAAGTCGAGCACTTTCTTCCATAGAGCTCTATTTTTTTCATCGCCATTTTCCCATTGAATTACCATCTGCCGTACTGCGGCTTCCACGTCTTTGTCCTTAAAGTCCTCTGATGCTTTCACATATAACTGGTCGACAAATTTATCAGGGCTTGTATTTGCTTCTGTCGGGGTATTCCATTGCGATTGATGTCCATACCAATACTCTAAAGTGGTTGGGAGTTGAGGTTCTTTTTTTGCAAATTTAAGATATCCCCACATAAGTTTTGCAATCGCAATACCCCGATTATTATCGATACAATCTCGAATAACTTCTATCCCCACTGCATCCCATATGTTTGCTATAGCCATACCAGTCACATTATTTCTCAAATGGCCGAGATGCATGGCTTTATTGGGATTGGGAGAAGTGTGTTCTATTAACCATTTTTTTCCGTTTCCTGCATTGCTATGACCATAGGTATCCTTTTTCTCCAAAATTTTATGTAACTCTGTTTGATACACAGCATCTTGAAGCCAGAAATTAATAAAGCCAGGTTGCACTACTTGTACTTTTTGTATCGTAGCGTCCGTGGGGATATGTGACGCTATTTCTTGAGCGAGTTCAAAAGGATTACGGTGTAATTTTTTAGCAATTTGCAGGGCGACATTGGTAGTGTAATCTCCAAAATCGGAATTTGTGGGATAACTAATTTCAATCTTTGTTTCTCCAATGCCGACCTTTTCCAATGCCTGTGATGTTGTTTTTTCAATTTGTTCCATTGGATTATATCTTAGCAAATTAATTACTAAATAGACATTAAACCGGTATAAAAGAATATTCAAATATGTTGGAAAAATTCCACACAAAGACAAAGTCATATGTTTAACGTTTTGGCAGCACGTATGGTTTACCGTAAAACGTCAAACGACTGACTATACGAGCTGCGACGACATTAACCATTTAACTAAATATGCATGTACGGAACGGTCGCGACCGTTCCCTACTCAAACAATCAAAATCCAAATAAATATTTGGACTTTAGATTTGAGATTTGATTTGACATTTGAGCTTTGATATTTGAATTTACTTAAAGCCCTTCCATAAATTTCTCTACGCCTAAACCAAGCGATTCGGCGAGACGATCAAGAAGTGACAGACTAGGATTAGCTTTACCTTCCTCTATTCGAGCCAAGTAAGTTCGATGGATACCAATAGCAGAGGATAATTTTTCTTGCGATATATGTTTAGCGCGCCGATAATGACATATTTTTTTGCCGACTTTTTTATAAACAAAATTTCCCCGCATGTTCTTAAAGTAAATGAAAGTCTTATAGAGTCAA
>CAZXWS010000022.1:0-16145 GCA_964644605.1 uncultured Gammaproteobacteria bacterium
CTAAAGAATCGTCTACTTTCATCAATGCCAGCATCACCTGTGGCGCATACCCAGCCAAAGCAATCATAAGGACCCCCTTCTACGCTGCATCTTCCTCCTCCTCCTGGTCTGGGTTTTGGTCTAAATTCTGGTCCTTGATCTCCACGCCATGACCAGAGGAAATTAACTGGATCACCAAGGTAAAAATTAGTATTATTAGCAGGACTTGAAGGTCCGCGCTGTCTTGATTCATCCATGTACGGTGGTCCATTACCACAACTTGTATCGAATCCTACAGCGCATGAAGTAGAAAATTCCCCGTTGTCTCCTCTATGACATGGCTCACAGTAGGCTCCTAGAGATGTATCCCCATGGCGTATTTTCATGCCGCATTCACCAGTTCCCAATGAGGCGGGAGGACTTTTACATTTATTATCATCTCTAATACAACACCATGAACCATCAGGTATTGGTGCTCCATTTACACTGCACGTACCCTCATCATAAGATACGATACATTTTTCTGGAGGGGTACAGCCATGTCCTTGCGGATCATTGCTGCAGCTTCCACAAGGACCATAGGTATATGGTCTTGGTTTTTTTGTTGGCGTGGGAGATACAGGAGCTGTTGTAGGACAAGGAACAGCTCTCGAACAGCCAGGATTTTGTGGAGTACCAGCTTGGTATTCGCACCTGCCTGGTGTAGAATCATCATCATTAAAGGGAAGACATGAATTATCAGTGCATGATCCTTCATAACAAGATACTATACCTGTCTGTTCATTTCTTTCACTGTAAATGCATGATCGAGGACATCGTGCCTGCACGGGCGGAGCGCCCGGGTTATTAGGACCGGTTACGACACCCTCACCTTTTTTAAATGTTCCTCCTCCACACCGTGGTTCAACAGAAGAATCAGATGAATAAGCACAAACACTCCAGTTATATTCTTGACCATTGGTTAAAGAATTCCAATCAGATGGATCAACTGTCAATCTATCTCTCGGATTGCCTTCGGTAATAAAGTTATATGTTCTCGTTATTGTTTGATTATTTGGTAAATATATAATGAGTTGGTAATGATCATTTGTAACAGCGTCTTCTGGTAACGGTTCCCAAATAGCAGTACGTTCTTTATCTGATGAAGCTTCTTGAGCATAGACATTGAAGAAATCTATGCGCCTCGAAAAATGAACTGTATCGAAACTTGATTTCGTACCTAATGACTTAAGAATAACGATTTTATTAGTGAGTGTTGGTTGAATTGTATAAAAAAGTCCAATTACTAGTAGCGCTGCAATCGATAATAAAAAAGTTGGCTTTTTAAATCGTCTGTACATATTCATAATTATTCTTTTGTACCTAATGGCTGAAGAATTCGTAACCCGTTTTCTTCAGATGGGACTGGACCCTCAGGCTCGTCGATAAACGTAATAAATTGGATGGGTTCAACATTTTGAGAAGTTACTTGAATATTTTCATCAACAACTCTCCTCATTTCTGAGACAGATACCTGTCCATCATTCGCAATCGCACTAAATTTTAATGCAAGATCGTATGTTATATCAGTCCAGTCGGTGCCCAGTGTAAGGGATTTTTGAAGTCCTAGTCGCAGTAATGGCGGGTCAGAAGGCCAGGTATCATCGCAACAAGGAATATCAGCGTGAACAATCTGAGGATTGAGAAAGTTAATATTTCTAAATGTATTGTTCAATGCATGCATAAAATCTGGATCATTTTTATTAACCTGCGGAACCCCAGTAGAATTAAACCATTTTATCAACTCTGAGACAAAGTCTTTACCCCCAAAATTCCATGAGTTTGACGTAGCCCACTTATAATGGTCTGTTAGCCGTGATGAGCCATTAAGAAACCAATCATACATCATTGGATCAAGCACTGCACGTTTATATTCGATAATTTGGTCTCGAGTTGGCTTCGCAATTCCTTTTTTAATTAAACATTTTTCAGCAAAATCATAGTACATAAATTGTGAAACAGCCCTTACTTGTTCTTCATACACAGGAAAAATTTGATTGTTTGCCAGTTTGCCGGCAATATATTCAGTAAATCCTTCTAATACTCGCCAGTCGTTCTTAACTCTTGATAGTGCTCCTGCATCCATGCTTACTTGATGAATCATTTCATGTAATAATATCTTTTTAAAAGACATTTCGCTTTCAGTAACTAAAATATCTGGCCTGATTAAGATTGTTCGCATGCTTCGCAGCCAAACTGCTACACCATTACCTCCATTTATCATCAAAAGATTATTGTAATCTTGTATAGTGGCGGCTACCATAATATTAATACTTTCATCTACTCTTCCACCTAGTGATCTGAGTATCGCCCAATTGTCCGCAATATATCCAGAAAACCTTTGTGTTAGTTCTGAAAGTCTCGTTGCATACCCTGTTCCATATAAACCTGTGACACTAGAATTAATGCGTAAAAAACGACCTGTGTTATTATAAACTGGTTGTCCATTCCTATCAGCTACTGTAGCTACAACTGAGCCGGATTTATTTTCAGATGCTATTCGGAGCAAACCATCAGGATTATTGATTTTTATACGGAAGTTACCGACAGATGTTTTTGCACGATTTAAAAGTGGATATAGTTTTGCCCGAGCCACTGGAGCAGCAATCCTTCCGCCATTTGAAACCAAGTAACTTGCAGCGCTTTCAAATGCAGCTCCACTGAAACCGGTATACATATCCAGTACAAACATAATTGCATTTAAGCTTTCAGCAGTTTGTTCCGAATTTCTTCGAGCATAATAAGCGTCTAAATCGTCTGCGATCTGTCTTCTTTCGCCATCTGAAAGTTCAGGAAAGGTGGCGTATATTGTTCTCTCTCTCCACATTCTTCCTACTGCTTCACTCAGACTTACGGAACTTCCGTCTGTTTTAGTAAATATAGTGTCTTCTCCTCCCCCGCCCGGCCTCACGAACGATAATGCCATGCCTTTCTGAGCAAATGATTGGTATATGTAATTTCTTTGTTCGTTGGTAAGTGAGTTTTGCCAATTATAGTTGAATTGGCATGACTGAGTATTTCGATCACAATACTCAAAAAATTCGCATTGATCTGGATCTGGATTATTTGGTATACAAGATATGTTTGATCCGCCTGTTAGTGAAAGTGTCACATCATCAACATAAAATTCATTTGATTTATCAGAGCCTTTTATTTCAAGAATCAAACCGTTTTCATCCATCGCAAATACTTGAAGTATGTTTGGCAAGAAACTTTTTCGTTTTACAGATTCATCTTTTGAAACTGGAATAGTGAGTGTTATAGTTTCCCATTCATTATTTTTTGTCGTGGTTACCTGGCCAACCCAAGCTCCTTGTTTGTTGCGGACTACAATTTTGGAACCACCCTGCCGCGAGAATACTCTAATAGATAATTTAAAAAGATTAGTGGGAGGAATGTCAAGTTCCTGACTGATACCGCCATCCTTTGGACCAACAACTTTAAGACTAGAGGAACCTTTTTCAATAAATGATTTATCCTGATTAATCGAAGTTTTAACTGATTTGTCAGTTTTCCATCCAGCAATTAAATCATTACGTTTAAAAAAATCAGATAGACCATGTTTATTCCGCTGTTCAAAACTAGGGTTATTTAAAAGATACGTGTAATCATTGGAAGGGTTTTTTGTGAAGTTCTTTTTATAAAGTAAAAAAGTTATGAGGCTAATTATGCATAAAAATCCAATAAGTAGAATAAATTTTTTATTCATGAAATGAAATATATATATTCAAAATCATATCTCTAGTATTTTTAAAATGCAAGCGAATACGATTTCAAAAAGGCTCATAAATCATATTGTAGCTCCGTAAAGCTGTTAAAATACTTCACATGGAGCGGATTACGTACGCAGAGAATAGTGAGAACGATACATTTAGATTTCCCGATTATACATTCTTTATGATTCATGGTGGCGGAACACCTCAGTGGCATAATGGACGTATGAAGCTTAGTCCTTATACCCCTCTCGTTTCATCAGAAACCTCACCGCTGCTGGCAAGCGGTGTAAGGGCGCGCGCATATGCGCTTGATACTTTATATAAACGTCACCCTCATAATTGTTGGCATATTTTTACACTTGGGCACACAAATAATTTCGATAGAGAATTTTCAAGTGGCTTAGCAATGCACAATCAGCTTCATACTTTTGGGATACCTTCGGAAGTTATCATCTCTCCCACTGATACACTCACAGAAATAATAGAAAGTACTCTTATTGCAGCGGAAGCAGCACGGTTTGGTAAACCAATTGAGTGTCTGGCTCACCTTTCAAATGAGTATCATCTACCGCGTATCCAGTTCATGGACGCTTTATTACATGACGTAGAAGGATCCGAAAAGTTAAAAATGATGGTAGTCAACTCTTTAGGAGATTACCCCGATTATCGTGCGCTTTTTTCTGAATTCTGGGAAGATACGGTAAAACCCGCTATTTTAGAACTGAATACACGAACTATCAGTCGTGTATCCGTTTCTGCAGAAGGAATTTTACGTACGCGAAGCTCTCATTGGAATACTTTGATTGATTCTTTAGACAGATGGCAGACGGAAGACGGACATTATCCGTGGCAAAATCGAATATATATAGAAACAGAAGGATTATCGGATCTGGCGGATGGCTCCTACTTATTCAATGCTCATTCTATAATTGAGTATTTACAATGTGAATAATGTTACGTAGCTGTTATGCTAGCTTCCATTTACCCAGAAAAAAATATTGCAGATACATTACGGCTAAGGTAAATAGAAGTGACCGGATGCTATAGAGCCGAAGTATATAATCAATTGCTTGAAATGTCATGCTACTATATTAGATTTCGTATATTTAAATTAAAAAAGAAGAAGGTAAGAAGCGTGTAAACAAATTAACTCCTCATTTGTTTTTTAATGAGTTCGAGAAGATTGTACATATCAAATGGTTTGGGAAGAAAAATGTTGGCTCCGGAAGCTTGTGCTGATTGTTCAGCGGAAGGTAAAGCAGAAATCATTATAATTGGAATATGTTTTGTGTGCTGATCTGCTTTTAAATCATGCGCAATCTGTCGACCGTCTTGTCCTGATAGAAATACATCAAGGATTATCAAATCAGGATTTATTTCTAAAATATATTGTAAAGAAGTAATTTTTTCGGCAGTTACAACATCATAACCTTCTTCGGTCAGGACAATCTTTATACTTTCAAGAATTGCTTCATCATCGTCAACCACTAATATTTTTGATGCCATACAATAATTATACGGCAAAAATGTAATTTCTTACATGACTCTTTTTTGTTTTTTAATATAAAAAACTAAAATAATAAAATGGCACAAGTTGGTTATGCATTATCAAGTGAAGAACATGATCCTATTAAAATTGTAGATCTCGCAAAAGAAGCAGAAACTCACAAGTTCCCTTTTGCTTTAATATCAGATCATTTTCATCCTTGGTTACATAAGCAAGGAAATAGTCCATTTGTATGGAGTTCTTTAGGCGCTATTGCACAACATACAAACTCGCTGCGTATAGGAACCGGAGTAACCGCTCCTATTATGCGCATTCATCCCGTGATTATTGCTCAAGCAGCAGCAACAATAGGATATTTAATGAAAGAACGTTTTTTTCTTGGTTTAGGAACTGGTGAGTTTCTGAATGAACATGTTACTAGTGAGGGTTGGCCTCCCTACGAAGTCAGAATGGAAATGTGTAAGGAGGCTGTCGAGATAATTCTTTACTTTGGGAGGGTGGTACAAAAAGTTATTATGGTGCGTTCTATACTGTTGATAATGCTCGAATTTATTCCTTACCTAAACAATTACCACCTCTTTACATAGCCGCCGCGGGGAAAAAATCTGCGGAAGTGGCAGGTAAAATTGGTGATGGTTTGATAAGTACTTCACCTCAAAAAGAAATTGTTGAAATATTTGAAAATTCAGGTGGCAAAGGTAAACCTAAGTATGCCCAAATTACTGTTTGTTATGATAAAGATGAAGAAGCCGCTAAGAAGATTGCTCACGAATGGTGGAGAAATACTGGATTACAAGGTCATTTAAGTCAGGATTTGAAAACACCGGCGCATTTTGAAGCAGCGAGTGCATCAGTAACTTCTGTATCAGTAGCTAAAGAAATAATATGCGGGCCGGATATACAAAAACATAAAGAAGGTATGCAAAAATATATTGATGCAGGTTTTGATTACATTTACGTTCACCAAGTCGGACCTAATCAATCAGATTTTTTTTCATTCTACGAAAAAAATATACTTCCCTCTTTTAATAAGTGATACATAAACACAAGTCAAGAAAATTTCAAATTCTCAATTTTAAATTTTAAATCAATATCAAAATCTAAATTCAAGTTAAAAGTGAAAATGCCCTCCTTCTCCCGCATAGCTGGATTCGGAAGGGCAATCAATAGTTGATTTTTCAATTTCTTTCTATATACGGAACGGTTTTCCCCCGTAGTCCAGTCCCAACAGTGCCCCCCTTGCTTGTATAAGTAGGGAACGGTTTGCTTGTCCCTCCATAGCCCCGAGTAATCGGGGCGACGGGGGAAAACCGTTCCCTACTCCCCCTAACACATATCGCTTAACTCCTAACCTCCTAATACCAAATAACTAATACCCAGTAACAATTTCTATTCATAATTCGTCATTCGTAACTCGTAATTTTCTACTTAATACTTACTACTATCTACTGAAATTTTGTTGTGTTTTTTGCATCTCGTCCGCGGTAGCAATAGCTCCATCAACTCCAAAACCCGCAAATCCAAGTGCTCTTCCAACAGCGGAAGTTTCCGCTACTTCGTATGGATTTTGTTTTTCAATGAGTTTAGTAGGGTTTGCAGCTGATATACCGGTATATGTTCCTTTATCGGTTTGTACGGTTGCTCGTACTATTACTTGATTTGGGTGAGGAATGACTTCGGTAGTTATGGAAAGATGTTTTAGAGACTCATGCGCCATCTGCAGTCTTCCTGCTACGGTTATGTAATCTCGGCCATGGATTTTTACAATATTTTGATCTGACATATATGAATAAATTAATTTAATTGCAGTTACGAAATTTAATCACTCACAAACTCTCTTTACTTCGTCATTCTGGCTTGTCCTCCGACTTGGAGGGCTTGTCTAGAATCAGACGAAGTGCAAATGTTGCTCTGTTGATTCTGGATGCGCGAAAACTCTTGTTTTCGCTTACCAGAATGACGAAACATTAATATCGTAAATATCAGATTCAATTCTATTCCTTTATCCTCTGAGATTAGTAAGAAGAAAGTAAGTTTTTTGAAAGATATTACAGATCGTAGCCTTGTGCTTTACATACATGATAGGCAGTCCAGTGTAATTTCCAGCCATTTGTTAAGCCGAATGCAACGGTTTTTAAATTCTCAGTATCATCTGCTCGTAAGTCTTCAGTGGACCAACCCGCTTTCCTGCGAATGGATACCCATGTTGGATACTGTATTTGTCCTAATCCGCAGGAAGCTCCGTGATCGCTGCATTTGAGTGATCCATCTGGCCGTCGCGAATTAAAGCCGCTTTCCTTTTGAATAATGCATAAAAAAGCATCTTCATTTATATTATATTGCTGTGCGATATTTCGAGCTAACTGCACTGTGTCACCTGAAGGCAAATTGATTTTGGCCGGTTTAATTGTTGGGGTAGGAGAAGGAGCTACTGTCGCTTGGATGACATTTGTATAAAAATGATTTACTGAATTTATGTTTTGATAGAGTTGACTTTTCGGTACTGCAAACTGTGCTTGTGGAGCAGGTAATGCTTCTTGAGATGTATATGCGAATAAATCAGCACTAAAGAACTTTAAAACGCACACCATAAAAATAATAAAAAAGAATACTATTTTTCCAGTGAGGTATGGATTATACCCATCAAATATGTTCCCCTTACGCATCTGGATATTATACCACGTCCAGAATAACTTATTCGCCTACTTTCTAAAGAAACAAATTTCAAAATCCAAATATCAAACAAACTTCAAAATCTAAAGCTCAAATTATAATTTGGATTTTAGGTTTGATTTGAAATTTGAATTTTGTCATTTGGATTTGCTAGGTCCGTTAGAAATTAGAAATTTTAAACTATCTCTTCTTTTCTCTGTCGAACAAAAGCTATCCACTCCTCCACTACCTCAAAGACAAGTTTAAAGGGAGCCTCAATAATAAAGTCAAAGATTAGAATAAAGAAGTTAAGTTTTCCAATTTCGCTGCTTAAAAACTTACCAATTGAAAGGATTGGCATGAAAAATACATCAAGTATAGGTGAGAATATTCCTTCTCGTTCTTCCATTCGATACTCATTAGCAACTTGTTTAATCCGATATGAGAAAAATGAGACAACACTCACAAAGAACACAAACAGAAGTTCGCTAACTGGGAAAAATTTGAGTCGTTGTAAAACAAGGTGGATTAAGTAGAGTGTTATGAAGTACGTAAAGGTATAAAAAATACTGAAACCGAATACAAGTAGTGGTTTTCGATTTTTTGTTTTGCCTGTTTTGTAAGCCATCATTGTCTCAAATGTCTCGTCCTGGCTTATGATATCTATAATACGGTGATATATTTTTTTTGTATTATCCTCCCCTGGTAAATGCACAAGCGCGACAATTATAACCATGAGTACTGGTGGAAAAAATGTATTGATACTGATTGATAACCAATCAACACGTCCATAAAGCCATATGGAAACAGGGTACTCCAGTATTAATGCAAGCACCATTTTGGTTATAAAGATGTAAATAAGACTTTTTACAGCCAAGTTTCTTAATCTGCTCTGTGACTGGGTGTATTTATCACGGCACGTTTGATCAACTATTGCCCATAATGAGTCTTTGGCATCGATTATTTGAGCTGCTTTGTCTTTTTCTTTGTTCAAAATCTCAAACATTACAAGAAAAGGCGGAAGCTGCTTTCGTACATAACGTGTAAGTCGATCAACGGACGGATCACGGATTATTTCATCTATTTTGTTAAAAATATGGGGAAGTTTCGGTGCGAGCGTTGAAAGCTCATGTTCGTTATATTGATAAATTGGTTTGTAAAAGGTAACAAAGAGATGATATCGTTGATATGGCGTATCACTTCTCCTATAAGCTTTATCGAGAGCTACAAGCAGAAACGAATCGCGCTGTTGTTCGCTTACTCCATCTATAGCTATTTTCTGTCTGAGTATTTGATATATGTAGAACATATAAATAGCTTCACGTTCTGCATCTTCAGGGTTTAGATATTCTTCAATCTCGCAAGTAAGTAAATCAAGAAAGTAATCGTTAATCAGTGTTTTTGTTTTTGCATCTCTTCCTGTTGTGAGTGAATAGCGTAGAGAAAGATAACGGTCAATTATTTTTTGCACATTATCAACATCATGATCCCCTAGGTTGCCACTGGCAAAATAGCGAGCCCAGACCAGTTCACGCAAAAGATTTTCTGCTTCGCCTTTGGCTTGAGGGTTTAACGCAAGCCGACGTTTTAGAATTCGTTCTATAGCAGCGCGCAAAATGAGCTGTTCTTCTCTATATTCAAGTGCATTTCGAACTTTTTCGTAGACAAACGCCAAAAATGATACTGTACGGGATACTGTTAATCGATTTTGATCGCCTGGCGATGTTTTTTTGCGTATGTCTTTGAGTCCGTTTAGTAATGCAGTAGTATATTTAGAGAGACTGATCTTTTCCCCAGATGGAGAGTCTTTTTTGAGCTGTTTCTTTTCTTCCAGCGGATTTTCAATTGGTTGTAATTCTGAAGTTTCGGACATAGAAATTAGTATTTAGTATAAAGTATTTAGTAGCTAGTATCCAGTATTCAGTATCTAGTATTTAGGATTATTTCGTCATTCTGGTAAGCTCAAACTTGTTTGAGCGCATCCAGAATCAATATTTGTATCACGCAATTCGTTTGATTCTGGACAAGTCCTACCATTCGGAGGACCAGCCAGAATGACGAATTGCTTTTGAATATTCTGGCAAGCACCACAGAATGACGTTAGTCACATTTCGTATAGCCCATTTATCTATTTACTGATGTTTGCCACCGGCAGCCAGCATCTTATTTTCGATCTCTGCAAATTTTTCATCTACCAGTTCTTTATTTTTTCCTTCAACATTCACACGCAAAATCGGTTCGTTTTCTGTATTGGATAGTCGTACATTAAAGCGCCAATCAGGAAAATCCACTGCCAAACCATCATCTTTGTATACATGTCCAGTACTATAATCTTTTTCTAAATCTGCCAGAATGATTTGAGGATCGGCTGGAGGACTAATTACAAAATTTATTTCTTCATGTTCGAACGCTGTTATATATTGTGAAATTATTTCCGAGATCGGTTTGTTCTGTTCATTCATCGCATTTAAGACATACAAAATAACCCTTATAGAGCTTTCACCGCCACCGGTTTCTCTAAAAAAGAAATGTCCTGAAGACTCACCGGCAAATGCAGCATTTTCGCGGTTTAGTTGTTCAGTGATATATGCATGTCCGACAATACACATTGTAAACTTGCCGCCTAATCGATGACAAACCTCTTTTACATTTAAAATATCACGAATATCCGCAGTAATAATTTCTCCAGGAGATTTTTCAAGTATTTCATTGGCGATGAGCGATGTAATTGACGTTGCTTGAATAATTTTTCCCTTCTCGTCTATAAAAAATATTCGATCACCATCGCCATCAGGAGCTATACCTAAATCTGCCTTTTCTTCAATCACTTTTTGCTGAAGATCTTTCAGGTTTTTGTATTTTAGTGGGTTTGGTTCATGCGATGGAAATGTACCATCAAGTTCAAAGTTCATTTTTACTAAATCAGTAGGAACATGTTTAAATAGTTCTTCGAGAAAGACACAACCCATCGCGTTTGCCGGATCAGCTACTATTTTAAATTTTTTAAGTGGAGCGGTAACAATCGCTTTCTGTGCTGACTCTATTTCATCTTGTAATACATGATCATTTACTAATACATTTCCACCTTCTTTTGGTTTCACAAACTCCTGTGAAACTACTAACTTTTTTACTATCTCCATACCTGTAGCTTTGCCGATTTTAGTGAGTTTACCGCCGGTGTTTCTTGCAAATTTGATGCCGTTATATTCTTTTGGATTGTGTGAGGCACTCACTTGTATGCCACAGTCATACCCGTACTGCGAGACAGCGTAATAAAATGTAGGAGTTGATGCGAGCCCGATATCTACTACTTTTGCTCCAAGCTCAACAAGTGTTTTTTTTGCTAATTCAAATAACGTAGGTGAAGAAACACGCATATCCCGCGCTAGAACAATCGTCAAATTTTCTTTTTTTAAGTCTTGAACAAAAAATGTGTAAATTGCTTTGATGATAACCGGGTAATTTTGTTCATTAACTTGTGTAGGATAAATACCACGTATATCGTAGGCTTTAAAAATAGTTTGATCGATGTCCATAATAAAAAAAGTAATTTGTAACTTCTTTTCCAGTGATCGTACCACACCTCACATAAAATAGCAAATTAGCAGTTCTATAGATGAGGTAATACCGTAGACATTACTGCTTGTTTTAAGACCAGAATCAATTCTGGTTAAACCTTCATAAAATGCTATTAACTTTTTTTCATCCCACTTTTTTGCTTGAGCGGTTAATTTTGTTTTTTGCCAAGCCATTACAGATGAGGGAAGCGCATTGGCTGATGCTAAGATAAGTGAGCGAATGTGTTTACAGAGCATGGCAAAAATAAAACCTTCATCCTGGTAGGAAGCTACTGCACGTAAGGCAGCAATAAATCGTGGAAAATTAGTGGGATAGCAGGCTTCCAGGAGCGAAAAAATATTTTCGTTTGGTTTGAATTCTTTTATTGTGCCATATACTTTCGCAGAAAGGTCGCGTGCTGTCTTATTACCTTCCCAGTTTATGACATCGAGCTCATTATTAACTTGAATGTCACTCATCATCTCAAGAAAGGTTTTGTCACGTTTTCGTGCTGCATACTGACTGAGATTATCCAGAAATAAAACTTTTTTGAGAGAAAATAATGTACCTGTACTCATATCGTTTTTGTACTGTTCTTCAATGTCTTTTGCAGCGACAGTGACTATTTCATACTCTTTTTTTTTATACTCGTTTTTGAGCGAGTTAATATAATTTCTTGAAGCGGCAGTATCTTCTCCACACACAGTTAATAGCATGTATATATTTTAACAAATCACGGTCTGTAGGGAACGGTTTTCCCCCGTCGCCCCGAGTACTCGGGGCTATGGAGGGACACGTAAACCGTTCCCTACTATTATGCTAATTAATGTAAATTTGTTTATAATGAATAATATGGTTGACTTGATTAGTATCGGCACTATTAGTGTGGATTTATTCTTTAAGGGTGAATCGCTAACATTAAAAGACAACCGTTTTCAACTAGCACTTGGCGGGAAATATGACACGGATTTCTTTTATGAAAGTATTGGCGGAGGTGGAGCAAATGTAGCAATCGGTGCGCATAAACACGGTTTACAGACTGCGGTAATGGGCAAAATTGGAAATAATATATTTAAAAAGGCCATTTTAGAAAAATTTGAAAACGAGAGTATTTACCATAGATATTGCCAGTTTCAAAATGATTACTATAATGTCTCCTCAATTATTCTTCATAAAACAGGTGAAAGAACCGTACTGCATCATCAAACACCGCACGTGCATACCTTCGATCACGAAAAAGATTTTTTTGTTCTAAAAAAGTCAAAAGCAGCGTATATCGGAAATATTCCTGACAGCCGGTTGAGAGTAAAAGAAAAGTTGATACATTTTTTGCGTGAAAATCATATCCCGATATTTATTAATTTAGGTAAACACGACTGCGCGCTCCCTCGCCATCATATTGCTGACTTACTTCGTTATATTGACGTGTTGATTGTAAACGGCCACGAGTTTGCGGAAATGGTAAAAGCGCCGTATGAAGATATTGATTTTTCTGAACCAGTTGTAGAGTACTACATCCCCCAAATTAAAGATAGATTAGTGGTTGTAACAGATGGGGCGAAAGGAAGTTATGCATATATTCATGACATTGTGTATCATCAAAAAGCGATTTCTCCACCAAAAATAGTCGATGCTACAGGGGCTGGTGACGGCTACTGCGCTGGCTTTATCTCTACATACATTAAAACAAACAATATCCGACACTCCATGGAAGCGGGTAGTAAGTATGCTGCAAAGATACTGGGGAAAATTGGAGCAAACTAAATTTAGATTTAAGATTAAGGATTTAAGATTTAAGAGAAATATGGAGAATGAAAAGATAAAAGATTTTAAGGACTTAATTGTTTGGCAGGAAGGTCATCAGCTTGTTATTCAAGTATATAAGCTCACCAAGTCTTTTCCTAGAGAAGAATTGTATTCTTTAAGTGATCAAATTAAACGAGCAGTGTCTTCTGTAACTTCTAATATCGCAGAAGGATTTGGCAGACACACATATAAAGAAAAAATACAATTTTATTATCAAGCACAAGGCTCGTTAATTGAAGTAAAAAATCAGCTTATAATAGCAAAAGATGTTGGCTTCGTTGGACTAAATGAATTTGATATTTTATATTCGCAAGCTAATAAAGTGCATAGTTTACTGCAAGGTCTCATCAGAAAATCAAAAACATTCTTAATTCATAAATCTTAAATCGTAAATCTGATTTTTTATTTTATTTCTTCCAACAAATTCCTTCCTGTCATTTCGGATGGTTGGGTGATTCCGAGCAAATGGAGTATGGTCGGAGCTACGTCGGCTAGAATGCCTGATTGTAATTTTATAAACTTTCCTTGGAGATCTTTATTTATAGCAATAAAAGGTACAGGGTTATCAGTATGTTCTGTTGAAATTTCACCCGAATGCGGACTTATTTTCTGTTCGGCATTACCGTGATCTGCGGTAATAAGAATCGTGTAATCAAGATTCAATGCCTCTTGCACGATTTTTCCTATGCATGAATCAATGGCTTTGATAGCAAGCACAGTTGCCTGAATATTGCCGGTATGACCGACCATATCCGGATTTGCAAAATTAATCAGTATAAAACGATACTTCATTTCACGCATTTTATTTATTAATGTGTTTGTCTGTTCATACGCTGACATTTCTGGTTTTAGGTCATAAGTCGGTACTTTTGGCGAGGGAGTGATGAGGCGTTCTTCATATGCGAATGGTGCTTCCCGCTGTCCATTAAAATAAAATGTAACAAACCGTTCTTTTTCTGATTCAGACATACGTAACTGTGGAATTCCTTCATCGGCTAAAACTGCACCAAGAGGTGTATGGACAACGATCGGAGGAAACGCAACATCAACAGGTAAGTTTTTTTCATACTCTGTCATTGTTACAAAAAGCAGATTTTGAATTTTTTCTCCCCGGTTAAACGGAGGTGTCAAATTTTGCTGTTCAGCGATGTGTGATTTATAATACTTGACCGCATATGGATCAAAAGAAGCAGCTAGATTTGCTTGAGTTTGAAAATCATCAAGCACAAAAGCTTTGGTCAGTTCGCGTGGCCTATCGATTCGGAAATTAAAAAATATTACTGCATCCCCTTTTTCGACTAATACTGGATTAACTCCATCAATTAGTATGTTGGTTGGCTCGATAAATTCGTCAGTTTTACCGTCTTTGTATGAATTTTGAACTGCCTCTGTAGCCGTCTTAGCTTGTTTTCCCACTCCTTTTGTGTAACAGTTATAGGCTTTTTCTATTCGTTCCCACCGTCGATCACGGTCCATAGAATAATATCGACCACTCACTGAAACAATTTTTCCAGTACCAATTGATTTTATTCGTTCTTCGAGGGTGGCAATAATTTCAGAAGCAGATTTTGGTGGAGAGTCTCTGCCGTCTGTGATTGCGTGTATAAATACTTTCTGTAAACCATATTCTTTTGCGAAATAAACGAGTGCAATAAGATGATCTAGGTTAGAATGCACAGATCCTTGACCTACCAATCCAAGCAAATGAAGCTTCCCCCCTGTAGTATTTAAGTGAGATATTACTTTAAGAAACTGTGGATTTTTAAAAAAACTACCATCCGCAATCGATAAATTTATCCTAGGAAGATCTTGATACACAATTCTTCCTGCACCAAGATTGATATGTCCAACCTCTGTATTGCCTACTTCGCCAGCAGGTAGCCCCACTGATTCACCTGATGCTCGAAGCGTTGTGTTTGGATATGAATACAAAAAAGAGTTGAGATTAGTAGGATTTGCCAAATGAATAGCATTCCCAAAATTTGGGGGTGCAACGCCATAGCCGTCGAGAACAATTAAAATTACTGGTTTCACAATGTATGTAACACGTAACACATAACAGATAACAAAAAATGCGCTTATGTTACATGTTATATGTTACATGTTTCATAAAGTAGTGTCTAGTGTCGGAATCACTGAAGAACGTTTTGATTAAGATAACAGTAGGCTAGTCCACAGGCGATAGCATCTGATTGATCGTCTTCGCATTTTGGTAGCTTCTCTTTCATTAAAAGTCCAAGCATTTTCTGTACTGATTTTTTGTCTGCATTTCCATAGCCTGTTATTATAGATTTTATTTGGAGAGGGGTAAGGTATGTTAACGAAATATTTTCTTGTGCTGCCAGCAGTAAAATGACACCTTGAGCCTGCCCTACTGAAATTACTGTTTTTTGGTTTTTAAAGAAAAAGAGACGTTCGATGACTATTAAATCGGGTTTTATATTTTTTATGAGATCTTGTAGCACAGTATAAATTTGATGTAAGCGTTTTGTGTGTTCCTCTGTTTTTGGTGTTTTAATGAGTCCTGATGTGAGATATTGGTAGTTTTTTAATTCTTTTTTAAAGTATGCATATCCCACTTTTTCCACACCAGGATCAATCGAAAGAATGTGCATGTATTCATGATACCCTAAATATTCATTTATTGCAATTTTTTAGCCAAAAAAAATCCCGCCATTGGCGGGATAGTTAATAAAAGAAATTTTGAGTCTTTTTTGCGTTACACGTTACGCGTTTCAAGTTACAAGAAAATTTGACTAACAAAAGAGATGGGAAATCGTCCGTTAGTACGTCTTGACTAAACGTATTGCTACGCTTACATCTGACGCCTATGTAGCCAGTGGTCTTCTGGCGGACTAATGGGGATTTCTTATCTTGGGGTTTGCTTC
>CAZXWS010000023.1:0-3234 GCA_964644605.1 uncultured Gammaproteobacteria bacterium
ACTTGCCATTACAGGCAAACAAGTAATTACTCCTGAAACGGCTTTTCTTATTTCCCATATTTTGCAAGATAATAACGCTCGAACGTTGGAGTTTGGTCCTAGTTCAGAACTCGTTGTACCAAATAAAACTGTATCAGTAAAAACTGGAACAACTGACGATAAAAAAGATAACTGGACTATCGGCTATACACCCAATTTTTTGACAGCTGTTTGGGTAGGTAATAACGATAATACGCCAATGAATCCTTACTTGGCTTCGGGTATCACTGGAGCTGCGCCAATTTGGAATAGAGTGATGAAGTATATACTAAAAGATCAACTCGATTTGAAGCCAAGAAAGCCAGATAGCGTTATAGGAATCCACGTCTGTAATGATACGGGTTTACCTGCAGCAAAAAATTCTGAAGGTAATGAAAATTGCCCGTCACATTTTGAATATATTACAAAAGGATCGGAGAATACCAAAGGGCTACAAATCGCACGTGAAGTAGTACCCGTGACGCGCGATAGTGATAAACTTGCAAATCCTGATACACCCAATGTGGATTTGAAAGAAAAAACAATCATAAAAGATGGCTATTCCAAATACTGTCTTGATTGTGCAGGCGATGTACCAGCTACCCCTACTCCAACGCCATAACATGTAAAAGGTCGTAAGGAACGGTTTTCCCCCGTCGTCCCGCCCTGGCGGGACTATGGAGGGACAGGCAAACCGTTTCCTACATATAATATTTTTTATCAATATTTATTCTTGTATTTTTATTTTTGATTTCAGTATAATGATCCTCAGTTAAAATTTTCCACAATTCTTATGGTAACTGAGATAAAGCTCGAAGCAGCAAAAAAAATTATTACGTATGATATGCATACAAAAGAAACAAATGGATTTGTGACTGAATTATATAAAGATACTGATAAAACAGTGGTATACCTGTCTTCAGCTGCTCCTGGAGCATTTAAAGGATTTCACTTGCATCGTGTTCGCGCCGCATGTTTAATCTGCATTAAAGGAAATGTAAAAATAATAGTGTACATAGACGGAAAAAGACAAGAGTACCTTTTATCCTCTGACAACCCACAAAGACTATATATTCCAAAAAATATTCCGACTGCATATCACAATATTGGTGAAGAAGAAGCATGGCTTATTAATTACCCAGAGCCTGCCTACGATCCTAATCTAAAAGGCGAACAGGTAGATTTTACTCAAGAAGAGCTGGATAGCGGCGAATATCTCAAAAAATTGGAGCAGTTGCCGCCTGTTTAATCGAAGAAACAATGATTAAAAAAATTTTATCCGTATTTGTTGTATGGCGAGTGCTAATTTTGATGTTGGCGCTTGCAGGCATTTATCTGCTCCCACTCAGAAAAACTTTTACTGCATATTCTCAGGAATTTGGAAGAAATTTTCCTTATTTTGTATGGATCTGGGGAAATTTTGATGGATATCATTACATGAAAGTTGCGCAGCAAGGATATAACCCCGCCCGTCTGCCTTTCTTCCCTTTTTATCCACTGAGCGTACGGTTTATGCACTTGGTTTTTCATTTTCCATTCCTCATATCTGGCCTGATTGTTTCACATATTACATTTATTATAAGTTTAATAGTACTTTATCAATTATTAAAAATTGATAAGAGACAAAATTTGTGGCTTTACTTTTTTGCCACACTCATTTTCTTCCCAACTTCGTACTCGTACGGTGCGGTATATAACGATTCGCTATTTCTCCTACTGGCATCACTTACTCTCTTATTTGGAAGAAGAAAACAATGGTTTTATGCTACTTTAGCGGGCGTTCTAACTACTTTAACACGTCTCAACGGACTTGCTCTTTGCTTTTTTGTACTTGCAGAGTATTTATTTCCATTGGACGAAATATACAAAAACTCGTTTTCGGTTAAAAAAAACATAGCACTTATAAAAAAACGATTAAATCCCCTGCAGATATTGAAGTCAAAGATTTTTATAACCATACTAATTCCACTTACCTACTTTGGATACCTACTATATATTCAACTCAAATTTGGTGATTGGAGACTTATATATAAAGCTATGGATGTATGGAGACAAAATGTACCAACTGTACCCCTGCAAGTTTTTTGGCGTTATCTAAAAATCATTCTATTCTACCCACAACGCGATATTATTTATCTGGTTGCTCTTATTGAACTCTTTTTTGTTATTTTTTATATTGCAATCATTATTTACTCATTTAAAAAAATACGTTTTTCGTATTGGCTTTTTTTAATAGTGTCTATACTAATTCCTGCAACTACAGGTACTTTTGCAGGCATGCCACGGTACGGACTCCATATGTATCCTCTTTACCTCTCAGTTGCGATACTACTTTCAAAATCTAACACTATTATTCGTATTATTTATTTCTTAATTTCCTTATTATTGATGCTCGCAGCCATTACACTTTACACCCGCGGGTACTTTATCGCCTAGTTATGAAAAAATTGCCAAGCCTATCAGTATTTTATCCATCTCTTAATGATTCAAAAATACTGCCCTATCTTATTTATCGCACATACCAGGTACTCCCTAAAATAACGAAAGATTTTGAAGTGATTGTGATTAATGATGGTTCAACCGATGACACGTATGAAGTGCTGGAACATTTGAAAAAGATGTATAAAAATTTTATTCCTATTCACCACAAAAAAAATAAAGGGTATGGAGGAGCTTTGATATCGGGTTTCAATCGATCCAGCAAAGAATGGGTGTTTTACACTGATGGTGATGGTCAGTATGATCCAACTGATCTTTTTTTGCTGCTTGCAAAACTAGAAAAAAATATAGATGTGGTTAACGGATACAAACTAGATCGTTTAGATGGCGTACTACGAAAAGTCGTCGGCACTTCGTACAATGCATTTCTGCATAAAATTCATTCCTTGCCTATCAGCGATGTAGACTGCGATTTTCGCTTAATTAAAAAAAATGCTCTCAATAAAATCACCTTAAAATCCACTTCGGGTATGATTTGTTTAGAACTTGTTATGAAACTGCATGAGACAGGGGCGATATTTAAAGAAGTTGGCGTCAATCATTACCCTCGCCGTTTTGGTAAATCACAATTTTTCAATATTCGTAGAATCAACGAAACACTTAATCTCTCACCACATATGCAACACTAAGGTACACTGAAGGAATGAGAGTACAACCGCGAGAGATTTTACAGACATTAAAGAGAAATGCTGAAAACATAGTGCTAACGGCAGAAGA
>CAZXWS010000024.1:0-8411 GCA_964644605.1 uncultured Gammaproteobacteria bacterium
AATGGAGTGGGATTTTTTCTCGAGCAGCTTGGTGGCGTGTAGTACCTCGTCCTGATTTTGAACCTTTCCCACTGCCTAATCCTCGTCCGAGACGCTTCTTTTTATTTAAAACTATTTTTGGTAAATTAGTTAATATTTCCATAATTATGCCTTCTTCTTAACTGTTTTTTTTAATTGACTTGGGTTTTTTAACTTCTTAAGTGCTTCAATGACAGCGTAAGTATTAGCAATCTGATTACGTGAACCAATAATTTTTCCAGAGGCATTATATACACCTGCCAAATTAAATATAGTTCTCGCGACACTTCCTATTTTCAAACCGGTTCCTTCTGGAGCAGGCTTCAGTAATATTTTACTTGCTTTATATTTAAGCAACACTTGGTGAGGAATACTTCCATTATAGATTGGGATATGAATCATGTGTTTTCTCGCATAGTTTATGGCTTTTTGAATAGCCGGTGGTACTTCCAAACCACGTCCTATACCTACACCTACTCCACCTTTCTTATCACCCACTACGACAAGAGCGGAAAATGTTACATAATTTCCTCCTGTAATTTTTTTGGAGACTCTGCGTATTAACAAAACTTTTTCCTCTAATTTATTTTCATCTTTTTTTTCTTCTACCATAAGTGTATGCGAATAAAACTAAATAGTAATCCCATTCTCTCTGAGTCCTTCACATAAAGCCTGTACTCTTCCTTTATAGAGATAATAACTTCTATCAAAAACTGCTTGTTTGATACCTTTTTCTTTTAATATATCTGCTAATTTATTTCCAATTACTTTAGCTGTTTCGACTTTAGTGGTTTTTTTAGAGTCCTTTTCTTTCTTAGCATTCAACACTGAGTAGGCAGCAAGCGTTACGTTTTGTGTATCATCAATTGCCTGTGCATAGATATATTTATTAGATCTATTGACTGCTATTCGAGGTCTCTCAGCAGTGCCAAAAATCTTTGCACGTACCTTTCGTTTTTTTCGTAATTGTTTATTCAATGTGATGCTCATAGTTATGCGCCTGCTGTTTTAGCTTTTTTGCCAGGTTTAAGTTTTAATTGTTCTCCTTCATATCGTATACCTTTTCCTTTATAAGCGTCAGGTTTACGTATCATTTTGATTTTGTGTGCGATCTGTCCCACAAGTTGTTTGTCAGCACCCATGACCACTACTTTATTATTTCCTTCAACTTTATATGTAATTGTTGGAACTTTTTTAAATGTTACTAAGTGTGAATACCCTACTTTAAAAAGCAAATCTTCACCTTGTGCTTTGACATTAAAACCAGTCCCAACGACTTCAAGTCGTTTTTCCCAAGGTGTTTTGACGCCGTTGATCGCATTTGAAACTAATTGTCTATATAGTCCATGCAATGACTTTACTTTTTTATCTTCTGTTTGACGCTCAATACTCAGCGAATTTTCGTTTTTCACAATTTTTAGCTTTCGAGGTAATACAAAATTAAGTTCACCATTTGCACCTTTTACATGTACTGAACCTTCTTGCAGAGTTACTTCAACTCCTTGCGGTATCTCAATTTGTTTGTTTCCAATTTTTGACATAATTACCAGATTGCAAATAGTAATTCTCCACCAACTTTATTTTCTTTAGCTTCAGTGTTCGTAATAATCCCTTTTGGAGTGGAAAGTAGTGAGTATCCAAAGCCACCCAAAACGACTTTTAATTCTTTATAAGATACATAATGTCTACCTCCTGGTTTAGAATATATTTTCACATCAGTGACTGCCGGGACTTCGTCGGTATAAAGCAAATCTACTATGATATGCTTCTTTACATCTCCCTCAACAGTATATTCACCAATATAACCTAAACTTTTTAACTTCTTCAGTAACTCTTCGTTCATTTTTGAGTAACGAACAGTAATTTGTCGCTTTCCTGCCATGTAACCGTTTTTTATTCGTATTATAAAATCAATAAATGAATTTCCCATATTAGGTTGCTTCTAAAACTTTTTTAGTAACTTTTCCATGACTTCTAAATAATCGTGTCGGTGCAAATTCACCCAATCGGTGTCCAATCATTGTTTCACTAATAAGCACTTCCACATGTTTTCTTCCATTATGTATAGCAATACGATGTCCCACAAATTCAGGAGCAATTTGAGAATCACGAGCCCAAGTTCTAATAGGACTTCTGTCACTACCTGACTTCTGTTTTTCTACTTTTTTAAACAATTTTTCGTCAATATATGGTCCTTTTTTTGTTGATCTACTCATACGTTTACCATGAAATTTTTCTAACTCCTGGAATTTCACCTTGTAATGCTTTTTCTCTAAAACAAATTCTGCACAAACCAAATCTTCTTAGATAACCTCTTGAACGTCCACACAAAGGACAGCGGTTTACATGTCGTACCGCAAATTTTTGTTTTTTGAGGAACTTTACTTCATCAGATTTTTTTGCCATATTAGCTTTTCTTAAATGGAATACCTAACTTTTCAAATAATAATCTACCAATTTTTTTATCACCTGCATTTGTCACAATAGTTACTTCTAAACCTCTCAGTTTATCAATAGTATCAAATTCTATCTCTGGAAATACTGTTTGTTCTGAAAAACCAAGGCTCATATTTCCGTTTTGATCAACAGTAGAGTCTGATATTCCTCTGAAGTCGCGCAAACGCGGAATAACTATCTTCACTAATTTTTCCAGGAAATTGTACATGTTCTGACCGCGCAGTGTTACTTTTACACCGATTGGCAATCCTTGTCGTATTTTAAAAGCGGCTACTGATTTTCTGGCCTTCGTGATAACAGGTTTTTGTCCTGATATTATACCAATTTGTTCTGCAATTTTTTCGATAACATTTTTATTTGAAACTGCTTCTCCTGCGCCTACATTAACGACCACTTTTACTATTCGAGGAACACTCATGATATTTTTGAGTTTCAGTTCGTCCATGATCGCTTTTTTTACTTCCTTATTGTAATAATCTTTAAAGTCCATTGCTTTTTTAATTTTTTATAACGGTTATATGCTGCTTTTACATTTTTTACATACTCTATTTTTCTTATTACCTTTTATTTCATATGCTACGCGGGTCGTCTTGCCACACTTTGGACAGACTAACATGACTTTACTTACAGGCAAAGGACGAGGCGCATCGACCACACCACCCTGTGGCATTTGTTCACTTTTTTTAATATGTTTCTTAAATATGTTAATACCTTGTATCAAAATCATTTCCGACTTTTCATAGGCTCTATCAACAGTACCTTCTCTCCCTTTATCTTTTCCGGTGATTATTTTTACTTTATCTCCTTTTTTAATCTTCATATTAATAAGTGATTTAACTTAATATATTTCTTCAGCTAAACTAGCAATTTTTGAATATCCCAGATCTTTAATTTCTTTCGCAATTGGTCCAAATATACGAGTTCCTTTTGGATCTTTTGAGTCTTTCGACATTAAGATTACACAGGCGTTCTCATCAAATCGAATATAACTACCGTCTGTTCTTCTGAGCTCTTTGCGAGTTCGCACAACTACTGCAGGAAGTACCTCACCTTTTTTAACTTGTGCAAATGGAATTGCATCTTTCACGACAACAGTAATCATGTGACCGATATACGCATAATATTTATTCCCTTTTTTCGGCATTCCAATCATTTGCACTTTTTTGGCACCTGTATTATCTGCGACATTGAGCATTGATCTGAGCTGTAACATATTTTTATTTTTTACTTTTAGAACTTTTTTTTGTCTTTTTAACTTTTGGTTTTACTTTACTCGTTTCAGATTTTTTGACATCCTGCACTGTAGCTGCAGTAAGACGTTTTGTAACCACAAAATGTTTATCTTTTGATATTGGTTTTGTTTCACTAATTACTACTATATCTCCTTCATTAAGATCTAAATCACTATGTGCCTTAATTTTTTTATGTCGGACAATAACTTTTTTATATAAACGATGCTGTAACTTTCTTTCAATGTTTACCACTACCGTTTTTTGCATTTTTGTTGAAACGACTGTACCGGTTATAACTTTAGCCATAGATTAATTTAATTTTTATGATTGTGCATGTTTCTTTTGTACAAGCACCGTAAGCATAACTGCTAACTGCTTTCTTTTTTTAACAATAGAATTCGTGTCTTTCTGGGGATTACTTTTTTGTTCTAATACGAACTTCGCTATTTCCTGTCGAATAGTATGTACATCTTTTTCTAATTCAGTTATTTTTTTTGCACTGTAATCTTTCGTTAACTTTCTCATATATTTTTACCAATAATTTTTGTTTTAAGCGAAATTTTTGATGCAACAGTTTTTAATACTTTTGCACTGTCTACTGCCGGAAGGCCATCAACTTCAAAGAGAACTCGGCCCGGTGTAACGGAAGAGACAAAATAAGCAACATCACCTTTTCCAGCACCCATCGTTACTTCTGGCGGCTTTTTTGTGAATGGTTTATCAGGAAAAATCTTAATCCAGAACTTACCGTTTTTTCTTGTAGCACGTGCTAAAACCACACGAGCTGCTTCAATTTCACGGTCTTTAATCCATCCGGATTCCATTGATTTCAAACCAAATGCACCAAAGTTAAGTTTATCTCCCTTAACGGCAAGTCTTCGCCACATGCCTCTGAACTGTCTTCGATATTTTTGTCTTTTAGGTGATAACATAATTATCTATAGATCCAAACTTTTACTCCAACATAGCCTGATTTTGTAAGTGCTGGAAACTTGGCGAAATCAACATCAGCACGTATAGTGGACATTGGTACATTTGCACTTGATGGATACTTTTCTCTTCGTGAAATTTCTGCACCACCGATTCTGCCTCCCAACTGTACTTTAATACCTTTTGCACCGGCTTCCATTGATCGATCGATAGCATTATGCACTACAGATCGGTGTGGAAAATTGCGCACTAACTTTTCTGCAATAGTTTGAGCGACATAATATGCATTCAAATAAGGCTTTTTTACAGGTTCTATTTTCGGTTCAAATTTAATTTCTTTCCCTTTTTTATGTAAATTTATATATCCTTCAACAAATTTTTTTAAATCCTCCAAACCTTTTCCACCACGACCAATTATCATGCCTGGTTTTACAGAATACATAATAATGTTTACTTTATTAATAGCTCTTTCAATATCAATTTGCGTAATAGATGCATAACGAAATTTATCCATTAAAGCTTTTCTCAATTTAAGATCTTCTACTAAACTTTCTCTATAAGATTTTTTATTAGAAAAAAACCATCGAGAATTCCAATTATAAAGAACCCCTAATCGTAAACCTTTTGGATGTACTTTTTGACCCATATAAATCTTTTTAATTTAAAATAAATTATTTATTTTTACTTGTAACTGTTGAACGTGTTCTTTTTCGTGGAGCCTTTACTGACTCTTTTTCTTTAGTTTTTCTCTCTACAACAACTTTTTTGTCTTGTTTGTCTTCAACTGTTTTCTTAACTTCTTTTTTTACAGTTGGCTTTACATCTTCCACTAATACAATTTTTATGTGTGAGAAGCGTTTCACAAATGTTTTCGCAGTACCTCGTCCGCCTGGACGATAGCGTTTGATCTTGTGTCCCTCTTCCACTATCAAGGTTTTAAATTTTAACAAACCATCTTCTACTTTTAAAGAGTTACGCGCACTGTTTATCGCCGAATGAATAGCTTGATATAGTATTCGTGAACTACGATTTGGCGCATATAATAAATATGTTAAGGCTTCTGCTGGTTTATGCTTCTTAATTTCAGGCAAAAAAAATCTTAATTTTTTTGGTGGAATTTTTATGTCTTTTAAATAAGTCGTTGATTCCATATTATTTTTTCTTCTTAACAATTAATGCATTTGTCCACTTATCTTTTTTTCTTGTTTTTCTACCACGTGTTAATTTACCCCATGGTGTTTTTGAGTGCATACCCTCTCCTGATCGTCCTTCTCCTCCGCCGTGAGGATGACTACGTGGATTCTGTGCAGTACCTCTTACGGTTGGACGAATACCCATATGTCTCTTTCTTCCTGCATTGCCTATTACTTCTTCCTTATGTTCTAAATTACCGACAACTCCGACAGTAGCATAACACTCTGCTAAAATTCTTCTCACTTCCCCAGAAGGTAATTTAACTTGCACATACTTATCTTCTTTTGCAATGACTACACCATAACTACCTGCACCTCGAATCATTTGACCACCATTTCCAGGATATAACTCGATATTATGTACTTCTATACCTAATGGTATGTTTTTAAGCGGTAGTGCATTTCCTACTTTAATATCTACATCTTTTCCAGCAATGATTTTATCATCCACTTTAAGATTTTTTGGATGTAATATATATCTTTTTTCGCCATCAGCATAATTGATGAGAGCTATATACGCGTTTCTATTTGGATCATATTCCACACCTATTACAGTGCCTTCAACATCATATTTATTGCGTTTAAAATCAATGACTCGATAATATCGTTTTTGTCTTCCACCTTGATGTCGTACCGTTACTTTCCCAGAGTTATCTCTACCTGAATGTTTTTTCAGGATTTGGATTAGTCCTTTATGGGGTTCTGTATGTGTAAATACTGATTTTTTCATAATGTATCGTTAGGTTTGTGGAAATAAATCAATTTTTCCTTCTTTTAACGTAATAATACCGATCTTCCTATCAGCTAATTTCTTTACTTTCATTCTTTTTCCAGTTTTTCTTTCTTTTCCTTTTCGTATTACTATTCGTACGCTTCCTACTTTGACATTAAATAAGTTTTCTACTGCATATTGAATTTGATCTTTGTTTGCTTTTTCGGACACTTCAAACATATATTTTTTTTCTTTTACAAGCAAAGAACTCTTTTCAGTAAGAACCGGTTTTAATAAAATAGTTTCTAATTTCATACAGCTTTCGTAAAATGTTTTTTAAACTCTTCTACTGCACTTTTTACAAAGACGATATTTTTATATTGCAGAAGCTGATAGGCATTTACCTGCGTTGCGCTGACTGTATTAATATAAGGAATATTCCCGCTTGCACGCACAACATTATTTCGATTTTCATTCGTTAAAAGTACTAAAGTCTTCTTTTTTTCTGAGTCTATTTTGTTAAATAATCCAGCTATATTTTTTGTTTTAGGTTCCATTGCCAGTACTTCATCAGCTACAGCATAAATATTTCCTGACTTAAATTTGGAACTTAAGATACTGTAAAATACTTTCTGTTTTTGTTTTTTATTGATTTTAAGACTAAACTCGCGTGGTTGTGGCCCAAATGCTACTCCTCCGCCAACAAAAATAGGAGCTTTGCGTGAACCGTGTCGAGCACCACCTGTTCCCTTTTGTCTATATACTTTTTTCGTTGTTCCCACCACTTCACCTCGTGTTTTGGTAGCCACTGTTCCCTGTCGCTGATTTGTAGTATAAACACGAATATACTGGGTTAATAAACTTTTACTCGCTGGTTTAGCAATATTAAATATTTCCTCAGGAAGTTGCATATGCTCTTGTACTGTTCCATCTAATCCATATACAGGAATACTTAAACCATCTTGTTTGACAACAGGTTTTTCAGTGGTTTTCTTTTGTGTTTCTGTTTTTTTTGTACGTGGCATATAGCAACAACAACTTTTAATCCGCTTTTACTAATTTAACTAATGAACCTTTAGAGCCTGGTACGAGACCTTTAACGGTTATGGAGTCATCGTTTACTGCAATAACTTCCAGGTTTCTCACAGTTACTGTGTCTTGACCCATATGACCTGCCATTCTTTTTCCTTTGTAAATTTTTCCTGGAGTTGTCGTTTGACCGACCGAACCAGGAGCTCTTTCACGATCTGATTGACCATGAGTTCTTGGTCCGCCGGCAAATCCATGTCTTTTTACGACACCTTGGAAACCTTTTCCTTTTGAGGTTGCAGTAACGTGTACTTTATCACCTTTTTGAAAAAATAGCGAAGGTTTAATCTCTTGTCCAATCTGTAGGGTTTGTTCTCCGACTGTCACGACATCTTTACCATCTGCATCAGTCGATTGCGCAATAGAAGATTTTTTGTCGAAACGAAATTCGCGCAAAAAACGAAGCGGGGTTTCTATCCCCGCTTTTTTAATGGTACCAAAGGTTGATTTTTTAATATTTTTTTTGAGTCCAAATCCGAGTTGCATGGATTGGTATCCGTGCTTTTCTGTATCTTTTAGACCAATTAAATAACAAGAAGAAGTTTTAATAAATGTTACAGGGATTCTTTCACTTTTGTCATTATATTGCTGAGATGAACCTAATTTTTCTCCTAACATAAATCCTGACATATTCATTGCAAAAATTATTAAGTATCCAATAGAGGCCAAAAAAAATGCCCCAGATTGGGGCTTTTGATGCCAATCCGGAATTAATTACTTGTTATTTTCCAATTAGACAATGGAAAAATATCATCGTTTTAATTATATACTAATATTTTC
>CAZXWS010000025.1:0-21462 GCA_964644605.1 uncultured Gammaproteobacteria bacterium
ACATTATTGTCCGCTGTTTTATACTGGAGCGTAAGGTTGAACCCACCACGCAGAGATGCTTCGATAGCTGGTTTTCCGTCCACTAGTTCTCCATCGGAAACAAGAACATAATCACTGGCTAATAATTTTGAATTCTTCTTCATGATACCACTAAGTTCAGGGTTAGAAGTTTCTTCATTACCTTCGATTAAAAATTTGACATTGTATTGGAGTTTTTTTTCTTTTATAAGATTGAGAACTGTAAAAATATGAATTAATATCTGTCCTTTATTATCAACTACACCACGCGCTATATATTTCCCTTCTTTTTCAGTTAAAGTAAAAGGATCGGCATCCCATCCTTCATCGTGTTGCGCTGGCTGAACGTCATAATGTCCATAAATAAGCACAGTTTGAGTCGCTTTAGGATTTTTATAATGTGCAAAGATTACAGGGTTTGTTTTTTCGCCTGGAAAAATTTTTGTTTCAAATCCGTAGTTTTCAAATAAATTTTGCAGCCATTCTACAGTGTCTTCTATTGCGGGAAGAAAGTTAGGGTCAGTGGATATACTTTGGAATCGAACAAATTCTGAGAGAAGTTGTTTATATGACTGAAGATTCATACGGATAATTATAGCAAATACGATGCAGATGATACGGATATGCGGATCAGGTGTAATTATATAAGTTACATTGGAGCACTTGAGTTAATTATTCGTTTTATATGTAGATAAGGCGATCTAAAATTTACTAGCAAAGCGAGTTTTTTATTTAATGCATGAAGATATCTTTGCACTTGATAATAATCTTCACGAGATATTATACGTTTAGCTTTTACTTCCAATACGAGTTGGTTATTAATTAAAAAATCTATTTTATTCCGTCCTTCGTTTTCACCTTCAAACGAAATTGGTAACACGAATTCTCGTTTGTAAACTATTTTTTTTGCTTTTAATCTGTTTTCTACTGCGTCAGAGTATTGTTTTTCATTGCAGTATTTCCCCAAAGTATTATGGACTTCAAATAGTAATCCTCTTAATTGATATGTAAGTTCAGCATATATAAGATCCATGATATTAGAATACTCTTTTCATTTCCGCATATCCGCATCATCTGCATTCACTGGGGGTGGATCCGTATTTCTCCTGATATAATAGATAAGTTTATGAAACAAAAGCTTAAAGATCATTTAGAGAATGTATTACACCATTTATATATTAACCCTTTAGAAAAGTGTAATTTGAGGTGCAAGATTTGTTATACACGAAAAACTGATCCGATCCTTTCACAGGAACAAATACTTGAATTTATTAGTCGTTATAAAGAATATACTCAGTTACAGACAGTCACTTTTTGCGGAGGTGAAGTGTTTGCGCTGCAGTATTTCCCTGCTTTGGTAAATACATTAACAGAGCAAGGGATTTTTGTACAAATTATCACCAATGGTACAATTGATAAGCTCGATCAGTTTATAAAACCTAACTTCGTAAATCTCATTGTATCGATTGATGGCTTGCAAGGATACCACGACTCGAATCGTGGACAAGGTAACTTTGATAAAAGCGTGGCATTTTTAAAGAAAGCAATGAAAAGTGGATTCCATACTGAAATTTTTTCCATAATTACAAAACAAAATCTTGTTCAGCTCAATGAATTTGAAAAATATGTGCAAGATGAACTCGCAGATACTCCAATTACCTATCACCCACGTAAGCCACCTGCGTATCTTACCCATCATCCTATCTCAAATATCGTCGGAGAAGTAGAAGGTTTTGATTTTTTAAGTGATGAAGAAATGTTTCAGGTTATGAAAGAAAAAAATGTATTCCCACCAAAAAACTTAGGTTGCTATCAAATAGCAGTGGCATCCGATGGTAAAGTGTATGGCTGCTGTGAGGGTACAGTCCCAATAGGTATGATTACTGATGCACCTGAACGTCTTGTAGAACAAATGAAGCTTCGCTTAAGTGCATGGGAGAAAATGAATATGCATGATAAGTGTTTGGGCTGTACACAAGCAGAGTTTATGTGTGGGATAAAAAAATATATATTAAGTTAATTTGTTGGATTGTTTCATTGACTGATTGCTTGATTGTTTAAAATAAGTATGTTTAAAAATATGGGAAATATTAAATTTATTCTTATCAGAGAAGAAGTGATAAAATCGGTGCGTCGCTTTTTTGATGAACAGGATTTTCATGAAGTTATCACACCAGTTTTAAATGATTCTGTACCGCTTGAGCCCAATTTATACGCCTTCAGTACAGAGTGGAAAACAAATGATGGTACGAATAAATTATTTTTAACAACATCACCAGAAAAAAATTTAAAACGAATGATAGCGCTCGGCATGGGTAACTGTTATTCAATTGGAGCATCGTTTCGGAATTTAGAAGGTGCTGGTAGTTTACATACTCCAGAGTTTCTTATGCTTGAGTGGTATAGAAAAGATGCAGAGTATTCGCAAATAATGAAAGACGTACAAGATTTAATCATCTATGTCAAAAATAATATTGATAAGTACTTACATCAATCACTCTCCCCTATTCTCGTATATCAAAATGAACATGTTGATCTCACAACTCAATGGCCAAAAATATCAGTCAGTAAAATGTTGGGAAATTTAACGAAAAGAAATATTAATGAAATTCTTTCAGATGATGCTATTTTAATCCAATATGCTCATAATAAAGGATATTCGATCGAAGGAGCAACATGGAGTGAAGTGTATGATCAGATTTTTGTAAATGAGATCGAATCTCAATTACCGAAATCACCTTTCTTTATGGTCGATTTTCCTGCTCGTCTTTCAACGCTGTGCAAAAAGAAATCAGAGAATCCTCTTATAGCGGAGAGATTTGAGTTGTATATGTTTGGCATAGAGTTGGGAAACGGTAATACAGAAAGTACTGATGTAGAAGGAATTAGAAAGATATTTGAACATGAAAAACAATTGCGAGAAAAGATGGAAACTTTACAAGCAGTTGATGAAGATTTTTTAGAAAGCCTCACAGCAATGCAAGGCACATCCTATGCAGGTATAGGTTTAGGGCTCGATCGGTTGAGCATGATCATGGCAAATGAGCAGACATTAATGAATAAAAATAAGGAATAAGTTTTTTAGTGAGCGATTTTAATCCGTTCCCTACAAGTATTTACTTGTTTTATGTTTCATTAATACCTGAAATTTGACAGCCAAGTGATTTTTGTGTATTCTTCATAGAATGGGGAACATTTTAGTAGTTCCGTGTACGAGACATGCAATGGTACGAGCACTTAATATTCTGCTGTGGACGTCATTGATCGTCATGTTTTTTTTCACTTTCCGCATGGTCGCTTTTTTCTAACTTTTTTAATTCTCATCAATCGGCTGTTATAATTGCTGTATGAGGTTATTTATTGTCTCTTTTTTACTATACTACTTCAGGATTTGGGCAAAAATATCTTTATGGATGAATAAACCAACTGTCATTGGAATGACAGGGTCAGTCGGTAAATCTTCAGAGAGAGATGCAGTTCGAGCTTTATTGCAGGACAACTTCCGAATACGTGTTATAGAAAAAGGTAACTCAGAGACAGGTGTACCGTTGGGTATATTAGGGTTACAGGTTCATAGTTTGGGTTTCGAAACTCTTGGAAGCAGCATTTTTGATTGGATTCGATTAGTATTCTCAGCCCCGTTCTCCCTTGGCTATTTGAAAAATATTCAGTATTTAATTGTTGAGATGGGAATTGATGATCCCTATCCACCACGAAACATGGGGTATATGTTAAGTATTGTGAAACCTGATATAAGTGTATTTTTAAATGTGTATCCTGTGCACACGGAACAGTTTGAGAAAACACTGATAGACACGGACAAAGAAGCACTGAATTCGACGGAGAAACGGATAGATGAGATTTTAAAAAATATTGCAAAAGAAAAAGGACGAATCATTACTGATTCGCAGTGTAAAGTGGGAATATATAATTTTGATAATAGGTATGTAAAAGAAGCAGTTGCACATGTTGCAGAAAAATCACAGATTAAACTAATCTCATTTGGAAGTGATGAATCAAATGATGTGTATTATGGTCGATATGAGGTTGCAATTGAAGGAACAATGTTTACATTTTATATAAATAATGAGGGTAAAAAAGAAAGTATTCTATTAAAAATAAATAATTATGCGTTACCCGAAGAGTATCGCGAAATATTTGCCGCTGCTATTGCCGTTGGCAAAAATGTAGGTATGAGTAATTTTCAAATAACTCAGTCTTTACAGAAAAATTTTTCAGTGCCGCCAAGCCGTGCATCTCTTTTAAAAGGGTTAAGAAATAGTATTATTCTTGATTCTTCATACAACGCATCACGGTCGGCAGTACAGGCATTTATACGTCTGGGCTCTGTGCTTGCTAAAAAAGAAAAGCACCCATTTGTCTTTTTGTTTGGAGACATGCGAGAGTTGGGGAATGAAGCAAAAAACGAACACGAAGCCGTGGCTCAAGATATTATAAAAGCAGTAGATTATCTGTACTGTGTTGGTCCGCTTACAAAAGAGTATATTCTGCCTGTAGTTAAACAAGAAGAAACAGCTAGTAAACTTCGCGAAATTAAATGGTTTGCGACTTCGAGTCAAGCTGGAGAATATTTAAAGGACAATATACCAGAAGGAGCTCTTATATTAGTCAAAGGTTCTCAAAATACTATCTTTATGGAAGAAGCGGTGAAAGCTTTATTACAAAATAAAAATGATATTAGTAAGTTATGTCGCCAAGAAAGCTACTGGTTACAAAAGAAACAGATTTGATCCGAGTCTTCGTTTCTAATCTGTTCTAATCCGTATTTTTACAATAAACCCGTCAGCAGTGTCTTCGACTATGTATCCTCGCTCTCCTATTTCTTTTCGCAACTCATCAGCTTTTGCGAAGTTTTTTTCCTGTTTGTATTTTTGTCGTTCGGTAGCAAGCGTAATAATTTCTTCCGGAATCTGTTCTTCTGTGATTTCATTCAATTTTAATCCAAAGACTTGATCAAATTCATAGAGTAAGTCGAGTTTGTCTGGTGAAGGTATGTTAGATTTGAGCATTTCCCACATAATCGCTACTGCTTGTGGAGTTTGTAAATCATTTGTTAAGGCATCTGCAAATCGTTGACGGTATTGATCGAGCTGTTTCAGTTTATCTTCGGACAACGTGGTGCGTTGAGTTTGTTTTTGTAAAGCACGAATTGTCTCTTTTAATCGAGTATATGCATCGTGAGCAGCCTTTGCGGATTCCCAAGTAAAATTCATTTGTTGACGGTAATGTGATTGAAGAAACAGAAGCTTCAGTGATATTGGATCAATATTTTTTTTTCGTACATCATCAATCGTGTAGAAATTACCTACCGACTTGCTCATCTTTTTGCCATCTACCAACAGATGCTCATGATGCACCCAATAATCAACGAACTTTTTACCTGTAGCTGCTTCCGACTGGGCAATTTCATTTTCGTGATGAACCGGCACATGGTCGACACCACCAGTATGGATATCAATTGGAACACCAAGATATTTCATGCTCATGGCTGAGCACTCAATATGCCAACCAGGAAAGCCATCTCCCCATGGCGAATCCCAATGCATAATGTGATCTTTAAACCGCTTCACGCGTTTAAACCATAATGTAAAGTCTGCAGGATTTTTTTTTGCAGGGTCTACATAGACTTCTTCACGGGCTCCTTTTACTTTATCTTCAAGTTTTTGGCCTGAAAGCTCACCGTAGTGAGGAAATTTGGTGACATCAAAATACACTGCTTCATCTGTTTCGTAGGTATAACCTTTTTTTTCAAGTTCTTGGATTAACTGGATCATGTCAGAAATATGTTCAGTGGCTTTTGCAATTACAGTAGGTCTCAATACGTTCAAGAAATCCATGGTATCGTAAAAATATTTTGTATAAAAATTAGCCACTTCCCATACTGTCTTGCCGTATTTTTTTGCGCCCTTTTCCATCTTGTCTTCGCCTTCATCTGCGTCACTTGCTAAATGGCCGACATCGGTGACATTTTGCACATGTTTTACTTCATGACCGAGGTAGTTTAAAGTCCGTCGTAAAATATCATCTCCAATATACTTTCGTATGTGGCCGATATGCTTGTAGTCGTACACAGTAAAGCCGCAGGTATATAAAGAAACGGAGGGAGGATTGATTGGTTTAAACTCTTCAATTTTTTTCGTGAGTGTGTTGTAAATCTTCATGTTAATTTATATCCAATAATTACTTCTTTATTTTATCATGTTTATAATATTCGTTTTGTTTATCTCTTCCTAACCCAATTTTCTAATACATTTGTAGCATATAATCCATTGCACCTTCTACATATCTACATTTTAATTAATTGATAAATTAAACTTCCATGACCCGCATATCTAAACATCCAGTTTCAGAAAAGGTGTTAATAAAGATTTATGAATTATTCTTTCAAATCCTTGCTCATTCACATTCGCAAGAAAAATTTAGTTGTATTATTGATGATCTTTTATCTCCGACAGAGAAAGTAATGATTGCAAAACGCATAGCTATACTTTATTTATTGATTAAAGGAATTCCCCACACAGTTATTTCTCAAACCCTAAAAGTATCTTCGGCTACAGTAGCTGTTTATGCATGGATGCTTCACAAAAAGGAGGCAACATTTGTAAGTGACCTTAAAAAAATTATTGCTAAAGAGAAATTAGTAGAAGGAATAGATGATGTTCTTGCAGAAATATTCATTCAACCAGGTCTGCGACTTGGACACTGGCAAAAGTACTGGAATCGTGAGAGAGAAAAAAATAGAAAACGCGTATCAGGTATATAGATATTTCAATTAATCAATTAATTAAAATGTAGAGGAAATATTAGTGGAATTTATAGCATTTTAATATATCAATTAATTAAACAGTTGAAAATTGTATAAGTGTGTAATTGTGTAAGTGTACATGTGTGTAAGTGATCATTTTTTTCGGGATATATTTTTTAGTACATTTTCTGCACTTTTTTCACTTTCTTTAATATCTTTACGATCTTTACAATCTTTACGATCTAATATTTACAACCTAATTCTTACTTTCTAGTCTTTACATTCTTCATTTTTTTATCTGCTTCACTTTAATTGCTGTCTTCACTTTGACAACATATATTTTTATGGCTATACTGAAGTCAATTGATTTATTATTAAACCAAGATGTCTGCACCAACAGCAGAATTGCTACAGATTACAATCAGTCCAGAAGAGGTGTTTGGCCAAATGCCGAAAGATAGTTTAGCTGCCCTCATGCACCCTGACCGTAATGAACTTCGCATATCAATGCTTAATCTTGAACAAGAAATCGCACAATATGTGGCCTATAAATTAAAGAGTACAACCCACACTTCACCTACTACTTTTGCACACCCAGATTATACGGATCTTAGTTTATCTGCCTATGCAACGGACTTTACGGATGGAAGATTCCAAATTACAAAAACTAATATTAATCGTGGAAATGACACACGATTATTGCAGGCTGCAGCGCCTATTGTTCATTATGCAATACAAGCTCAGCAACCTGCAGGAGAGTCGATAAGTATGGGCATGCTTGTATTTGAGGGCGGAGATTGTCAAATGACAATAGAAGAGCGAACCGTTGCGACTAGAGAAAGCATTGACTATGATTGGGGTGTAACACCTGATTTTCATTACAATCAACGAGAAGCAATATTGGATACCAGAAATTTAACTACAAAAGAGGATTTGTATATAGCTCTCGACGAAAATACCGATTTTGGAGCTCTTCTTTTGAAAATGTATGACTCAATGGAGTAATAATTACTCTAAAAATTTTTTATTCTTTAGTCGTTCCGGTAAAAAAGATTTATTTTCAGTTGGACCTACATAGGTATCGGACCATTTGTAATCTTTCGCATATCCGAGATCTTTCATCAGTTTGGTAGGTGTATTACGCAGGTGTAATGGAATAGGTTCATTTGGACTCTCATACAGAGCTTGCTTTGCTCTTCCAAGTGCATTTGTTGTTGCCCGCGATTTGGGAGCTTTTGCAAGATATACTGTAATATGTGCAAGAATGAGTTGGGATTCTGGCATGCCGATTTTATCAACTGCTTGGAATGCTTCGTTCGCTTGAATCAAAGCTCCTTTATCGGCAAGTCCGATATCTTCTGAGGCAAAAATAATCATGCGTCTTGCTATAAACTTGGGATCTTCTCCGTTTTCAAGCATACGGGCTAAGTAATAAAGAGCGGCGTTTGGGTCTGAACCTCGCATAGATTTGATATAAGCGGAAATTGTGTTGTAGTGTTCGTCAGCTTTTTTGTCGTAAATACCTGCTGATTTTGTCTGAAATATTTCCTTAACAGTGTCTGTGGTAATTGTTTTATTTTTGTAATGGGTAATAGCAATTTCAAGTGCGTTAAGCATTATGCGTGCATCCCCGCCCGAGAGTTGAATCAAAAGATCTTTAGCTTGTGTTTGTAGGGAATGGTCGGGACCATTCCCTACTATTTTTAATGCATGTTCCATTATTTTTTCTAAATCTTCTTTTCCTAAACTATTTAATACAAATACTCTACTTCGTGATAAAAGAGCACTTATTACTTCGAATGATGGATTTTCTGTTGTCGCACCAATAAGTGTGATCAAACCACTTTCAACATAAGGAAGTAATGTATCCTGCTGAGCTTTGTTCCACCGGTGAATTTCATCAATAAATAAAATAGATTTTTGGCCGATGAGTTGTTTTTCCCGTGCAAAGTCAATTATTTTCTTTAGATCTTCTTTACCACTAGTCACTCCGGACAGTTGATGAAAATCAGAGTTTGTTTCTTTGGCGATGATAGAAGCAAGAGTAGTTTTTCCAGTTCCTGGAGGTCCCCACAGTATCATGGAAGTAACCGAATCTGTATCGATCATTTTGCGAATTATTTTATCTTTTCCTACCAAATGTTGCTGACCGACATAATCTTTGAGCGATTGTGGACGCAGGGTATATGCGAGGTTCATAATTTATTGTAGCACAGCTTTATAGCGTTGGTGAACGAATGTTTACTTTACGGATTTATTATTTCAGATTATAATTATATTAGATATTAAAATTTATTTTTATTTATGAATTATCCATACAAACTTCCTGACCTTCCTTACGATTACAAAGCGCTCGAGCCAGCAATCGATGAACAGACCATGCACTTGCACCATGATAAACATCATCAAGCGTATGTAGACAATTTAAATAAAGTAATGGAAAAGTATCCTGATCTGCAAGGAAGAGATTTGGTAGAGCTGATGCAGAATTTTGAGACAGCACAAATGGATGAGGCTGATAAAACAATGTTTAAAAATAATGGCGGTGGCCATTTGAACCATAGTATGTTTTGGGAAATCATGGGATCCGAAAAGCAAATTGATCAAGATTTAGTAAAACGCATTGAATCTACATTTACTTCAATGGATTCTTTTAAAGAGCAGTTTGAAAAAGCAGGCGTTGGTCGATTTGGCAGTGGCTGGGTATGGCTTGTGGAAAATGTCAATAAAGATCTAAAAATCATTACTACACCCAATCAAGACTCTCCGTACATGCAAGGTTTAACTCCGATTTTTGGTAACGATATTTGGGAGCACGCATATTACCTCAAATATCAAAACCGCCGCGCAGAGTACTTAAAAACTTGGTGGAGTGTTTTGAAATTAATATAAAAGTATTGGACCCACTACCTTTCGGTCCCCGCCTGCCGAGCCTTAGTCGGGGATGCCAGACTTGAACTGGCGACCTCACGGTCCCGAACCGTGTATTCTACCATCTGAACTAATCCCCGTCGGCTATGGCGGGCAGGCCGAACCGAATATAGAAGCATTATAACAGACTAGCCTTTGGCTTGATTTGGTTTGTACTCCTGATGCGATTGCTGAGCTTTTTTCTTTGGAGCAAGGATACTTTTACGTTCTTTTCCGTGTGGAGTGGCTTGATCAGCTTCTGCTTTTTGCTTTTGATCGAGTTGTTTTTTCTTTTCCTGTTCATCCTCCATTTCTTTACGTTTACGCATTTCTTCTTCTCGCTTTAATGATTCAACGGCCTGTTTCTCCTCTGCTTTTACATTCTCAAAAAACTTTTTTTTCAGTTGTTCGACTTTTAATTTATCGTCATTTTTGTATTTCTCATCAAGTTTATTAAAATCAAGAGGTGTATTGTTTTGCTGTTGTGATTGTCCTTTCTCTAATTGTTGGATACTTTTATCCTGCTGAGAGCTCTGATTAGCACCTGAACCAGTGTTGAGTACTTCATTAATCATTTTGAGCGGATTGAATGTTTGTTTCACTTGATTACCTGCCTGTTTGGCTGTGTTTTTTTCAAGTTCCATTAGTTCGTTAGCAGTGTCGCGGAACAAACCTAGCTTGACCATATTATTTAGATTTAAGATTTAGGATTTATGAATTTTGTATAAGTTAAAAGTCAAAAATCAAAAGTCAAAAGCACAAATAAAAAGTAAAAATATTATATTGCGTGCTCGTAACTTTTGAGTTTTAAGTTGTGATTTTGCCTTTTGCTTGCCCTTCCGAATCCCGCTATGCGGGAGAAGGAGGGCATTTTCACTTTTAACTTGTTTTTTGGATTTTGGATTTGATTTGACATTTTATCTTTGGATTTTGGGTTTATTGAGTATATGGTCGTCCCGCCATGGCGGGACGCCCCTACACAATAAGATAATTAAATCCCCAGCATTGCTTTTGCGCGTTCGGACATGCGTTCCATTGACCAGGGCGGATCAAAAACCAGCTCAATCGTTATGTCAGCATCTTTAACTCCTAGCTGTTGCAGCTTGTTTTTGATTTCTACCTCGATCAATCCGAACAGCGGGCAACCGATAGTTGTTAATGTCATCGTAAGTTTTACTTTATTTCCTTCATGTATGTGTATACCGTATACTAACCCCAGATCAACGATGGAAATATTAAGTTCGGGGTCGTATACCTGCAGAAGGCCGTCCCTTACTATGTCTTCTGTAATTTGCATGCATATAGTATACTTGAAATGTTATAATTATTTCTAAAGTAAGAATCAAATTTTTTAACTATACAGATGGATGAATATAAACTTCACTTTATTCCTTTAGGCGGTGTCGTAGGGGTTACCAAAAACATGTACGTGTATGAGCTGCATAAAAATGATCAGCTTCAGGACATTATTATTATTGATTGTGGTATTGGATTTCCAGAGGACAAATCACTGGGCGTTGATTTTGTAATACCTGATATAACGTATTTGAAAGATAAACTCAGTTATGTACGAGCATTACTACTAACACATGGTCATGAAGATCACATTGGTGCTCTCCCCTATCTTTATAATGATCTAGGTCGTCCCCCTATCTACACAGCAAAACTTACAAAAATGTTTGTAGAAAATAAATTCCAAGAAAATGGTATGCAGGCACATATTAATTTAGTTAAATCTGACCAAGTATATAAATTTGGTGATTTTTCAGTTAATTTTGTGGGAATGACTCACTCCATCCCTGACATTATCCATCCTGTTATTAAAACACCGGTGGGAACTTTATATCACGGACCAGACTATAAATTTGATCTAACACCTCCCTATGGAGAACCCCCTGATTTTTATGGTATCGCCAAAGCAGGACATGATGGAGTTCTGTGCTTACTTTCAGACTGTTTGGGAGCTGAGCGAGACGGGTTGACACTTTCTGAATCGATTGTTGGTCAGACTTTTGAAGATGAGATGCGCCGGACGAAAGGTAAATTTATCATGACAACATTCTCATCCAATATTTCCAGAATCAGACAGTGCGTGGAAGCGGCAGTGAAATTTAATAGAAAAATTGTATTTATGGGTCGATCAATGCGAGAAAATACAAAGCTCGCAAACGAAATTGGATATTTACCTATTCCCCATTCGCTTTTTGGGAAAGAAGATGAAGTGAGTAAATTGCCTCCAAATAAAGTGTGTTTAATTATTGCCGGTTCACAAGGTCAGTACGGTTCGGCATTATCACGCCTTGCTGATGGACAGAATAAAAATATAAAAATTAAACCTGGGGATAGAATTATTTTTTCATCTGATCCTATTCCAGGTAACGAAAATGAAGTATATGGCGTGATTGAAGAACTTGCAATGAAGGGTGCCGATGTCATATATTCTGATATTCAAGATCAATTACATGCTTCAGGACACGGAAACCGTGACGATTTGCGTTTACTGGCTCGTATGACAAATCCAAAATATTTCATACCAATTGGTGGTACCATACGCCATCAACGCCAGTATCAAACGCTTGTTGGTGATATGGGATTTGATAAAGAAAAGGTATTTATGCTTGAAGAAGGTGACACTGTTTGGTTTACAAAAGGAAAAGGACAAAAAGGCGACCCTGTGGAAGCTCGCAATATTTACGTCGATGCGTATGGAATAGGTGATGTCGGAAATGTAGTGCTACGCGACAGAAAAACATTATCTTCAGAAGGAATTGTCGTTGCTGTAATATTAATTGACCAAAAAATGCAGCTTGTGACTCGCCCTAAATTAATATCAAGAGGATTTGTTTTTGAAAAAGGTGAGGATGAATTATTTGAGCGAGCAGCAAAAAAGATTGAAGATATCTTAAAACCAAAAGCAGGAAAAGTATTTGAACTTTCTTCTATAAAACAGGAAATAATTACTCAGTTAGAAAATCTCTTCTATAAGCAAAAAGGTCGAGATCCTTTGGTAGTAGCAGATATAACACAAGTATAATTTTAATTTCTTTTTTGCCATGGCTACATTACCCACTAGTTTGCGATCCATATCACAATTTTTAGAACGTTTGCCTGGGATCGGTGAAAAAACAGCAAATCGTTTGGCGTTCTATTTACTTCGTATGCCTGAGAAGGATTTGCAAGACATTGCGGAAAAAATTCGTACACTAAAATCGAAAACCAAATTATGTAAAATTTGTCTCAATCTTACGGAAGATGAAATCTGTGAAATATGCAAGGATGATAAACGAGATCATAATGTAATTACTGTAGTCGAGGATGTGCTTGATTTGTTATCGTTTGAAACTGGAAATATATATGAAGGAGTGTACCATGTTCTGCACGGTCGAATTGATCCGCTAAATAATGTTGGACCTGATGACATTTATATTCAGCCACTCATCAATCGCGTTCGTGAGAATATAGAGCTGAAAGAAGCCATTCTCGCGACTAATCCAGACATGGAAGGTGAAGCTACTGCAATGTACATACGAAATAAATTAAATGAAATAAAGAAATCAAGGTCTAAGGATGAGGAGTTACAGGTGGAAGAAGGTGTATCAGAACAAAAACAATATTCTTTTAAAATTTCTCGCTTGGCATATGGTTTACCCATGGGTGGTAATTTAGAGTATGCCGATTACATGACACTGCGTAAATCGATAGAAGGAAGAAGCGACTACTAGAGTGAAAAGTTAAAAGTTACGAGTGACGAATTACGAGAAAAAATTGTTACTGGGTATTTGTTATTTGGGATTCTATGTAGGAAACGGTTTTCCCATCATCCCGCCATGGCGGGACGCCCCTACACAATTTCATTGTTTGTATTTCGTAACTATACAATATCTCGGAGTTTTTCGGCGAGGAGAGGTGCGAGTGAGATGATCTGCAATTTTGAGAAATGTTGTTCTTCAGATAGTTCAATTGAGTTTGTTGTATATATTTTTTCTATTTTTGATTCTTGAAGTTTTTGGGGTGCAGTTGGAGAAAAATCTGGATGCACAATAGCTGCATAGACATTTTTGGCTCCACGTTCCAAACATAAATCGGCTGAGTTGATTAATGTTCCTCCGGAAGTAACAATATCATCAACAATAATAATTGTTTTATTTGTAACATCTCCGAATAAATTTACTGCTTGGCTTTGGTGTTTATGTTGTAAATCGCGGTTTTTTTCAGTAACGACAATTTCAATTGTATTAGGATCAGCATGTAAGAGATTTGCTATTATATTGGCAAATTTTTGTGCACGTTCAACACCTTCTTGATCAGGGGTAGCAACCGAAATGTCGTTTGGTAGTGACGCGATTAATCGCGTCTCTACAATATTTTTTGCCATCAAATCCAATGCAGAGATATCTTCAAATGGGACAGAGAATATACCTTCAGATGCTTCTTCGTGAAGAGTAAATACGTTTATTTCATCGATTCCAACAAGTTCAAGAATTTTGACAACTACATTCATTGAAACACATTCACCAGGTCGATGTTGCTCATTCTGGCGTGCATACCCAAAGTACGGTATAATCGCATTTATTTTTTTTGCGCCACTTCGACGCAACGCGTCCGCAAATAAGACTAATTCCATTAAATTCGTATCTGTTGGATTTGAAGTTGATTGCACTAACACGCAGTTAGCATCCCGTACATCTTCTAAAATAGTTACTTTTACTTCGGAGTTATCGAATCTTACGACTTCAGCTTTTGATACAGGAAGATTGAGTATTTGTGATACTTCTTGAGTAAGTTTTGTGCTGGCTGTACCTGAGAATAATTTGAACATGTTTGGAAAACGTTTATACGTTTAACGTTTGCGCGGCTCGTATAGTTACACGTATAACGTTTTACAATACGAGCAGCGATAACTTTTACCGTTTTGACTCTGCCTCACTTATCCATTCCCTTGGCTCATTTCGATTAGCTTTCGAGCTGCAAGTTCTTGTGTTTTTTTTACGGCTTCATTAATAGCATCGGCAATGCGGTTTTCAATAATACCGTCTACAGTAACTTCGAGAATCTGTTGATCTCCACGAACTTTTACTTCAACACCGTTTTTTTCAACACTCACTTGTTCTTGTTGAAGAGCACGCTGCATTTGCTGAGCTTGTTGTTGTAATTTTTGTAAATCTCCGAATGCACTTAAAGGATTAGCCATATTTTAATTTAATTTATAAAACGGATTTTTCCGTGTTTATCCGTATCTATTATAGAATTCTACAAGGGCAATCTCAAGCGGGATTGCTGGGATTGGTGTAAATTTTAAATAATTATACGCGTCCTGAAAAGATTTCATCAGAAATGTAATTTCTACTATACTGAGTGTAGTAGAGCGTTCTTCATCTGTTTTTAAACCACTTTTGACAAGGAGCAGTAAACGTAGTTCCTCAAGTACTGTTTCAATCAAGTATTTAATATTACCTCCGTTAGCTATAAAGTCCTCTACCCAAGCAAGCGCTTTTTTTGAGTCTTTCTGTTCAAGTATTTCAAGTAAACCAAGTTTAGAACGCACTCCCAGATAATCTTTTACGTCATTGACATTAAGTTTTTTTTGTAGGTATAACTCTTCAAGTAGTTTTATAGCATCGCGGAACGATCGATCGGAATATTTTGTAATAAGGTCAATTACTTCTTCGGAAATATTCATTTTTTCAGCCACAGCGATTTTTTGAAGTTTTGTTTTTACATCCTGTCTGCTTGCTTCTCCAAACCTTACTTGTAAACATCGGGAAGTAATTGTTTTTGGGATTTTTTCTTCGTTCGTTGTTGCTAATATAAAAATTACACTTTCAGGCGGTTCTTCAAGCGTCTTGAGTAAGGCATTGAATGCATCGTTGGTGATCATATGTGCCTCATCAATAATAAATACTCTTTTGCTACTTGTCATAGGTGCAAATGATGCGTCACGGATGAGAGAACGTACTTCTTCAATGCCACGGTTTGACGCTGCATCCATTTCAAGAACATCCGGCGACGAACCAGCACCGATATTGAGGCAGTTTGCGCATGAATTGCATGGCTCTATGGAAGTTCCCTTTCCGGCAAATGCATTATTAAGACAATTTATTGCCTTTGCTACAATGCGGGCTGTTGAAGTTTTACCGGTTCCTTTTTGCCCCGTAAATAAAAAAGCGTGTGGCAGATTTTTTGTCTCTAATATATTTTTGACCACATCTCGAACACGCGAATTATCAAGCTCTGCTATGGTGTGAGGTCGGTATTTGAGGTACAGCATATAATAGATTTAAGATTTAGGATTTTTTTCTGGTTAAAAATTAAATAAGTCATATAGGTCTTATAAGACATATATGAATAACTAAAAATTATTCTTTTAACAAGTTCGTCAGGCCGTGCTCTAGAAGCCAGTCCATTATATAGTCTACAGATTTATTACGATGAGCGGCAAGTACGAGTACTTGGGGATAACATAGCACTAATTCGCCCAGCACATTTTCATCATCAATTTTTTCACCTTTATATGGAAATGCCAAGATGGGCAGAGCTTCATCTTCATGCTTATACTCTAGTGCGATTTGCTTCATTTTAATTTTACCCACAAAAATAACATTCAAAACAAGATCATGATTGATGCCAAGCTCATTGTATAGCTTTTGAATAGTATCACGTATTTTATCCCTCTCTATTGGGTAGCGTGAAGATGAAATGATATTTATCATGTTCAGCGTGTTTTTTTAACAGGTGAAGCAGCGCGCATTTTACCGACACTTCTGCCGCCACGTTCTTTTAGTTTTTCCTGTCTTCTACGTGAGGGCTTTTTGTAAAATTGAATTTCGCGTAATTTTTCTACTATTTCCTCATCAATAAACATTTTAGTAAATTTGCGGAAAAGACTGTCTTTTGATTCTCCTTTTTTCTTTTGTACGTAAACCATGTATTATGTACTCCCCCTTTCTCTTGTATAGATTTCCACGGATTATAGCGGATTAACGCGGATATATGAGGTGGAAATCAATAATTTGACCACGTTAATCTACAGTGAATTTTAATGGATATGGCCAATTATTTCAATGATATCGGGAAGAGTGAGTTGAGTGGGGATGAGCGCGGGATTAATTGAGGATGTATTTAAAAGAACATTTTTTGATGGGTGTAGATACCATTTCCCCACTGTATCTTTTTTTATAATGGCTTCATATAACTCAGTTAAATCACTTGTTTTACTCGGCAGCGATTTGATTCGTACTCCCCCATTGCGCGGGTCTTTGCGTATGACAAGATTAATGCCCATTTTCATAGCTAGTTTCATCGCTTCTTCATTGCGTGTTTCCATGATCAGTGAATCGCCCCATTTTGATTGAAATCTTTGGCCTTTTTTTATTTCTTCCTCAGCCCGAACTTTGTTTCGTAAATTTTGAAGTGTTGCCTCGAGTAACGGGAAAACTGCTGCAATCACCATGTTTGAATCGTTCATAGTATGATTCAAACCGTTAATTAATTGATGTAAACTAAAATCGTAGATATCTGCGGGCGCATCAGGAAAGCGAACTTCACCGAAATGATCAGTAAGATTTACAAAAGCTACAAGTCGCTCGAGTGCCGGCTGCAGACGAATATCCACAAGATGATGAGCAATCAGATATGTCAGGAGGAGTTGTGTAGCGCAGGTATTTTCATTCGATTGATGGTGATCAAATTTTCCATTGCCAGTATCAACGTGAGTGATATCCGGATTAGAATCTGGTGGCGTTTTATCTAAAGTAGAACCGGCTGCTACAAATTGTACAGGGGCATCCTTCCACTCAGGCATAAATTTTTTTATAAGCCACACTGAAGCAATTGCATCGAGATCAGGCATGAGGTGTGTGACTATGAGTTTCATTTAGTATATTTACTGGTAATAGTTAGTTAGTTGAGTAATTGTATCTTGAGTACTGTAAAGGTCTGCAGTTTTTTCGTTTCTCAACTTATACTCTATTTTACCATCTGTTTTCTTGGAAACGACAAGGCGTACAGGAATACCAATAAGATCTGCATCCGCGAATTTTTCGCCAGGCGAACTCTCCACTCGATCATCATACAATACATCAATACCAGCTGCTTCAAGTTCTTCATATACCTGTACAGCTTGCTTTTGAATTTCTTCGTCACTTAAGTTTAATCCAATGAGGTGAACCTGGTATGGCGTAATATATTTAGGCCATACGATTCCTTTTTCATCGTGATGTATTTCTACAACTGTTGCGAGTGTTCGCCCAATTCCAATACCATAGCAACCCATATAATATTGCTTTTCTTTTCCGTCTTTATCAATGTATGTAGCATCTTTCATTCGGCTTGTGTAGTGGTAACCGAGCTGGAAAATATTGCCCACTTCGATTCCTCGTTTTTCGATTAGTTTGTGAGTGCCGTCTTCTGTCATGTAACCTGATTTAGCGAGAGCAATATCAGCTAGTTTTTCACAGGTAAAATCTCTCCCATAATTTACATTGATAGAATCAGTTTTTTCTTTTTTTTGACCCCCGATAAAATTACGCACGGATATTAATGAGATGTCTGCAATATACCGTACTCCGGTGTGTCCCCATGAATGTACATATCCATATTGTGTTCCGATTTTTTTTAAATCATCATCAGTTGCATCCTCCAGCAAACCTACCGCGTCGATTGCGTGCTCTAATTTAATCTTATTTACATCAAGATCTCCGCGTATCACAGCAATTATAATTTCATTCGTAACTCTATTTTTGTACACAACATTTTTTAGAAAGCGGGATTTGGGTAGATTGTAATGTTTGACATTATCCTCCATTGTTTTTACCCATGCAGGCTGTTCGATTATTTGGAGGGACTTAATTTCGTCATCCATATTAATTTCTTCACGTTTAAATTTTGCTACATCTTCATGCGCTGCATAACTGCCATCTTCACTGACTAAAAATTTACTCTCCCCTACTTCCGATTCCACCACGAACTCATGACAGTAATCTCCCCCTATATAGCCATTGTCAGATTCTACAACTACAGTTTTTAAGCCAACTCGATCAAAAATTTTTTTATATGTTTGCCACATATTTTGGTACTCTTTTTTAAAACTTTCTTCATCCGGATCAAATGAGTACGCATCCTTCATGATAAATTCTCGCACTCTAAGCAAGCCTCCCCGTGCACGCAGTTCATCACGGAATTTTGTCGAGAACTGGTAAATATTAAAGGGCAGATCTTTGTAGCTAAACTGAAATTTTCTGACCACATCGACAAACATTTCCTCGGCCGTACCTCCCAACGCGAACATAAAATCTCTTCTGTCTTTAATTGTCATGAGCTCAAAACCAGTAGATTTATCGCGATTTGTTTCCTGCCATAGCGACAGTGGATGTAAAACTGGCGATACCATTTCTTGACCACCTGCAGCATCCATTTCTTCTTTTACGATTTGCATTATTTTTTGTTGCACTCGTTGACCTAATGGCAGAAAGAAGTAACGCCCTGCAGTAGATTCCCGGATGAAGCCGCCTTGATACAAGAGTTTGTGTGAGATTAAATTAGAGTCAGCCGGTGCTTCTTTAATTGTTTTTCCAAACAGTTTTGAGTAAAGCATATAAAAAAATAATGAATAATGGTATCCCCCTTCGTCCCGAGTACTCGGGACTACGGAGGGATGTAACTCTCAGTAATCCGATTTCATCGGAAACCGAGAGTAACAAAAAACCTCGTCACTGCAATCCAATAGAATACTGGAATGCAAGGACGAGGTTTGTCTCGTGGTACCACCTTGCTTTGTTTTTTACATTACTGTAAAAAATCTTGATGACGTTGTGTTGTAAAGACGACTCGGCGAGTCGTCTCTACGTATAATACGTCCATCATATCACGGGTATGATCATCCGTCTCTGCTCATCGCAGGCAGCCTGTCGTTTTATGACTATTGAGCGGGTTCGTCAGCGACTACTATTCTCAATATGGCTTTTAATTCATTATAACAAAGTGAAGTGCGGCGTCAATGAGATTTTTTTTCAATCTCTATTTTATTAGCATCGTAGCCTAATACATCAAGAACTTTGCCAGTTGTTTCTAATTGGCCGGAAGAGTAGGTGTCGATTACGAGGTGATAGTATTTAGGGTTCCAAAAATCATGATTACCGTAAATTCTTTTATATTTTGCTAAATTACCTTCCTCACGTTGTTTTATAAACTGTTTTGCTTCTGCTATGGAAGCATTATCCCGATTTGCAACACGATCTACTCGTAGAGCATTTTCTTTGCATATTAATAAAATACGGAGTGTTTTATCTAAATCTTTTGCAACATAGCCAGAAAGCCAACCTTGAATAATCCAATTTTTTTGAGTACTTAAAATTTTTTCGACTTCTGCTTCTATTTTTTTGTCGAATTCATCACTCACTTTCGTAGCTTCCGGCATAATGTTATCGTTTAAATATTGCCGATGGATGTCTCCTAAATTTTTTATATGCCAGTGATATGGTTCCAAATATGCTAGAAGATTGCGTGCTAGAGTGCTTTTACCGACAGCTACGCCTCCAGATATTGTTATGTTATCAAAATGAAGTGTCATGCATTAGTATAAATATCTAGTATATAGTATCTAGGATCGGTAGTGGTGTGATTTATCACACTATAATTAAAGAGCGACCGCCGCTATAGGGGGGCAGGTAAATCGCTCCACTACAAATTGAAAATATCATACTATTAACGATATATTTTTATCACATCATGGATTGAGATGAGTATAGCGAGTGCGATGAGGATGATCATGCCAGCAAGATTTAAATTACGTTCAAAATTCTGATTTACTCTCCTTTTTGTGACAATTTCATAGAGCACAAAAGCCAGTCGTCCTCCATCGAGCGCAGGGAATGGGAGTATATTGACTACTGCGAGGTTTAACGAAAGTAAGGCGATGAGTTCAAGCACTGCATTCGATCCGAATTTAATTGCTTCTCCTGTATATCGTGCGATCCCTATCGGCCCAGCCACGTCTACTTTTGGTTTTTGAAAACTAATTAATTGGAAAACTGTCTTTGATAGTTCGGAAACTATAGTCCAGGTAATATTAAAGGCTTCAGCTAAACCAAAAAATGGTGCTTGATACCATGGATATTTTTTTTCAACTAGAGAGGTAACAACTACTCCAAGTGACCCTTGACCTTTTGGAGGATTTTTGCGTGGAGTTATTGTGATGATACGTGTTGTCCCATTAGTGTTTAGTTTTAAAGCGATTGGCTTATCTGCATATTTTTTTGTTACTGTGCTAAGGTCAGCAGTTGATTTTAATTTAATAGGACCACTATTTGTCACAACCTCTATAAGCTCATCTTTGGCCTTAATACCCATTTGTTGTGCAGGAGAATTATCTTGTACTTTTTCTACTATGACTTTATCTGTAGTTGTAAGCACTCCCTGAGTAAATAAAAAGGATATAAGAAGCCAACCCAAAAGGAAATTGCCAATTATACCTGCAGTAAGGATAAGAGCTTTTTGCCATGATTTCTTGTATACAAATGCCCTATCTTTCTTAAATTGAGATTTTTTATTTTCACCTTCATAGTATTCCTCACCATGTACTTTTACAAAACCTCCGATAGGAAGCAAGTTAATACTGTAGATGGTTTCTCCTATTTTTTTGCCCCAAACACGAGGAGGAAGACCAAATCCAAATTCTTCCACTAATACTCCGTTCTTTTTGGCTGCTATGAAATGACCAAACTCGTGTACAAGAACAAGGATAGCGAGGATTAATATGAAGGAAATTATTG
>CAZXWS010000026.1:0-3257 GCA_964644605.1 uncultured Gammaproteobacteria bacterium
TGATTTTTCGAACATTTCCTTCTTTAATAAGCTCTTTCACTTTTTCGAGTAACCGTTCTCCTGTTGTTTGATATGTTTCTTCTTTTTTTTGTACCATATGTTTATTCTTCAATTATTTTTTTCTATTATAACACTTAAGGAATACTTATTATTGGAGTCACAACTTGTGTAGTAAAGGGACTTGGAGTTACAGATACCCCAGGAGTATTGGTTGGGGCGATCGTTGGTTGAGTAGTAGGTACAGTCGTTGGAGTTGATTGTATAGTATCGGTTGGTTTTCCCGTTGCTGAAGGCATCGGTGTGGGTGTTGAATCAAAACATAACTGAGTTGGTTCTGTACCACGAATAAAATTTTCAAGTTGCGCGGAGGTAGTAGCATCTTTTACTAATAAACCTCTTTCTTTGCAAATGTTAATAGCTACAATGTCGCTCGGCTTTTCAAAGGTTTCTACTTTTGTACCGGCTAAAAAATGTTCCATTAAACTTTTCCATATGGGTGCTGCTCCCAGTGAACCAGCCACCCGATCCATCGATGAATTATCATTATTCCCCACCCATACACCTACCACTAAGTTAGGGGTATAACCAATAGTCAACGCATCGCGATAATTTTCAGTAGTACCTGTTTTCACTGCAGCGGGTCGAGAAATATTGAGTGCAGTTCCAAACTCTTCTAACCTTGCATTATTATCCGAAAGTATTGATGAAATTATATATGAAACAGAGGAAGGAATAACCGTTTCTTCTTTAGTTTGTTCCTGATAAATATTCTTGCCGTTTTTGTCTTGAATGGACAGTATGTACTGTACAGGGTGACGGAATCCATTGGCAGCAAAGACAGCATATGCATCAGTCATTTCAATAAGCGGAACTTCTGCAGCACCTAAAACCATTGAAAGCCCATAATTACTTGAATCTGCAAGTGTAGTGATACCAAAATGTTTTCCATATTCAATCGCTTGATCAACACCTACTTTTTCCATAACTTCCACCGCAGGTATATTTAATGAATTTGCTAAAGCTCTTCGTACTAGTACTGGTCCGCGATTTTTATTATCATAATCGTGCGGAGTATAACCACCAGGAAATGTATGAGTTTCATCCATGAGTATAGAACCTGGAGTAATAAACTTTTGATCTAAAGCTGCAGCATATACAAGTGGTTTAAACGAAGAGCCTGGTTGGCGCGGCTGAGTTGCCATATTCACTTTTCCATTTTCGGTATCATACCAGTCATGACTACCCACCAAGGCCATTACTTCACCCGTTTTCGGATCCATAACTACAGCTGCACCATTTGAAACCTTGTCTACTGCAAGACGCTTCACTTGATTTTCAACTACCTGTTCTGCGTACTTTTGCCAATCTAAATTCAGTGTAGTTTTCACTTTAAAACCTGATCGAGCAACTACTCCTTCACCATATTGGTCAATTAAATATTGCTTAACCATTAATGCAAAATGAGGTGCGATTAAATTCAATTCTTCTTTTTTTCCTTGAAATTGCAACTCAGTTTGTTCTGCTTGAGCGGCTTCCGTTGAAGTAATGTAATGCTCGGAAATCATTTTATCGAGTACAATTTTTTGACGGTTTTTTGCTATAGCTATACCGTTTGAAATTGGTGAATAGCTTGAGGGTGCAGGAAGCAATCCAACTAGTAACGCGGATTGTGCAAGCGATAAGTCTTGTGCGTGAATACCAAAATATACCTCAGCAGCTTGTTCTACGCCAAAAGCTCCTTCTCCAAAATAAACTGAGTTTAAATACATCTCAAGTATTTCATTTTTTGAATACCGCCTTTCTATTTCAGCAGCAAGAACAATTTCTTGATATTTTCTTAAAAAATTTTTTTTTGGATTTAACAAAGCATTTTTTACAAGTTGTTGTGTAAGAGTTGAACCACCTGAACTCAATCCGCCTGCTTTAATATCTGTAAATACTGAACGAACTATACCGCGTAATGAAAAACCAGGATGTTGATAAAATTCACGATCTTCTGAAGCTACGACAGCTTGTTGCATTGATTTTGGAATTGTCGAAAGTGGAACAAATGTTTTTTGTTTCGCTTGATAAAAAGTAAAGAAGGGCTTGTTATTGCGATCGAGCAATGTGACTCCCGCATCATTACGGTTCATAATGCTTTCTTTCGATCCTAAATCTTTTGCAAATAATATATAAGTTACAACTGGAACGAGTAATAACAGTCCTAATATGCCTAAAATAGCCGCAAAAATGCCTGGTTTAAATGTTGTATATACTTCTTTAAGAATTTCTAAAATCATAGTAGATTAGGCTTTCATAATAAGTCAAACCACTTATAAATTATATCATATAATATGATTAGTAATTTTTTATATAAAACGTTACAATCTAGTATGACTATCGGATTACATCATCATAGACGAAAAAAACCAATACAACACAAACATACAACTCAAACACGATGGCAAAAAATTGTTGATGAGCTGGTATATATTTTTGGGATTTTTAGTGTTGTTGTTTATATACCACAGCTAATGAAAATTTGGATTGATAAATCTACTTCAGGGGTCTCAGTTCTATCATGGATAGGATTACTAATGGGTACCCTTTTCTGGTTTATATATGGGTTAATCCATAAAGAAAAGCCGATCATTTTTATCAATCTTTTTATTGGTTTAACGCAGTTGCTTATTATTCTCGGAGTGCTCCTTCATTCATAGTCTACCCCCATATGCAATAGTTGATTTTCTAGTTTTGATTGCGATTCAAATAAAATTGTTTTCATGCCTAGTTGCTTTGCTGGCAATAAATTTCTTTCAAGGTTGTCAATAAATAAACAATCTTCTGGAGAAATACCGGTTTTTTTTAACAACAATTCATATATAGCCAGATTTGGTTTGGCTAAACCTTCATAACCTGAAGCTACAAAAAAAGAAAAGTATTGATTAAGATGGAAATACTTCCACTTATAATCAAAATGTTCCTTGCCAATGTTTGAAAGTACTCCAAGGCTATATTGTTTTTGGAGCCTCCCCAGCAAAGTAAACATGTGCTCATTCTCATGCGCGTGTACTCTCCACAATCTTTTAGCCTTTGCTACATTTATTGGATGTGCTCCTGCAGTTTTAAGAAGGATATCCCAAAACATATTTTCTGTTATTTTACCTATTTTAAAATCATTCCAACCAGCTCGCCATCCTTCAGCAACAGTACTTGCATTTATATTAAAAGTATTTAAAAAATCACTTTGGAAGAGCACACTATCGTCTTCACTC
>CAZXWS010000027.1:0-3505 GCA_964644605.1 uncultured Gammaproteobacteria bacterium
GTAGATAGACAGTTAGTACATTTATATTTTTTTTCATATACCCCATTCAATCATACTTTGGTATACTAAATCAATCTAATTGAGTAGTATCAGGTGACAACTTTGATACGCTGTCCCCCTGCATGTGCCGTTGGAACTTTGTTATACTCTAATCATGATAAAAATACCGTATTACGAAACATCTTACTTTGTTTTTTCTAACTTTTCTCCACACGCAGTTCTCTATAAAAATATTCTATATCCCACAGTGGAACACGCGTTCCATGCGGCAAAGTTTGACGACGAACAGATTCGAAATGAGATCAGGAATGCCGGTAGCCCGCTCAGAGCATTCGAGCTCGGAAAAAAATATAAACCGTTCAGAAGAAGTAATTGGGATGACATAAAAGTAGCAGTATTGCAGGAAATAATTAGAGAAAAAGTAAAGCAGCATGCAGAAGTCAGGGAAGCCTTGCTTGCTACAGGCAAAGAAAATATTGTAGAAGATAATCCACACGATGATTTTTGGGGTAATGGTAAAGAAGGTAATGGACAAAATAAAACAGGCAAAATACTTATGGAAATTAGAAATGAGATAAACCTTGTCAAAACAAGTTAATTCCTGCCGTGGTGTTACAAGTTTACGTACAATGATGTTTCGCAGATATAAACAAATTATTATTTTTCTCACGATAGTAATCGCTTGGTATCTTGTGAGTTTTTTTATTCCTTATAACACTCTTGCAAATTCTCTTGGCGTTATAAATATAGGGAGTAGGCAGTCTTGGCCTCTAGCATTTTTTCTAATGGATGGTCTTGTACTAGTTTCTACTGCTTTATTTGTAGTTATTTTAATAAGAGCACTAAAGACAAGACAATATCCTTGGCTATTGTTAGGTTTATTGTTACTTTACCCTCTCATTACTGTGTGGGCTACTTTTCAAGATCTCGTATTTAGCCCAATAGCGCCTTAGAAAGGTTGGCTTACTCTGTAATGCAGACTACTACAACACACACGCTATAATAAACTCATGAACAAAGTGCTCGTATTTGCGTTTGAGGGTACTATATCTGAAAAAGTCCTTGCTCAATTACTGTGCAGATATAAGCTTATTATTAAATCTGATGCACATAAGCTAGATAGGTATATTGAAAATATATTAAAGGAAAACTTCACTTATATTATTGGATTAGGTGAATACTCGGGTAAAGACAAAGACAAATTAAGAGTAGAGAGACAGTGTACGAATAGATTTAGGAACATAATATTAGGGAGACAATATGAATCAATTTCTATTTCTGAGTTTCTGTTACCATCCAGTAATACGAAACTGAGCATGGGTATCGGGAATTCATACTGTAATTTGATCTCTTTTTTATTGGCAAGTTCAATTAAAAGTAAAAAGATGAATACTCAGTATGGATTTATACACGTACCTAAAAAATTTGAGATAGATCGAGCAGTTATTGAAATTCGCTCCTTGATACAAGGCTTTGAGTAACTTCATGATAAAATAGTGTATGACTAAACATACAATGCTCGGTTCCGCGAATCTATTACTCTGTATACTATTCATTTTTGTTTTGGTCACCAGTGCCTACAGCGTAGAGCCATTTATCTCCCTGCAGTCATTTTTACAAGCATACACACCAAATGGCGTTGTATTGTTCTCTCTCGTTGTGAATGCATTACTTGCGTATACACTGTTCAGCAAGAAACCACACTCACTCCCCTACCGTCTTGCAGTTATTTTAACCTTATTGCCTTTGTATTGGTTCATGCTTATAGCTGTGGGTTACTTTCAAGCTACAAATCGCATAGTACATGTCCTACTGATCATTGCAGTTGGCTTACTATTTTATTTTATTCGCAAATCATCTCAAAAAATTGCAGTAGCTCTTGCGTTAATAACCTTAGTTATTTCAGTCGCAGCTATTTTTTCAGGTTTTGAAGAGGATTACTGTTGGGGTAAGGGTATGCGGCTTGATCCCACTGGAACAAAAATGGTAGTGGCTTCAAAAACAGATGCAATATCTCTCAAGCAGTATGATGTAAAAGAAGGAGCGCAGATCAGCGAGAATTTTCGAGTGCATATGCTGTGCCATACTTCATTTAATTTTGCGAGTGCAATCAAAGACATATATAGTCTTCGATATTAATTTCTCATCTTCTTGATACATCTCTCAAGCACACATTAGTTACAGAGACGATACTCTTAAAGGTATGCTGAATGATTTTTTAACCAGGAGGCGATTTGCTCTACAGTAAGGCCTTCGTTATCAACTCGAAGACAAAATGAAATAAGTTCATTTTTTTCTGCTATCAAATCATATCCGTTCTTTCTTAAAAAAAGATGAGTAGAAAAGTAACCGGTACGTTTATTGCCATCACTGAACGGATGATTCATTATTAAAGAATGCATCAGAGCGGCGGCTTTTGACCAAATTGTTTTGTGCATATCATATCCCCTGAATGTGGCTTTGGGTCGCTTTACTGCAGAATGAAGTAATGTGAAATCGCGGACTCTCGCCCTTCCTCCACCGATTTCCACCATACGTTCGTGTACGGCATACGCCTCGTCAATCGTCACATACAATACTTCCATATCATGTATTTGCTAATTCTTTAATAGCATCTTTATACTTTGTGCTTATTTCATCAAGCCAATCATAAAATTCAGGTGTAAGTTTTGGATTATGTTTTGCTTTCGGCTGAGTCATGTACACTGTTTTATGAGAAGGATTGCACTCCACTACAAACTCCTCTCCTGCCTGGATATTGGCTTCTTTTACAAACTCTGCAGGTAATGTGACAGCTAAAGAATTCCCTACTTTTATGATTTTTTGTTTACGCATAAAATCGATATCCGCGGAATATCCCGTTTAAGTTTTCAGAATTTTAAAAATCTGAAAATTTGTTCGGGTAAATAACTTAACTTTGCGGATGTTATAACGTGGTTATAACAGAATAACTAATTGTTGTCAAATGTATAAATAGTTTGTTTATAACGATACATGGCAGTACAACCTGAAATCCTAGTTCCAGCCTCTCTTCCTGAAACTGTGCAAATATCGATGGATGCTGAGTCGACAAAGCAACTTGTTACACAGCGAGAAGCAGCATTAAAAGCAGATGCTGATTGGGCTCAACGGGCTAACACGCTTGTAATACTGCCATGTCTGGGTTCATTCAAAGAAAATGTCGTAGTGTATCCTAATCAAACGATTACTAATGACGAACAATGGTCACTCTGGTCGTTCCAGAAGGGTGAAACCAATAGGTATATTGACGATACCAAAATAGTTACTGAGCGCACTAAAGGATTAGAAAACGCACTGGCTGTTTTTTCTGGCGGAGTGCGTCCGGGATCGGGAAAATGGACTGAAGCATACACTGCGTATGCCACCGCTGAACAAAATGGGTGGCTAGAAAATAAAGGATCACGTATAGCCGCTGCCTGTGATATTTCTGCATATGATTCACTTACTAATATTTTAGGTTCACTTGTCAAGTTTTATGAACTCA
>CAZXWS010000028.1:0-14801 GCA_964644605.1 uncultured Gammaproteobacteria bacterium
CTTCCTCCATCGAGTGCTGGAAATGGGAGAATATTAACAACAGCTAGATTCAGTGAGCGCAGTGCAACAAGCTCCATGAGAGCTTTTATACCATAGTTTCGAGCTTCGTCTGTATAACGAGCTATACCGATTGGCCCAGCGACATCAACCTTAGGTTGTTGGAATGTGGCAAATTGGAAGAGAGTGCGCAGTAATTCTGTCACAATATTTCTCGTAATATTAAAGGCTTCCATGAGTCCGTAAAAAGGAGCTGTGTACCATGGATATTTTTTTTCGACAAAAGATGTTATTACTACGCCCAATGACCCTTGTCCTGCAGGCGGATTTTTGCGGGGAGTTACTGTCACTTTTCGAGTACCATTACTATTTTGAACGATAAGTTCGATGGGTTCTCCAGCAAATTTTTTTGTTAACGATATAAGATCGTTTGAAGAACTCAGTTTATATTCCTTATCTTTAATTAAGATTATGACTTCTTCATTTTTTTTAAGCCCTGCTTCTTGTGCTGGAGAGTTAGGTTGAATTGTTTCTACAATTACCTTATTTGTCGGTGACGGGACGCCTTGTGTAAATAGAAAAGATATAAGCAGCCATCCAAGCAAGAAATTACCAATAATACCTGCGGTAAGTATGAGTATTTTTTGCCAGGGTTTTTTATAAATAAATGCTTTATTTTTTAGAGCAGGATCAAAATTTTTATCTTGCTCATGATACTCTTCACCGTACACTTTTACGAAACCGCCAATAGGTAGCCAGTTAATACTGTAAATTGTTTCACCGATTTTCTTACCCCACAGGCGAGGTGGTAAACCGAATCCAAATTCTTCAACGTATACTCCGCTTTTTTTAGCTGCGATGAAGTGTCCAAACTCATGGACAAGTACGAGGAGAGCCAGTATGAGGATAAATGATATGATTGTAAACATTTTTTTTATTGTTTCATGGCTTCATGATTTCATTGCAATGAAACAATGTAACAATGAAGCAATGATTATACTTCCATTATTTCTTTTTCTTTATTTTCCCGTATAGATTGAATTTCCGTATTTGCTTCTTGCGTGATATTGTCAATTTCTTTTTCTGTTCTGAACTTATCATCTTCTGTAATTTCTTTTTTTTCAAGCTGGGCTTTCAGTTTTTTTCTTGCCTCATCGCGGTAATTACGGATCATTTGTTTTTTTTCTTCAATAGACTGGCTTATTACTTTGAGTAATTTTTCGCGCTGTTCTTGCGATAACGGAGGAATTCGGACTGTAATACGTGATCCTTGTACTTGTGGAGTAAGACCAAGCGGGGATTTTAATATTGCTCTTTCTATATCAGATGTTGTAGACGGATCGAATGGGACAATGGTTAATGCAGAAGGTCCTTCGGTCATTATACTGGCTAGCTCTAAGAGTTTGAGTTTGGTAGAGCCTCCATATACTTCAGCGATAAGGTTCTCAAGTAAAGCTGGATTGGCGCGTCCACTACGGATAGATTTCAAATCCTCTTTGAGTTGGCTGATCGCTTTGTGGTTGAAGGATTTTATTTCTGAAAGTACCTCCATAGTTATAATGCAAATCTCGTAAACTTACCAATTTTAACATTTTCACCAAACTTAAGTACAGCTTCTTTTACTAGTTGTTCAACAGTTTTGCTGCTATCACGAATATATTCTTGTTTAGAAAACTCTTCCACTGTTTCAGCAGGAAAGGTTGCTAGTTGCATTGCGAGTTCATTACCGAGTTTTTTAAATTCATCATTTCCTGACACAAAGTCTGTCTCTGTTAAAAGTTCAAGTAATGCGGCAACCTTACGATTGTGATGAACATAGGAAAAAATACCACCCTGTGATGTTGTTCGGCTAGCTTTTTCGGATAGTTTTTCACCGCTCCATTCTTCAAGTTTCTTTTTTGCTTGCTCTATATTGTTATCAGTTTGTTCAAGAGCTTTTTTACATAATGCAAACGATACACCTGTATCTTCACGAAGTTGTTTTAGTTTGTTCAAATCAAGTGCCATACGTGTGTAGAAAAACTGTAATAATAATTAGTATACAGCGTTAGGGTATTATTTGCTCTGCTCTTTTGCTGAAGAGTAAGCTGATAAAACCTTTTCAGCTATAAAACGGATGGAAGTTTCTGCATCATCATTCGCAGGAATGGGGAATTCAACATCCGGATTTACATTTGTATCGGTAATCGCAATGACAGGAGTGTTACTTTTTTTACCCTCAATCAATGCATTTTTCTCCTTTTTCAGATCTATAACAAATAATGCATCTGGAATTTTTTTAAAGCCACTAATACCTCCATATACTCTTTCAGCTCGTGATAACTCTCTTTTTAATTGGCTTTGTTCATGTTTTACTAACTGTTCCCATTCACCTGCATCTCTTTGTGAACGAAGATCTTGTATTTTTTTAATATTTTTCATGATACTGTCGAAGTTAGTAATAAGACCTGGCGGCCATTTGCTTGTAATATAAGGAACACCGTATTTTGTGCATAATTCAAGAAGAGCAGCTGCAGCTACTTTTTTAGTGCCAACTACAAGAAGTGTTTTACCATCTTTGCCTAAAGAAGAAGCAAATTCTTCAGCTTTCTGCAATAGGGTTGCGGTCTGCGTAAGATCGATAATAGATACGCCATTATCAATTTTATAGATATACTTTTCTGCTTTAGGATGGATACGATTTGTTTTATGGCCTAAATGTGCTTGGGCTGTAAACAAATCTTCAAGTATGTTTGCGTCACTTTTTTTCATAGTTGTACAATTGTAACAGCCAGATATAGAATTTTCAAACGAATTATATTTTTAAATTTTTTAGATATGTGCTGAATTCATCCTTTATATCTGGGTGCTGTAATGCAAGATCAATGGTTGTTTGTAAATACTTTAATTTTTCTCCTGTATCATAGTACTTTGCATTTTGGATTTCGACGGCATGGATAGGAACTCCATCATCTCTGAGTATATTAATTGCATCGACAAGCCACAACTCTCCACCCTTTCCGGGCTTAAGTCGTTTTAATGCACTAAATATCTCTGGTGGAAGAATGTAACCACCAATTATTGCTAGATTAGAAGGTGCTTCATCAGGTTCTGGTTTTTCAATAATATTTTTAACTTTGAAAATATTTGTTTCACCAGGAATTGTTTCGATATCAGCGACTCCAAATCGTTTTAAGTAATTTTTATCTTCGAATTTAATGCCGGTTGTAATAACACCTCCGTACTTTTCATATGCTTCTATCATTTGGGTGAGTCGGGGAGGTGTGGAGAAAACAAATTCATCACCCCACAATACTGCAAATGGCTCGTTTTCAATAACCGGTTCACAGTCAAGTATCGGTGTACCATTTCCGTATGGTCCTTTTTGGCGAAGATATATAAAATTAGCCATTTCTGAAATTTCCTGCACTTGCTCCAATAAATCCTCTTTATTGGCTTTTTTTAAGTTTTTAGTTAAGTCTTCGCTTGGAGCGTCAAAGTGATCTTCAATGGCACGTTTAAGTGCTCCGGTAACGATAATAACATTTTTTATACCTGCTGCTACAGCTTCCTCAACAACATATTGAATAACCGGTTTATCGACTACTGGTAGCATTTCTTTAGGCATCGCTTTTGTTTGCGGTAGGAACCGTGTCCCAAATCCAGCAGCGGGAATAACTACTTTTTTTATTTTCATAAAAATATAATAAATAATTACTGAAATACGACAGTGGCTTTTTGATCGAGTAGTACATTGTGCTCCCCGTCGTTGACACGAGCTGAGATTTCTGCAGTACCCGGAGCAGTAGATGTAACATGGAAGATAGCATTTCCTTCTTTTGTTTTAATAATACCTTCCTGAACTTGGCCGGTAGTAGTCGTTAATTCTACTAGCTTATTATCGAGATTACGTCTTACAGAATTTCGCACGAATACTACCACCTCTGCACTATCTTGTCCATTCGATTTTACTGGCCCTGTAAGTGCCTCTGTACTACTTTTACGGACAATCAATAGCGATTCTGATGCGCTTGGTGCGGTATCCTCCCGAGCACGAGTAAGCTGAGTAAGCGGGCGGTTAAACACCACAAGAGTCGAAAAGACTGCAAACGAAATCAGAAAAAGAAAAATAAGCCCTACTAGCTTCTTATCCATGTTAGCTATTGTAATTATAAATTGATAATTTGTCAATTAATTTACAGCTATAATTGGATTGAATCGCCCTCTTTTATTTGGTTGGCAAGTATCATTTTAGCTATGTTGTCTTCAATTTCCTTTCTAAGAACTCGTTCCATATCTCGCGCACCAAACGCTGGATCGTAACTTTTACTGACAATAGTATTTAAAGTATTATCTGTAACAGATATATTTATATGATAAATACTTTTAAGTTGTTCTGTTATAGACATCAGCATTTTTTTTGCAAGCTGTGTTGCCCCTTCTGACTGAAGAGGCCGGTACATTATAATGCCATCAAAACGATTCAAAAACTCAGGAGTATATATGTGACTTTGGATAAGATGATTCACTAGGTCTAGTTGAGTAAGAGAAGTTTGGGTAGGACTACTTGTGGAATTGAGGTAAAATAACTCTGCCCCTGCATTAGATGTAGCTATTATAATAAGATTTTTACAGTCTACCCGTTTTCCAAAGCCATCGGTGTAGTAACCTTCATCAAGTATAGTAAGAAATATATTGAGTAAGTTTTTGTCTGCCTTTTCGAGTTCGTCAAGCAAAAGCACACCGTATGGATGTTCACGAACTGCGGATGTTAATAATCCTGGGTTTCCCGTCTCAATAGATCCGATTAGTTGCGGAATATTTTCTCTCATTTGATACGCAGACATATCAAAACGTAGAAATGAAGAACTGCTATCACCTTGAGGCTTTCCAAAAAAAACTTCACTAATTGCTTTAGCTGTCTCTGTCTTCCCTACTCCTGTTGGTCCTAAAAAGAGAACTGAAGCAAGTGGTTTTTTTCGTTTACCTAATAAAATAAATGAGCGCCGGAGGGACGATGATATTTCACTTATTGCTTCTGGTTGGTTGATTATACGTTGCGTGAGTAGTGATTCTATTTGTAGTAATTTTTGTTTTAACTCATCAGATAATGTGGAAGGAACATGTGTTTTTTCAGAAATAACTGTGTCAATGACGGCTGGTAAAACCTGGCTTTGATTAAGAGTTTGAGTGGTGTAAACACAAGCCATATCTAAGAGCTGCATAGCTTTCTCAGGAAATGGGATAGCGGTAATATAAAAATCACTTTTTTCAATAACAAGTTGAAGAGTTTCAAATGGAATTGCAACTTGGTAGCGTTTTTCAAAAGATTCAACTGTATCCAAGAGTATTTGTAACGCCTGTTCTTTCGATATTTCATACGCGTCTAATTTAGAAAATATTCTATTTATTTTGTCGTTTCGAAAAATAAATTCCTGGTATAAAAAGGGACTGCTGGTACCTATTATTTGTACTTTGTCAGTTTTGGCATATTTTTCAATTGGAATAGTCAGATCGACTCTTCCTTGAGAATTTGAGACATATTTGTCGAGATTTTCTATGAATAAGATAACATTTTTTGCTTCAGCAGCTTCCCGAAAGAGTGTTTCTAAAAATTCTTCTCGTTTTGACTGGTCACTATACTGTGTGAGTATGCGTTGCATGTTGAGTTTCAATATGCGTTTGTACATTAATACTGGAGTGGTTTTTCCTTCATATAATTTTTTAGCGAATGCATCAACGATTGTGTGTTTCCCAACTCCTTCATCACCGACAATTACGACATTTGCTTCGTCGGTTTTTGAAAGTATTCGTTCTATTTGTTCTACTTCTTTTACTCTGTCAACAACATGTTTCATATTTTGTTGATATGAAGGATCGGCAAGGTCTTCTGAAACTTGGTCAAGAGAGGGCGTAAATCCAGCAGACCAGTCGCGTCCCATGGGCGGTACTGCAGCGAGATTTTCTAGTTTCCACCATTTTGAACGGTAATAATTGCGTAAATAATATTCTTGAAACCAGGATTCGACAATGGTGTAGTTGGAGTCGTTTAATAGGTGAGCCTTGATAAAAGCAGTTTTCAATAATTGTTTTTTTTGGTCTTCTGACTTTGTCAAAAGTGATACTGTATAAAAGAATGGTAACAAAATGACTGAAGCAACTATGACAAATGGAAGAGATATAAGTAAAATGATTTGGAAAATTAAGTAAAAAAGAATGATTGAAGAACGCATAAAAAAACCCATGCCTCTTGATACGAGATCAAAGCCCAAACGATCAAAGTAGTCACTAAAAGTAAATCCTATTTGCGTTTTTGTGGAGCGAATATTTTTCCACGGTGAGAATAAAGTTTTGAAAAATGTACCGACTGAAAAAAAATAAGGTAAAAAAATGAAAATATTTACGATTGCTTCATAAAGATTATGAAAGTATGACTTTGCATAATCTGGAAAAAACTGCTTCATAAAAATCATTATAAAGAGGATTTGCGCGGATTACTAGCGGATTTAACTGATCAAGACTACAAACTTTAAATTATCTGAAAATTTGTTCAAGTGAGCACTATTTTAAAGAAAATTTACATAAATGAGGTAGAGACAGGTCTCGACCTGTCCCTACACACAGGTTTATGATTAGGTATTTCAATATAGGTTTTTAGTAATAATTAAGTCGCTGCCCCATTTAAATTTTATGGAGATTTTGAGCTAGTGTTTCAGTCTCATTAAGAAGAGCGTCTATTTCTTGTAAACCTTTGGCCCAAAAATTTTTGTCAGTAATATCAATATTCATCGCTTTAAATATTTTGACCGGTGACTCTGAACTTCCTGCCGATAGGAAATTTTTGACTGTCGAAATAAATGTTGGATCTTGAGCTACTGAATACTGGAGAGATTTAGATATCAGAAGGCCTGACGCATATGAGTAGACGTAAAAAAATGAGCGTATATGGTTCCAGTATATCCACCAATTTTCTGAGCCTTTTGATTGTTCTATAGCGGGTCCCATATATGCTGCCATATTTTTTTGAAATAGAGTTCCAATATCTTTATAGGACAAATACCCTTTTTCACGAAACGCTTGATGTAGCTCCTGCTCAAATTTATACGCAGCTACTTGCCTGTATATTGTTGAAATATCATCATTTAATTTTTTCATTAATATACTCAGTTTTAGCTCATTATTCGCTTCTTTGAGGAGTTCTTTGAGCACAAAGTCTTCCATGAAAGTGCTAGCTACTTCCGCGGTTGACAGAGGTGTTGAGAAACTTAACGCATTTTGTTTTGCGCGCATCAATTCATTATTGATCCCGTGTCCTAACTCGTGGGCGAATGTTAAAACATCGGTTAGTTTATCGGTATGATTAAGCAAAATATATGTGGGTTGCGTGATGAGGTAATGCGCGCAGAAGGCACCGCCACGCTTGCCTTTTTTAGGGTAGACATCGACGCTCCCCTGCTCTATAAATTGCTTCATGATATCTGAAAATTGAGGATCAAGATTATCAAAAACTGTGTAGATGAGTTCAACTGCTTGCTCAAATGGATACTTTTTGTCCATAGTGCCATATGGTATATTGCGTTCGTGATACTTTAGTTTTTTTAGTCCTAGTAATTTTGCTTTCAACGCATAAAATCTGTGGGCTGTTTCGAAATCTTCGCTTACTGTTTGAATAAGTGTATCAACTACTGAAGATTCCATATCGTCGCTTAAATGACGTGATAAGTCTGGTCGGTCTAATCCACGTAGATCGTCGTCTATTTTTTTATTTTGCAAGATCGAGTTAATCTCATTTTCTGCAACATCAGTGTAGTTTGCTAGAATATCGTTAAATGCTGCAGCCGCAGTGTCTCTCGTTTTTTTATGAGTGCTTTCCATAAGACTGATGATTTCGGAAAAGTTTTTATTTACTTTTTTTCCATCTTCAGCAGTTACAGCTCGCTCTTCTTTTGATAAAAAACTTGAAAGCATACGGGTCCAATTACCGTGAGCCGGTCCACTTTTTAGAATGAGTATTTTTTCTTGTTCTTCCGAAAGGAGATACTTTGCTTCAGCAAATAATTTTTCTAAGAAATGTTTGTATGGCTCTAATGGCTTGTACTGTAAAAATTTTGTTTGAAGTGAAGGTGCAATTTTTGCAATGGAAAGTGTAAAAAATTGGATATCGACTGCTATTTGTTTTACGAATTCTTCAGCTTTATTTTCTTTAGCACGAAGTACGGGATCATGTTCATTTTGGGAAGTTCTTAAACCAAAGTAATAACCTTCATTCCCGCCGCCAAAATATTTACGTGCCAGTATTTCATATTCGTCAAGTGCTTCTTTTAAGACTGCAGGGTCTGTTAAATAATCAGTACGACCCTTCCATTTATTGATGAATGCATAGTTTTTTTTTGTAATTATTTCACGTCCTATTTCTATTTGCGGATCGTCATCGTTTTTAAAAAGTGGAGTTAAGTTCCAGGAAGTATGGGTTATTTTTAATGATGCCATAAGCATTATTATATCATTTTGAAAGTGTGTGAAGCGCGGAGAGAGTGTACAGCTGGATTAGAGTTAAGATGCGGCCATTGCATCTTTCCCTTTTCCAAACACTCTCTCCGCGGTAAAGCATATTAGTTAGGCGACGCGACTGAGTCGCGGATTATGGTGAGTCGTCGGCTGACTGACTGTGGCGCTTTTGGCGCGTTTTGCCAAGATCAGCAAATTATCGATGATAATTCTCGCCATATCCCTTTCCGCGACGGTGTCGAAGGTAGGAAGTAGCCGTTTTACAGCAGCTACATCCAACTTCTCGATGGCTCTCATCACCCGAGCAGCGATCTTTCCACCTTCCGGAAACAGTCGCTCAGCTGCGAGTCGCACAGTTTCCAGAATGTCCTCCTCTCTCATTTGTATCCTCCAATGAATCTAAGTAAAATGTGGAGTGCTCTCCAGTCTAAGGATTAGCAGATTGAGATAAATAACGTGCGCTCTTATCCGTAAACTGGAGAGCTGGAGTAACATTCATTATGAAAACTGTGTTTTCAAAGTACGGGAGAATTGATTTATCAAAACAGTTTTTCGTCGTAAACGGTCATTATTTTCATACTCAGCACGAGGGTTATGAATAAGTTTCTGATCTCTTTGTCCGAGAGAGCCACGAAGTGCTAAACTCGCTAAGCAAGAAGTTGTAAAAATTGTCAGTTCTGATAGCATTAGCTACAAATATAATGAAGGACTTTTTATTTTGCAAGCGATTTTTGCAGGGATAATTTCTATTACATTATGATGTTATAATGAAATGAAACTAGGATCGTTCTAGTTCGTAAAAAGTGTAGATATAGCCGTCTGATTCTTGCTTTTGTTGAAAAATGATTTTGTCAAATGAAGAGTAATCAGGAAAATATACATCGCCTTTAAAATTTCCTTCAACAATCGTCACGTATAATTTATTAGCAAGCGGAAGGGCTTGTTCAAAAATTTGTCCACCACCGATAATAAAAATTTCATTTTGATCTATTGTTGATGCACGTTGAATAGCTTCATCTAAAGAATGAACAACTATGGCTTGAGGAACTGAGAAATTTGTGTCACGTGTAATAATAATGTTGGTTCGATTTGGGAGTACTCGACCGATAGATTCATATGTTTTTCGCCCCATGATTATTGGATGGCCTGTTGTAATTTCTTTAAAACGTTTTAACTCTGCAGGTATATGCCATAATAAATCATTCGTTTTTCTGTTTCCGATCAGTCTGACTTTTGTCGTAGCAACAATGATACTGATTTTTGGTTTAGTCACTTTTTGTTTTTTCCCTCATACAATCCGCCGGCAACCGTTAGTTCACCTTTGAGTGCAGGATGGGGGTCATAATTTTTTAATATAACTTGATCAGGATGAAAATCATCAATATTTTTTATCGACGTATCGAGTTTAATTGTAGGAAATGGTCGGGGTTCTCGTTTTAATTGTTCTTTGACTTGCTCGATATGATTTTCATAAATATGTACATCCCCAAACGTGTGGATAAATTCTCCCGGTTCGTACCCAGTAACCTTCGCAAGAATGATAGTAAGTAGGGCGTAACTTGCGATATTAAACGGCACACCAAGAAACATATCTGCGCTTCGTTGATAGAGTTGTAAACTGAGTTTACCGCCTTTTAAATTTATTTGATACATATTATGGCATATGGGAAACAGTGAGGCATCATTGTACTCGGCCATCGTATACAAGTATTCTGGGTTCCATGAGTTAACTATGAGATTTTTTGCATATGGATCGTCTTTCAATTCCTGAATAATCCACTTAAGTTGATCGATTGTTCTACCAGTGCGCGTCGGCCAACGTCTCCACATCTCACCGTATATTCGCGGTAGTTCTCCATATTTTTTAGCGAACTGTGCATCTTCTTTAATTTTGGTAACAAATTCTTCTTTTGTCAGTGCAGGCACTTTTGACTTATTCATTTTGCGTACATAATATTTATACGGGTAATCATCCCAGATATGAACGTTATTATCTACTAAGTATTTAATATTTGATTGTCCGGAAAGAAACCAATACAGCTCATGCAAGACACCTTTCCAGTAAACACGTTTAGTGGTTAAAAGCGGGAATCCTTTTGAAAGATCATAATGAGTCTGTCTCCCAAACACACTGTAAAGAACAACATCGGTACCACGATCAACTATTCGTGTTCCATTCTTTAATATGTCTTGCAACAAATCGAGATATTGATACTCAGGATGTTTCGTTTTCATAAAAGTTTATTAAACTTGTTTTTCCCTTTTTTCAGTGGTAACGCGTCCTCCTTGCCACTGACCGCGGTACATATTTCCCCCTCCTTCCACATACTCAAATTGGGCATGAATGATACGGCAGCCAAGTTCTAAAGTTACTGGAACAGGTCCTTCGTTTTTAATTGCGAAAGTAAATTTACCCTTATACCCTGGGGCTGTATTTCCAGTACGAATAAAGAGTCCGCTTCTGAACGTAGTGGAGCGTGGCTTAAAGTTTATGGTCATATCTTGCGGTGTATTTACAGACTCAATGGTAGTTGCTAAATAAAATTCATTTGGTTGGATGGTAATCGACTGTTTTTTATTCGGATCGTATGTGAGTATGGTCTCAACGTTCGGTGTCTCACGCTCATCTATTCCTAAAAAGGCTTTGCCGGAAATTCTGTGGACTTCACCGAGACGAAGATCAAATCCAGCCCCTTCCGGATTAGTAAGTTCTCGATCAGCGAGGCCCTCGACCAATTTATCTTTTTTAACTAACTCAAGCAGTTTTTGTGGTCCGATTTTCATGGGTAAATAGACGAATAATAATGTATAAATTATTCATCATTTTTAATTTTTTTACAATAAGTCTTAACTATATTAAACATGTTCAATAATCCTGTTTCTATGTTATAATTTTATCTCAGATTACATGGGCGTGTGGCTCAGTGGTAGAGCGCATTCCTGATAAGAATGAGGTCCCAGGTTCGATCCCTGGCACGCCCACTAAATAGTCTATAGACTATAGACGATAGTCTTTAGACTCATCGTTTTGGACTTGTAGCTCAGTTGGTTAGAGCATTCGGCTTACATCCGAAAGGTCAGAGGTTCAAGTCCTCTCAAGTCCACCCACTACATTTGTCATTCGACTTCATGACACATTCATATCAATAATTGTTTATAATAACTTCATGATTTATTTTTCCGATATATGCGGGAAGGATGTAATAACGGAAGATGGCGTGCGTGTCGGTAAATTAAAAGATCTTATTTTTATTGCCGGTGAGCAACCATTGATTACTAAACTTAGTCTTGACGTGCACACTCAACAGCCCTCTATTCAGAGTCCAAAAGTACCACTTCAATATTTATTACGTATAAATAATCAAATCATCATAAATAAAAACTATGAAATAGTACCACTTGCGGAAAACGAGTTATATGTTCATAAGAATCTAATGGATCAGCAGATAATTGATATTAAAGGTAATAAAGTTGTGCGTGTAAATGATGTTGCTATTCAGGATAAACCTTCTTATTTCATTGCTGGCGTAGATATCGGATTATTTGGAATTCTTCGATGGCTAAAACTACAGGCAGTTACTGAATATTTTTTGAAACCTTTTGGTCAGCGGATTAAACCAGAATTTTTATCTTGGGCTGACATTCAGCCATTGGAATTAGCACGTGGCCGTATTGTATTAAAAAAAGAAGAAGAAAAATTAGAAAAAATACGCCCAGAGGATTTGGCAGATCATTTGGAGAAAACAAATATATACAATGTAAGCAAAGTGCTGGCACTTCTTGACCAGGAATTTGCTGCGGAAGTTATACAAAATTTAAATCTGTCCTATCAGAAAGGTTTATTTAAGACATTTAGTCCTGAAAAAGCAGCTGAAGTACTTAATCTAGTTGAGGCAGACGAGGCAGCAGATATTTTGCTTGCACTGCCTGAAAAGAAACGAGAAGAGATTGAGGCTCTTTTGGACGACAAAACTAGAAAAGATGTTACTCATCTCATTCGTCTTTCCTCTACTCCAATTGGAGAGTTGATGATTACTCAATTTCTAACTGTGAAATCAAACGATACTGTCAATACTATTCGGTCAAAAATAAAAAAAGAAACTGAAGATTTTTATTTTTTTAACGCTATTTATGTAGTTAATGATCAGGATCAACTTATTGGAGTATTTAATCTGCATGAAATGATAATGCAGGAGGGAGATACACCAGCACATAAATTTATGAATCAGAATGTTATCGTAGTGCATTTACGTACACCTCGAGAGATCGCATTAAAAAAAATGCTGAAGTATCGAATTCGATCTTTTCCAGTGATAGATGATGATAAACATATATTAGGTGTTATTTCATTTGATGAGGTAGCCCGATCGATACTCGAAGAATAACCATGAAAAAATTAATTATTGTTTCAGATTTTGCATCAGATCCTTTATATCAGCAGCAGATGAGAAGTATGGTTGAAGGTTTTGTAAAAGATCCAGTAGGAATTAGTATATCTTTTGTATATGCCTGTTCAATTATTGAATTTGCGTATATTCTCGCCACTCTTTCACAGACGGAGGAAGAGTATGGCCGACCATTGGAGACTGTTATACTGCAACACTTAAGTTTAAATTTATATTCTCAAAATGTTTTAAGCATTACAGACACCAATCCTTTTATCCTTCGTCTACAATCAGGTCTTTATGTAATCGGTACCAATGCTTCATATAATTTTTCACTAATAAAATCAAAAATTGATGAGATTTATGAATACACTAATTTAATAGATGAAGAACGTAAAGATATTAAAGAATTATTTGCCAGACTATCTGCTCATTTAATGGACTCAATGGAAGATGAAATGGATCTTGATGAATCACATACTAATAAAATTCCAGAACTTTTTGACTTATATGTTGGACATATAGATTCACTCGGTAATATTGAAACAACTATCCAAGTGGAGACTTTAAAAGAATTTTTAGGAGTTACTAATAATTTAGAGGTATCAATTAATGGGATCAAAAACCGAGTTTTAATAACAGAAAATCTTGAAATATTGCGGGATCACATGTTAATGTATTGTCCACGTCTTTTGAACAAGGGAAATCCATATTATAAAATTATAAATGTCCAACTTTCTCGTTCAGCGGCGCAAGCATTTAAGTATCCAAAGCCCGGCGATAAGATTTATTTTAATAAAAGGTAATTAAGCATCTGCGTAATTTTATGTATGATGTTAAAAAGAATATTTTCTATAAATAATAAGTGGTTTTTTACTGAACTGCCTACAGTTTTTAAGCTTTTTTCTTTTTTTGTACAAGGAGATCTTCTGGTGTTATTCCCTCTCTTAGTAATGATTTTACTACTTGTCTTGTTTTCTATAAAGTTTATGGTGATTATGGTCGGAGTATATATTGCAGTGAGAAGTTTAGGTGAGATGATTTATTGGTTTTCTCATCAATTCTATGAACGAAAATATAGACCGTTTGATTTTGGTTTTAAAAATCTTGATAATCATGCTATCTATATCATATACCAAACATTTGCAATAGTAGGAATGGTGATAGGGATAGGGATAATTATTTATGAAGTTTTATATAAATAATCGTCAGTCTTGCAAAGCATTTAATCTAATAAACGGGTTAGGCGAATCCTAACTTGATCGACAAAATTTATGAGTCGCTTGTCAAGCGACTAGTATTTTCTTATAACTGAGAAAATATCTCCTTCGCAAAGCTCCGGAGATTTAGTTTGTATTTCTAAATTTACAATTTAGAAATAAACTAATAAAAAAAAGAAAGGAGGTGATCCAGCTGCTCCTTCCAGAACAGCTACCTTGTTACGACTTAACACCCATCGCCGACAATACCCTCTCCACCATAGGCGGATTCGGATATCACCGACTTTGTTTGTTTGACGGGCGGTGTGTGCAAGAGGCAAGAACGTATTCACCGCGGCGATGCTGATCCACGATTACTACCAATTCCGCGTTCATGAGGTCGAGTTGCAGACCTCAATCCCAACTGAGGACAAATTTAAGGGGTTTGCTCACGTTTACACGCTGGCAAAGCCCGTTGTTATTGTCCATTGTAACATGTGTGTAGCCCAGGGTATAAGGACCATGCTGACTTGACGTCTGCCCCTCCTTCCTTCCCGCCAAAGGCGGGACCGTCTTCTGTGACAGATTTAACACAGAATGGGGGTTGCGCTCGTTGTCCAACTTAATGGCACTCCTCACGGAACGAGCTGACGACAGCCATGCAGCACCTGTGCTAGCCTCCTTGCGGATTTTCCGACTTTCATCAGAATAGAACGCTAGCATGTCAAACCCT